>NZ_MDEJ01000196.1 GCF_002940065.1 Xanthomonas populi
GAAGCTCGACGTCATGTTCCTCGGATTCCTGAGCTTCGTCCTGATCGTTGAAGGGCTTATTATGTGTTAACAGGCCCTAGAACAGACGACAAACCACGGTAGCGATCAGGCAATTGCTCGCCACATTGTGTCAGCCACTCGTCAACCGGCTGCGCGAACGCAGCCTGACGCGCATCACCAGCCCAGCAATGCCCGCACCAGCTTGACGATACCCCAGAACGACACCACCCAGATTGCGCTGCGCAGGTACGGAATCCCCAGCGCATACGCAGGAACATACGCCACGCGCGCCCACAGGTAGAGCTGCACCGCGAGCGCGGTGTCTGCGTTGGTGCGCCCCGCGACACTCACCGCCAATACGGCAGCGGCGAAGATCGGAAAGGTTTCCTGGTAGTTGCGGAATGCGCGGTCCAGCCGCGCCGCAACGCCGGTCAACGGTTTGGTCTCGCCATCGCGAGCGCTGGCGTTCCACTTGGTGCCGCGCTGGGCAGTCATGCTGGCCGAGGCGGCCAACATTTGCACCAGGCCGAGCACCATCGCCCAGCCCAGCATCTTTAGTTCGATCGTCAGTTCCACTCAGATTCCCCGGTTAGCCGCTGCATTACTTGATCGACGCGCGCAGGCTGTAGCCGGCGAGCCTCCAGGTCTTGTCCTCATCCAGTCGGAACGACACCAGCTCGCGTACCGGCTGCTGAGCTTTGGCAAAGCGGGTCGGGAAGCTGACGTTGATGTACAAGCCTTCCGGCACCTGCGCGCCGGGGCCGTACTTGACCCGTGTCACCGAGCCCTGCCCGCGTCCGACCACCGCCCCGAGGCGCGCACGCTCGGCGCCGATCTGGCTGACGAAGACATCGCGCTTGACCGCCGTCTTGGCCACGCGGGACGTGCCATCCCACAGCGGCGCGACCTGATCGGTATCGACCATCTGCGCAACACGCAACGCTGCCTGGGTCATCTCGGTGTTCTGCTTGAACAGCTGCGCTTGCTGCGCGGTATTGGCTGCAGGCGTGCCTGCGGTTGTTCCGGCAGCCGCCGTTCCACTCGCAGTTGGTGCGGCGGCCGGACGCGCGCCGGTCTGAGTTGGTTGTGCGAAGACCAGCAACGGAGCCAACACCAGCACGGCAAGTAAACGGGGGCGGAACATTGGGCAGATGACCTTGTGCGTATCGATGGAGAGAGAACTGCCGCACGGTGGGTGCGGCGGAACGGCAGTCTTGTACGTGTCGCGTCTATTAACTTGAGCGGACAATGCCGTGGCGCAGCGACCTCATGCGCACTCGGCCACAATCTCGCCATAGACAGCCGGCAGCGTCAGGCCTCGCCGCTCGGAGGTACTGTAGAAACACCGCGCGCTCGCCACAGCCGCCAGCTGATCCACAGCGCACGTGCGGTGGCCGCCATCAGCGCAGCCAGGCTCAGCCACATCGCCAAGGTGGCCGGCCATTGCACCTGTTTGGCTGCGGAAATCGCCTTCAGTAGCTCGGCAACCCCGAACCCGCCCAGCACCAGCAGTGCCGATGGCAGGTACGCCCGCAGTATTCCCTTCGTTTTCCCGATCATGTTGCCCCCCGGCTCCGTTGTGTTCAGCGACGATAGGCAGCGAGCGGTGCGGTACGCGTGAAGCTCAGCCTTCGCTGTGAACGGGGACCGGCGCCGGATCGGAGGCCGACTCGGCTGCCGGTGCTACCGCCGGCGGGGCCACCTCGGTGTCGGCCGCAGCTGCGTCCGCCGGGTCGGTCGTCGCCGGCAGCGCGGCAGCATCGGTTTCGGCCAGCGGGCTTTCTTCCGGGCAGGCCGCATCCGGAAACCCGAAGCGCTGCTTCAAGGCCAGGCCGCAGGCGTTGACTGCCTCCAGATCGGCGCCCTCGCCTTTGCACTTCTGATCGAAGGCGACCAGAAACGCATCCTTGCGGCGCACGAAGGGATCGCCGCACTTGCGCATCTGACGGATGCGCTCCAGATCGTCCTGCACCGCGTTGGTGCCATCCAGCCCGTACTCGCGCAGCTCGTCCATCGTGAGCAGGCGCAGGCTGCGGTTGGGCACGGTCATCATCAGGTCGGCCACCGCCACGCCGGTGCGCTCCAGATAATCCTTGACGTTGCAGTAGACCTCGCAGTAGACCTCGCGCAATTCGCGATTGAGTTCCGCACGCGAGGTGGCCTTGGAGCTGATCCGCATCATGCGATGGATGCCGATCTTGCCGGCCACCAGCCGGTTGTCGCCGGCCGCCAGCACGAACACGCAGGCGCTGTGGCAGATCGAGCCTTCACGCACCCAGATGGTCCAGTTGGATTCGCCGATCGTATCGCCTGCGCGGATCGCCGCTTCCAACTGCCCGCCGCTGGAATCCAGATCCAGGATGCGATGCGGCAACTGCAGTTGCTCGGCCACCGCGGCCAGCCGCCATACCAACGCAGCGAAGCCGGCATTGATCTTGCCGGCGTAGCGCACCCGCAGCAGGCCGGTGTCGCGACACGGTGCCAGCACCGCTTCCACGCTGGCCCGATCCAGCGCCGGCAGCAGCGTACCGTCGCCGGTGGCGCTGCTGTAATCGGTGGCGCAACTGATCCAGGCCTTGCCCGCGTCCAGCTCCGCTTGCGGCCACCCCGCCTCGCCTGTTTGCGTAAGCGGCCGCGGAGGCGGCGCACTGGCTCGGGGGTATCCACCGTCACCATCTGGTCGCCATCGCCTGCCTGCGCCGCGCCGTTCTGCTGCGCGCCCGCCGCATCAGCGGACGTGCCGGTGCGATCGCAGCCAGACAGCGCCAGCACGCATGAAAGGGAGAGGCATAACAGTTTCAGCATGAGGTAAGACACAGACCGCGACGAAGATCACCCTCCGTCTATGGCTGAATGGGTCGACCGTTTGACCCTGCCATGAACATGCATGCCCTGCGCAGCGCTGTCCGAAAACGGCCAGCCGGCGTCAAGACGAGCGCATAGACTGGCGCCATGCAGACCATAATGCCCGACCGAATCCAATGCGACCGCGCCCGGTTGGCGCGCGATGCACGCTTCGATGGGTTGTTCTTCACCGCAGTGCGCAGCACAGGCATCTATTGCCGCCCGGTGTGCCCGGCACCGCCGCCCAAGCCGGGCAATATTACCTATTACCCCAGCGCTGCAGCGGCCAGTGCGGCCGGCTACCGGCCGTGCCTGCGCTGTCGGCCGGAACTGTCGCCGCAGGCGCAGCAGCATCTGGGCGAAGAAAGCGTGCAGCGTGCGTTGGCGATGATTGCCGAAGGTGCGCTGCAGGAGCAGCCGGTGCAGACGCTGGCCGATGCGGTGGGTTTGAGTGCGCGCCAATTGCAGCGTCAATTCGTGCAGCAGCTCGGTGCCACACCGATCCAGGTGCATGGCACGCGCCGGCTGCTGCTGGCCAAGCAACTGCTGACCGAGACGGCATTACCGGTCACCGAGGTCGCACTGGCGGCCGGCTTCAACAGCCTGCGCCGCTTCAATGCGGCGTTTCTGGACGGCTGCGGCATGCCGCCATCGGCGTTGCGCAAGCAACGTGCCGAAGTGCCCGGTGGCGCGTTGACCCTGCGCCTGGGCTATCGCCCGCCACTGGATCTGCCGGCGATGCTGGCATTTCTGCAGCGGCGCGCGATTCCCGGCATCGAGCAGGTCGACGCCAGCGGCTACCGGCGCGTCATCGGCACGCCAGGCAACGCCACGTTGATCGAGGTCAGCGCGGCGCCGAAGCGTGCGGAGTTGTTGCTGCGCATCGGGGCGACCGACCCGCGCCAGATTCCGCAGATCGTGCGCCGCTTGTTCGATCTGGATGCGGATCTACAGGCCGTGCACGCCACGCTGGCGTCCGAGCCGCTGCTGGCCAAGGCGATCGCGCGCCGCCCCGGCCTGCGTGTACCAGGCGGCTGGGATGGCTTTGAAGTGGCGGTGCGCGCGGTGCTGGGCCAGCAGGTCAGCGTGGCCGGTGCAGCGACGCTGGCGGCGCGGCTGGTCGACCGCCATGGCGGCCATCATGCCGAGATGCCGCCGGGTCTGGATCGCATCTTTCCCACAGCTGCACAGCTGGCCGAGGCACCGCTGGAACACCTCGGCCTGCCGCGCGCACGCGCCGCCACGCTGCGTGCATTGGCATCGGCGTGCGCGCAAGGGCTTCTGCAGTTCGGCGCCGGCCAACGCCTGCCCGAGTTCGTCGCCGCCTGCACTGCGTTGCCCGGCATCGGGCCATGGACCGCGCACTACGTCGCCATGCGTACGCTGTCGCATCCGGATGCGTTTCCGGCCGGCGACCTGATCCTGCAGCAGGTGCTCGGCACGCCGGAACGCCTGAGCGAGCGTGCCACCGAAGCGCGCTCGCAGGCATGGCGACCGTGGCGCGCTTACGCCGTATTGCACCTGTGGCATCTCGCTGTCGATCGCAAGGACACCCGTTCATGAGCACGTTGTATTACGACACCTTCCCCTCGCCGATCGGCGCGCTCAGCGTGGCCGCCGATCATGCCGGCGTGCACCACATTCTGTTCGCGCAGAATCGCTACGACGCGCTCGGCCGTGCGCGTTGGCTGCATGACCCCGATGCGCCACTGGTGCGCGAAGCGCGCGAGCAATTGCTCGACTATCTGCATGGCGGGCGGCGCAGTTTCGATCTGCCGTTGATACCGACCGGAACGCCGTTTCAGCTGCAGGTCTGGCACACGCTGGCGCAGATTCCGTTCGGGCAGACCTGGAGCTACGCGCAGCTTGCGTATGCGGTGGGACGGCCCGCCGCCAGCCGCGCAGTCGGTGCCGCCAACGGACGCAATCCATTACCGATCGTGCTGCCCTGCCACCGCGTAATCGGCGCCAATGGCGCCTTAATCGGTTTCGGCGGCGGCCTACCGACCAAGCAGGCATTGTTGCAGCTGGAGGGTTGGTCGCCGCGCCAGAGCGTCCATGCAGACGACCTGTTCGCCTAACTCTCCGCAACCAACGTGCGCTGACTTCGCGAAGTCATTGCCACGCCGTAAGCTGGCGTGATGATCGATCCACGTTTTGTGTTCGCCGCGACCGCGCTTGCGCTGCTCGCGGCCTGTACCAGCACTATGCCGCCACGTAGCGCGCCAGTAGCCGTATCCAGCGCGTCGGCATCGGCAGAGGCACCATCCAGCGGCGCGCCCCACACCTTGCTGCTGATCTCCATCGACGGCCTGCGCGCCGGCATGCTCGATCGCGGTATCACCCGGCGGCTTCAACTCTGGATCGCAACACCAACGGTTGTGAAGTGGTCCAGGCGACCTGACCTGAACGACTTCACCGCCAAGTGGAGTTGCCCATGTCATCCAGCCGCCTGGACCTGGCA
>NZ_MDEJ01000197.1 GCF_002940065.1 Xanthomonas populi
CATGTCTGTCGTTCTCCGCTGGCAGGGCGTCAAGTCAATGATGGCAGATTGCTGGGGTTTTTAGAGGCTCCTTTAATGCAATTGCGACATCGCAAATAGGAGCTGTCATGAACCGCAAACGCATCGTTACCGTTGTGTTTTCCTCCATCCTGGCGCTGGGCTCCGTGGTGCCGGCCGCATTCGCCGGGGACTGGGACCGCGACCACGATCGCCGTGGCCATGACCGCGATCGCGATCGCGATCAGCGCGGCGACTGGCGTAATGATCGTCGCAACGATCACCGCAACGACCACCATGACAATCGCTACGAAAACCGTCGTGCCGATCACCGCGAATGGCGCCAGGACCGCCGCTACTACGGCAACGGCTATCGCGAGGGCTATCGCGACGCCCGCCATCAAGACCGCTATTACGATCGCGGCCGGGGCGACGCCTACTATCCCGCACCGGTCTATCGTGCCGGCCCGCCGCCGCGGCCCTACTGGGCCCGTGGCCAGAGCTATCAGGGCCCGGTTTATGTGATCAACGATTACGACCGCTACAACCTGCGCCGCCCGCCGTATGGCTACCGCTGGCAGCGTGACAACACCGGTAATCTGCTGCTGGTTGCCATCGCTACCGGCGTGATTGCCGACCTAGTGCTCAACAACTAAGGGGTAGCGGCTTGCTTGGCTTGGTCCAGCGACCGGCCGGGTCATCACACAAAGGCGCACTTAAGAAGTGTGCCTTTGTTGTTTGCAGGCAGGGGTACGCCAGGGCGCACGCGGCCCGCAACCGCATCGCAATTGGTCACCTGTCCATGCGGGGGCTTACAATCTGCATCCCTACTGGCAATAGCTGCCCCCGGAGCTCTGCATGTTCTCGCGCGACGTCCGACTGGAAACCTACGACCCCGAACTTGCCAAGGCCATCGCCGACGAAGCCGGCCGCCAGGAGGATCACGTCGAGCTGATCGCCAGCGAAAACTACTGCAGCCCGCTGGTGATGGAAGCCCAAGGCAGCCAGCTGACCAATAAATACGCTGAAGGCTATCCGGGCAAGCGCTATTACGGTGGCTGCGAGTTCGTCGACATCGCCGAGCAATTGGCGATCGAGCGTATCAAGCAGGTGTTCGGCGCAGACTATGCGAACGTGCAGCCGCACAGCGGCTCGCAGGCCAATCAGGCGGTGTATCTGGCGCTGCTGCAGCCCGGCGACACCATCCTGGGCATGAGCCTGGCCCATGGCGGCCACCTGACCCACGGGGCAAAGGTCAACGTCTCCGGCAAGCTGTTCAACGCCGTGCAGTACGGCGTCAACGCGCAGGGCCTGATCGATTACGACGAAGTCCAGCGCCTGGCCACCGAGCACAAGCCGAAGATGGTTGTCGCCGGCTTCTCGGCGTATTCGCAGAAGATCGACTGGGCGCGCTGCCGCGCCATCGCCGACAGCGTTGGTGCGTATCTGTTCGTGGACATGGCGCACGTGGCCGGCCTGGTCGCCGCCGGTGTGTATCCGAGCCCGATGGAGCATGCGCACGTGGTCACCTCCACCACCCACAAGACCCTGCGCGGTCCGCGTGGCGGCATTATTCTGGCCAAGAATCATGATCTTGCCGTCGCTGGTGATGAGGTAAATACTGATCTCCAAGCGGCGCGCGCGACGGCTAAACAGAACGCGCCTTTCGAAGAACTGCAGAAGAAGCTGCAGTCGATCGTGTTCCCTGGCATCCAGGGTGGCCCGCTGATGCATGTCATCGCGGCCAAGGCGGTTGCTTTCAAGGAAGCGCTGGAGCCGGCGTTCAAGACCTACCAGCAGCAGGTGGTGAAGAACGCCCAGGCCATTGCCAACACGCTGATCGCGCGCGGCTACAAGATCGTTTCCGGCGGCACCGAAAATCACTTGATGCTGGTCGACATGATCGGCCGCGACGTCTCGGGCAAGGAAGCAGAAGCTGCGCTCGGCAAGGCGCACATCACCGTCAACAAGAACGCAGTGCCCAACGACCCGCGCTCGCCGTTCGTCACTTCCGGTCTGCGCCTGGGCACCCCGGCGATCACCACGCGTGGTTATCTGGAGCAGGACAGCATCGACCTGGCCAACTGGATCGCCGACGTGCTCGACGCCCCGACCGACGAAGCGGTGCTGTCGAAGGTGCGCGACGCGGTGACCGCGCAGTGCAAGCGTTATCCGGTGTATGGCTGAGATGTCGGTGAAGCCGGGACCAGGGACCGGGGACCGGGGACCGGGGGAAACGCGTGTTCAGGCGATCTGCCCGCCTGATTGCCGGGCGGGCTCGCGCCGGCTCGCCGGCTCGCTTCTCACCGGGTACCCGGTCCCCGGTGACCGGTCCCGGCTGTCCTGATGCATTGCCCCTTTTGCCAGCACAACGACACCCGCGTGATCGATTCGCGGGTGTCCGAAGACGGCACGACGATTCGTCGGCGCCGTGAGTGCGAGGCGTGTGGCGAGCGTTTCAGTACCCTGGAGACGATCGAACTCAAGCTGCCCACCGTGGTCAAGAGCGACGGCGGACGCGAGGCATTCGATGCGCGCAAATTGCGCACCAGTTTCGACCGCGCGCTGCAAAAGCGTCCGGTCTCTGAAGAACAGATCGAGGCGGCAGTGCGTGCGGTGGTGCATCAGCTGCGCATGTCCGGCGAGCGCGAAGTGGGCTCGTTGCGCGTGGGCGAATACGTGATGGTGGAACTCCGCAAGCTCGATCACGTGGGCTACGTGCGCTTTGCCTCGGTGTATCGCAGTTTTCAGGACGTTGCCGATTTTCGCGAGGAAATCGAAAAACTCGAACGCGAGCTTCCGGTCGGCATCGAGCAGTTACCGCTGTTGGAAGCGGCCTTGCAACGTGCCGGCAAGCCCGGCAAGCGGTGAACGCGATGCGCATCGCCTGCATGGCCGAAACGCCGGAGCATCTGTCGGCCATCGCGCACGCGCATCTGCAGGCTTTCGGTAGTCTGTTGCCTGATCTGTTGCCGAACTGGAACTTCGATGAAGCATTGCGTGAGTTGCGCAGCCACATCCGCGACGGCGTAATCCCGACAACATGGGTTGCGCTCGATCAGGCGCAGTGGCTCGGATCGGTGAGCCTGCTGGAAAACGTCGACGCGCGTAGTCGGCAATGGTCGCCTTGGTTGGCATCGCTATACCTGCAACCGCAGGCGCGCGGGCAGGGCATTGGCGAAGCGCTGCTTGTACATTGCGTCCAAGCCGCCGCGCAACTTGGCGTGAGCGCGTTGTATCTGTATTGCCAACCGGCGTTGGCGCCGTTTTATCAGCGATTGGGCTGGCACACGCATGCGGAATTACTGCCGGGTCCGATGCAGATCGTGGTGCTGTCTATCGAACCACAAACGGCAGCGCAATGAGCGCAACAGCCGACGACCATCGCTGGATAGCGCAGGCGCTGCGTCTGGCCGAGCGTGGCGCTTACACCTCGCGCCCGAATCCGATGGTCGGCTGCGTGATCGTGCGCGATGGCGTGTGCGTGGGCGAAGGCGTGCATCAACATACTGGCGGTCCGCATGCCGAAGTGTTTGCGCTGCGCGCAGCCGGCGAGCTTGCGCGCGGCGGCGCCGCCTATGTGACCTTGGAGCCGTGCGCGCATTACGGGCGTACGCCGCCGTGTGCGCAAGCCTTGATCGAAGCAGGCGTGACGCGTGTGGTCGCGGCGATGGCCGACCCGTTTCCGCAGGTCAACGGCGGCGGTTTTGCGTTGCTGCGTGAGGCCGGGATCGAGGTGCTCAGCGGTGTCATGCAAGCGCAGGCACGCCTGCTCAATCAGGGATTCCTGTCGCGGGTGGAGCGTGGCCGGCCGTGGCTGCGGGTCAAACTCGGCGCCAGCCTGGATGGGCGTACTGCGCTGGCCAGTGGCGAATCCAAATGGATTACCGGCGCGGATGCGCGTGCAGATGTGCAGCGCTGGCGTGCGCGTGCTGGCGCGATCCTCACTGGCGCCGGCACGGTGCTGGCGGACGATCCGGCCATGACGGTGCGGCTGGGAGACGACACGCCTTTCGTACCGCCGCTGCGCGTAGTGCTCGATGCCGGCTTGCGCACGCTGGCGTGCCAGAACATTCGTCAGGGCGATGCACCGACGCTATATCTGCATGGGAACGATGCGGTGGCGCCGTCGCTGGACGCTGCCGAATTCGTTGGGGTGCCATTGCATGCGGGGCGCTTCGACCTCAGCGCTGTTTTGGCGTTGCTCGCCGAGCGCGGCATCAACGAAGTACACGTGGAAGCCGGCGCCACGCTGAGCGGCGCGCTGCTGCAGGCCGGGCTGGTCGACGAATTACTGATCTACATGGCCCCGGTGTTGCTGGGCGATGCCGCAAGGCCGCTGCTCGCCGGACTCGGCATCGAGACGATGGCGCAGCGTCATGCCTTGCAACTGCTCGAGGTGCGCCAATTGGGGCAGGACCTGCGCTTGCGGTATGCGCCACTAGCGGTTGTGTGAGCGCTGGCGCCATGATGGCGCACCTGCCCAGTAGCCCTCCATTTGGGCGGGTACAGCGTTTCTACGGCGCACGCCAACCGCTGATCTGCCGACCGCAGCTCAACGCGCAAGCACTACCGTAGTGCTTGCCCCGTCCCTGCATCCGGACAGCTGAGGCAATATGCGATTTTGTGCAAGCTCGCATCAATGAGGCCGCTTGGAGGCCAAGGCCATTCATTTCGGTTAACCCATAGACGTCCGGATTACGGGCACATACTGATGGATCAGGGGGCCGTGTGCAGAGCTTAACAGTTGACCTTGCAACGCTTGACTTGGATCTCCGCAATCCGCGGATCGATCCAGCGCTACATCAGACCCAAGCTATTTCGGAGATTTTACAGGCCGAGCGGATCGGGGAGCGTATTGGCGAAAAGGTATGTACCTTGGCTAAGAGTATCTGCGAACTCGGCAGCATAGACCCAGCGAAAGGCTATTGTAGTTGCTAACCTGCAGGCTCCTGGTCGCTACATTGTATTGGATGGCAACCGACGAGTAACGGCTCTCAAGCTACTCACTGAGCCAACGCTGCTTGATCGTGATGATATAAGCATGCCGGCATCGTTAAATCGTCGGATGCATGCGCTCCGAAACGAATATCCGATCGACGAGATTTCGACGCGAATTGACGTTGCGCTCGCTGAATCACGGGAAGAAGCTCGTCCATTTATCCGCCTCAAGCACACTGGTGCGCTTGAAGGGGCTGGCAGAAGTGCTTGGTCGCCGATGCAACAAAGGAGCCTCTAAAAACCCCAGCAATCTGCCATCATTGACTTGACGCCCTGCCAGCGGAGAACGACAGACATGATC
>NZ_MDEJ01000198.1 GCF_002940065.1 Xanthomonas populi
CGCTGATTTTTTGAAGGTATGGTCATCATCCAGTGCGTGTCACCACGGCTACGACTTGGTTGTTCGAGGTGCCCTTTTGTGAATCGAAAGCGAACGGCAGCAGACGGCGACCGTCCGTTGCCGGCTGACTCCATACCGGATGACCATCGCGCAACTGCAGTGGACGCGGGTCGCCGAACCAGCGCACGCCGCGCAATGCGCCGAAGTAATGATCGAACGAGAGATTTTCCTGCATCAGGATCACCACGTGTTCGATGTCGCGTAGCGTGCCGGTGCGCGAATTAGCAGGCAGCGCGAGCGCGCGGCCGATTGATGACGGCAAGGCGCCGGCAGCAGTCAGCGCGGCGACGCGCTTGAGGAAATCACGGCGCGAGGGGGAAGACGTCATGGATGCGAGACCTGCCAGAACTACAAGTGCGTGGCCGCAGGTGGCGGCTGGACACGACACGTAACACGACACGTATAGCGGGCAATCGCGACAGTGTTGCGACAGCCCCCGTCATCAATGCTTCATAAGTCGTTGACACCCTGCGTCGCGAAACGTCGGTCTTGCACCGTGCGTTGCCCTCAGCCGCGCCCGAACAGGACTCCCCCATGACCTCCACTCGCCGTTTTCATGTCACTCCGCTGGCGCTCGCCCTGGCAGCGTTGCTTCCCGTCATGGCAAACGCCGCCACAGCGGCTACTGATCCGGCTGCCATTGCGGAGGCACCAGTCGCGGATGCACCGGTCACCGCTGCCGATACCGCAACCAATGCCACCCAGCTGGATGCGATCAACGTGGTGTCGCAAGGCAGCACACGCCAGGTGCAGCGCATCAGCCGGCAGGACATCGAGCAGCTGACACCGGGCAGCAGCGCTTTCAAGGCAGTGGAAAAATTACCGGGCGTGCAGTTCCAATCGGCCGATCCGTTCGGCACCTACGAATGGTCCACGCAGGTGACCTTGCACGGTTTCGATCAGAGCCGGCTCGGTTACACGCTCGATGGCATTCCGCTAGGCAACATGAGCTATGGCGTGACCAACGGCCTGCACATCACCCGCGCCATCATTTCGGAAAACCTCGGTTCGGTTGAGATTGCGCAAGGCGCCGGCGCGCTTGGTACTGCTTCCAATACCAATCTCGGCGGCACCATGCAGTTCTATTCGGCCGATCCGCAGACCACGCCAGGTTTGCGG
Organism: Xanthomonas populi; assembly: GCF_002940065.1. Lineage (GTDB taxonomy): Bacteria > Pseudomonadota > Gammaproteobacteria > Xanthomonadales > Xanthomonadaceae > Xanthomonas > Xanthomonas populi. The sequence continues at coordinate 1,180 of NZ_MDEJ01000198.1, forward strand.
CTGGTGCAAACGGTGGGTAGCGATGCGACGCGTCGCACCTTCGTACGTGGCGACACCGGCGATCGCAATGGCTTGTCGGCGTATCTGTCCTATGCAAACGCCACCACCGACAAGTGGAAAGGCTTCGGCGACCAGCAGTCCGAGCAAGCCAACCTCAAGACGGTGTACCAGTGGGGCAATGGCAATGGTCTGAGCCTGTTTCTGGATACCTCGCGGCGCAAGGAATACGACTACATGGATCTGTCGTTGACCAGCCAACGCGCGCTGGGCTGGGACGACGATTATCTGCAGCCGGATTGGGCCACTGCGGTGCAGATGGCGCGTGCGTATCAAAACACCAGCGCCACCAGCGGCGTAGCCAACGGCTATCCGCAATCGCTGGCCGGGCTGCCCAGCGACTACAGCTGGCTCGATGCCAGTTACTACGCAGGCGGAGGATTGCGTCGCGACAACCTGGCCGGCCTGAGCGGTACCTTCGTGTTCGGCGGCGCCACGCTGGATGCCACCGGCTACTACCACGGCAATCGCGGCGAAGGGCAGTGGGTGACGCCGTATGTGCCGACGTCCGCACAGATCCCGGTCTCGATGCGCACCACCGACTACGGCCTGGACCGTTTCGGTGGCACCAGCGCATTGAAATGGTCGTGGGGCAGACACGATCTGGAAGTGGGCCTGTGGGCGGAAAACGCACGCACCACCCAGCAACGCAATTACTTCGCGCTCGGCAACGATGGCTATACGTCGCTTTACAACGTGTACGACGTGCAGACGCCGTTCCGTCGCGATTTTCTGCAGCGCTACACCACACAGACCCGCATGCTGTATTTGCAGGACACCGTGCGCCTGCTCGATGATCGCCTGACCATCAACTACGGCGCGAAGGCGCTCAGCACCACCACGCGTGCGCAATCGCTGGTACAGACCACCGCGCTGGCGCAGGGCAGTATCCGCGCCGAAGATGGCTTTCTGCCGCAGGTTGGCTTGAACTACAAACTGGACGAGCGCCAGGATATCTACGCGTCCTATAGCAAGAACATCGCCGCCTTCGGCTTCACTCCGTTCGCCACCTCGCAGGCCGCGTTCGACCGCAGCCGCTCCACGCTAGAGCCGGAAGAATCGCAGACCCTGCAAGTGGGCTACCGCGTGCAGGACGCGCAGTTTCAGCTCTCGGCCGATGCCTATTTCACCAAGTTTTCCAACCGGCTGTTGACCACCTCGCCGTGTACTGCAGTGCAGACCTGCGCGGCGATCCTGAGCAATGTCGGCGCCGTGCACAGCGCCGGTGCGGATCTGGCGTTGCTGTGGCGCCCGACCGACGGCCTGAGCTGGTTGAACTCGCTGTCGTGGAATCGCTCGCGCTATCAGGACGATTATCTCAACAACGGCGTGGTGGCCACCTCCGGCAAGGACGTGGTGGGTATCCCCGCGTTGATGGTCTCCTCCAGCGCCAGCTACCAACTCGGCAACCTGCGCTTGGATCTGGACGGCAAGTACGTCGACAAGCGCTACATCACCTTTCTCAACGATTCGCAGGTGCCTTCGTACTGGCTGTTCAACGCCGGCGCGCGTTACGACTTCGGTCGCGTGGGCGGCGTGGCCGACGTGGCATGGGCGCTCAACATCACCAACCTCACCGACAAGCGCTATTTCGCCAGCACCGGCACCAACGGCTACGTCGCATCCGATCCGGATGGCTACAACCAGACCATGGTGGTCGGCGCGCCGCGGCAATACTTCATGAGCCTGGATGTGAAGTTCTGAGTCCCCGCCGCCTTTTCCCCTCTCCCTGCAGGAGAGGGGTAGGGAAATGGGAGAGTGATGATGACACCAGTGGCAACGTGGGTAGGTGTGGATGTGTCCAAGGCACGCCTGGATGTCTATGTGTTCAGCACCGATCAAGCGATGTCTTTCGCCAATGAGCAAGACGGCATTGCCGCCCTGATCCAGGTACCTCAGGACGCTGCGCCCTGGCTGATCGTGTTGGAGGCCAGCGGTGGGCTGGAACGGGCAGTGGTGGCCAGGTTGCTGGCAGCGGCACCCTGCGCGGCCGTCGGACGGTATGGGGCGGGCGCGCCACCGTGCGCCAGGTCCTGTACATGGCGACCTTGACCGCGGTGCGTTGCACTCCTGTACTCAAGGCCTGTTGTGCGCGTCTGCGCGCCAACGGCAAAGTCGCCAAGGTGGCGCTGGTGGCATGCATGCGCAAGCTACTGACGCTCCTCAACGCCATGATGCGCGATCGAAAATCCTTCGAAGCCACCCTTCCCCAGGCTTGACGCCGACCACAGTTGTTCATCCGCTCTTCGCGCCACCTTCTCCCGACGGGAGAAGGGACTAGCCTGGCCCCTCCCCTGTCGGACCGTGGTGTGCCAATACCAAGGATTCCCGCACCGCGGCATAGCACCAACCCCACCCCGCATATAATCGCCGCCTTACTTTCACTCAGCAGGTCCCGCCAGATGGCGCAGACGATGAAGGCGCTGGTCAAGCGCGAAGCGAACAAAGGCATCTGGCTGGAACAGGTCCCCGTCCCCAGCCCCGGCCCCAACGAGGTGCTGATCAAGCTCGAAAAGACCGCGATTTGCGGCACCGATCTACACATCTACCTGTGGGACGAGTGGAGCCAGCGCACCATCAAACCCGGCCTGACCATCGGCCATGAGTTTGTCGGCCGTGTGGCCGAGCTCGGTTCGGCGGTGACCGGCTACCAGGTCGGCCAGCGCGTGTCGGCCGAAGGCCACATCGTCTGCGGGCATTGCCGCAATTGCCGCGGCGGCCGCCCGCATCTATGCCCCAACACGGTCGGCATCGGCGTCAACGTCAACGGCGCATTTGCCGAATACATGGCGATGCCGGCCAGCAACCTGTGGCCGATCCCCGACCAGATTCCCTCCGAGCTGGCTGCGTTTTTCGACCCCTACGGCAATGCTACGCACTGCGCGCTGGAATTCGACGTGATCGGCGAAGACGTATTGATCACCGGCGCCGGCCCGATCGGGATCATCGCCGCCGGTATCTGCAAGCACATCGGTGCGCGCAACGTGGTGGTCACCGACGTCAACGACTTCCGTCTCAAGCTGGCGGCCGACATGGGCGCCACGCGCGTGGTCAACGTGTCCAAGACCTCGCTCAAGGAGGTCATGGCCGACCTGCACATGAAAGGCTTCGACGTGGGTCTGGAAATGAGCGGCAACCCGCGCGCGTTCAACGACATGCTCGACTGCATGTACCACGGCGGCAAGATCGCCATGCTCGGCATCATGCCGCGCGGCGCCGGCTGCGACTGGGACAAGATCATCTTCAAGGGCCTCACCGTGCAGGGCATCTACGGTCGCAAGATGTACGAGACCTGGTACAAGATGACACAGCTGGTGCTGTCGGGTTTCCCGCTGCACAAGGTGCTGACCCATCAATTGCCGATCAACGATTTCCAGAAGGGCTTCGACCTAATGGAAGAAGGCAAGGCCGGCAAGGTCGTGTTGAGCTGGAACTGATCGGCCGACATACTTGAACGCAAAAGGCACCGCGAGGCGCCTTTTGCGTATTGCATCGCTAGCCTATCGAAAGCGACGTCATCAGCAATGACGAACGCACTCGTCTGGCGTCGATGCGCGAACACATGACGGCGTGGTTCGCCGCAAACCGCATCGTTATCGAGCGCATGCAATAGCCGCTCGCACACATCACCGCCTGCTCTGAGCCCATCACCCTCACGGCCGGGTGACCGTGGCAGTTGCCACCAGATGGTTCTGCGAATTCTGTCGACCGAAGCAGAATTTGGCCGCTTCGCTGGTGTCGTAATGGCCCACGCTCAAGCTCAGCGGACCCAACGCCTTGCCGACATTCACATCGAACGCGCCAGACGTGAGGTCGTACGGCAACGTCCAGTCGGCATAGTTGGAGGCGCCCGCTCCCAGGTATTGTGGGTTAGTCAGGCCTTCCTTAGAGCCTGTTCAAAGTCTTCTAAGCAGCAACGCCAGGAACGCCAGGAACGCCAGGTGGATCATCTGCAAGCTGGTGT
>NZ_MDEJ01000199.1 GCF_002940065.1 Xanthomonas populi
TGGAGCGATTACGCACACTGCCCGAACACGTCTACAACCAGATGGTCATGGGCTGAAAAACGTGGGGATACCTCAGAACCAGGTTCCACCGATGGTCATGCACACGTTTTACAGTCGGCAACGCATTCCCCGATCACAAGGAGCTGTCGATGAGGTTGCCGTCCCGTGTCCGTGTTTTTCCCTTGAGCTGGTCCCTGAGGTGCACACGTCCCCTGGCCTGCGCGGTTGCGCTGGCCGTCCCCACCGCCCACGCCGCAGTGTTCATCAACGAACTGCACTACGACGACGCGAGCGCCTCCGGCGACAGCGGCAGGATCCTGGATGCCTACCGCAACCGCAGCTACGCCAAGGGCAGCGACCGGGCAGGCACCGGCAGCGGGCTGACCTACAACCGGGAGCACAGCTGGCCCAACTCGCTGGGTTTTGGCAGCGCCAGCGGCGACAAGGGGCTGCCATATGCGCCCTACACCGACATCCACATGCTGTACCTGACCGACACCGCCTTCAACGCCGAGCGTGGCAACAAGCCTTACGCCACCTGTACCAGCAGCTGCGGCGAGCGGGTGACCGATGTCAACGACGGCAGTGGCGGCGGCGGGCGCTATCCGGGCAATTCCAATTGGGTGCGCACCCCCGACGGCAACCGCGGCACCTTCGAAGTGTGGGGCAAGCGCAAGGGCGACATGGCGCGTGCGGTGATGTACATGGCAATCCGTTACGAAGGCGGCATCGACGCGGCAACCGGGCAATCCGAGCCGGACCTGGAGCTCACCGACGACCGCAGCCGGATCGTGCAGACCTCCGCCTCGCCGGCCTACATGGGCCTGTTGTCCACGCTGCTGGCCTGGCACCAGGCCGACCCGCCAGACGATGCCGAACGTGCGCGCAACCAGGTGATTTTCAGCTTCCAGGGCAACCGCAATCCGTTTGTGGATCACCCCGAATGGGCGACCTCCGGCCTGTTCACCTCGGCCAAACCGGCCAGCTGCCAGCTGGTCAATTGACCCACCCTTGCCCGGCCCGCGCGTCGGGCCAGTTCGTTGGCCTGCAGCGGCAATCCACCACCGCTTGCGCGCCGGACGCGCAATGCGGCCGGCGCACGCTGCATGATCGAAGACGCCTATGCACTGTGCGCATCGCTCACGGGCCGCCAGGCTCAGCGAAGCCAAGGCTTTATTCCGGAATCTGCGGTCGATCCCCCCGCAGACAGGGGATTACACTGCGCGGTCACATGAGCGCCTCTTCCCTCCATCTGTTGTTCAGTAGCTGCCCAGATGCCGATAGCGCCGATCGCATTGCGCACGCGCTGCTGGACGAACGCCTGGCCGCCTGCGTCACCCAAGTTCCCGGCGCGCAGTCGCTGTACCGCTGGAATGGGGCGATCGCGCGCAGCCAGGAAGTGCTGCTGTTGATCAAGACCTGGGGAGACCGCCTGCCCGACGCCATTGCACGGCTGCAGGCACTGCATCCGTATGAACTGCCGGAGGCGGTGGCGGTCCAAGCCAGCGCCGGGCTGCCGGCGTATCTCGATTGGGTCCGGGCCGAAACCCGCAAGGAATCCTGACGTCCATGAAATCTCTGTCCCGTTGGATCGCCAGCTGCGCATTGCTGGCCGTACCGTTGTTCGCAGCCCCGCTCGCGCTGGTGGCGCCACTGCCCGTGCAGGCGGCGGTCACCGAGGCCGACCTGCTGCCGGTGGATCAGGCATTCACGCTCAGCGCCACGGCCGACAGCCGCGAGAGCATCGCGCTGAGCTGGAAGATCGCGCCGGGCTATTACCTGTATCGCCACCGCATCGGCGTCAAATCCGGGCAAGGCTTTGCCGCAGGCGAGCTGGCACTGCCGGAAGGCGAGAGCAAGCACGACGAATTCTTCGGCCAGGTGCAGACCTACCGCAAGCAACTGCAGGCCAAACTGGCCGGCAAGGCCGAGCCTGCGCTGCGCACCGCCGTGTTGCAGGTGCAATACCAGGGCTGCGCCGATGCCGGCGTGTGTTACCCGCCGCAACGTCGCGAATTGCGCGTGGCCCTGCCCGAGGCCTCGGCTGCTTCGGCCTCGTCCCACGCCGCTGCCCCCGCCGCGCAGCGCGAAAACCTGGGGTCGCTGGTGCCGCGCGCACCGGCAGCTCCGCGGCTGTTCGGCGGCCCCGGCCAAGCAGCTGGCGTGGAGGCGCTGCCGCTGCCGGCCGAGCAGGCCTTCACCTTTGAAGCCATCGTCGGTGACGGCAATAGCCTGCTGCTGCGCTTCACCCCGGCGCCCGGCTATTACATCTACCGCGACCGCACCTCGCTGGCGCTGGAAGGCGCCGGCGGCGTGCGCACCGGGCTGCCGCGCTGGCCGCAGGGCAAAGCGCATCGCGACGAGCATTTCGGCGATGTGGTGGTGTATTTCGACCAGGCCGAAGTCACCCTGCCACTGCTGCGCGAGCGCACCGAACCAGCAAAGGTGACCTTGGTGGCGACCTTTCAAGGATGCCAGACCGACGGCATCTGCTATCCGCCAATGACCCGCCGCGTCGCACTGGAGCTGCCGCCCGGCACGGTGTCGCCACAGAATCAGGCGCAGACCGCACCGTTGATGATTTCGCCGCTGGCCGCAGGGCAGATGCCCAGCGAACTCGCGCCTGCCGCCACGCCCGCCACCAGCGCAGCGCCCGCTGCCGACGCCTCGGCCGGCAACCCACAACGCACCCAGCCGCCGCATACCGAAAAAGGCCTGCTGGCCATGCTGGTGCTAGCCCTGCTCGGCGGGTTGGTATTGAACCTGATGCCGTGCGTGCTGCCGATCCTGTCGCTGAAGGTGCTGGGGCTAGCGCATAGCGGGGAGAGCCGCAGCCACGCGCGTAGCCATGCCATCTGGTATTCGCTGGGCGTGCTGGTGTCGTTTGCGGCCATCGGCGGGCTGGTGATCGGCTTGCGTGCGGCCGGGCAAGCGGCCGGCTGGGGCTTCCAGTTGCAGCAGCCCTGGTTCGTCGCCGCGCTGGCGTATCTGATGTTTGCGGTGGGCCTGAGCCTGTCGGGCGTGTTTACGCTGGGCAGCAATCTGGGCGGCATCGGCCAGTCGCTGGCCGCACGCAACGGACCGCTGGGCGACTTCTTCACCGGCGTGCTGGCCTGCGTGGTCGCAAGCCCCTGCATCGCCCCGTTCATGGGTACCGCACTGGCCTATGCGTTTACCGCGCCTGCGCTGCTGGCGATGCTGGTCTTTTTGGCCTTAGGCCTGGGCCTGGCGCTGCCGTTCCTGTTGATAGGCTTCATCCCCTCGCTGGCGCGGCGCCTGCCCACGCCCGGTGCATGGATGGAAACGCTCAAGCAGGTGCTGGCATTCCCGATGTATCTCACCGCGATCTGGCTGCTGTGGGTACTGGGCAAGCAGCGCGGCGTTGATGCGCTGGCGCTGATGCTGGTCGGCGCCACCTTGCTTGCGCTGGGCCTGTTCTGCTTCGAGCGCAGCCGCTGGAAAAGCCATCGCATCGGCATGGGCCTGGCTGCAGTGATGCTGGTGCTGGCGATCGTGCCGGTGGTCGCAGTCACCCGCCTCAGCTTGCCGGCCGCCACCGCCGCAGAAGGCGTGGTGACGTTCTCCCCGCAACTGCTGGACCGCCTGCGCGCCGACAACCGCGTGGTGTTCGTCAACATGACCGCCGACTGGTGCGTGACCTGCAAGGCCAACGAAAAGAACGTGCTGAGCAGCGCCGAATTCCGCGATGCGCTGCGCCGCGTCGATGCGGTCTACATGAAAGGCGACTGGACCAACGTCGACCCCACGATCAGCGCCTTCCTCGACCAGCACCAGGCGGTCGGTGTGCCGCTGTACGTGGTCTACGGCCCCGGCACACCGCCGGCAGTGTTACCGACGGTGCTGACCAATGCGATCACCGAGGATGCGCTGCTGCGCGCGGCGCGCTGAGCGTTGCGCAAGGCACGGCCACGCAGCTGGCGGCAAAGCGAGCGCGCTGCAGAACCGTGGCCTGCAAGCCTGCTGATGTGCGGTGTCCTGTGGCACCTGGCAGATCGCCGGGCCCGCTGCGGGTCAGGAGCCGCGTTTCAGGAGTGCTGTTGCGGCGGTGCAGCTTCAACTGTCAACCAATGACAACATTGGTCGCCAATGCCTCGCGGCCACGCTCCGATGTCCTGCAGCCACCCATGTGATCTGTCGATTGTGCTCGTCGATCACAGCTGCGAGGTAGACAAACACCTAGCCATTGCGTTCGTACCAGGTCAGTCGCAAACCCTCAGCCACATGACTGTAGTCGAGCATGCGCCGCAGGTTCTCGGCAAAGCCAAGGCAGAAATCCATCACGACGTCGGTCGCGCGTTCTATCCGCTGTTCACGCTCTTCGGCGATCAAGCCAGCATCCGTCTCACTGACGGTCCCCCGGTTCAATCAAATCGGGTACATCAAGGCAAGCGCGATGTTCAGCGTGATGTAAAAGCGCTTTTCAAACTCGACGACATGCACCGACGTTGCTTATCTCAACGCACAACTTTGGCGTAACCGCCGCGATCTGAGGGCTGCACTGCCCACTGATCGCGTAATTGCTTCATCAGCGCCATCCCAGCGTGTTTTGACAGGGCGCATTCCACTCTGATTCGCAACGCTGTTGAGGACCTCCTCGGAGAAGACTTCGAGGGAGGTTTTGAAGCCGGGTATCTTGCGCCAACGATTGAAGAGCCGCTGCTTGATCCATCGCAGGTGCGCATCGGCGATGGGGCTGAAATCGTCTGTCGTGGCAAGTACTGGCGGGTCAACCCGTTGGCATTTTCGTTGCTGCCTCGCTGCCATGCGCAGTACGGATCTGCAAAATAGAAATCGCTCTGCAAGCAGGCGGCCATGAGCTGATGATCGGCGCACTGGTTGCCGTTGTCGGCGGTGAGGATGTGCCCTGTATGGCGGAGGCCACCCAGCCGCTGGACGATGGCCTTGCGCACGTTCTCGGCGGTGCCGTCAGGCGAGCGAACCAGCAGATGCAGGCGACTGCGGGGTTCGGTCATGCTGACAACCACGGCCTTTGCGTGTGAGGCCCGGATGGTATCCAGCGCGCAGTCGCCGATGCGGCTTCGCTGCTCCACCACCCTTGGGCGCTGTGTCCAGCTGCGTCGCTGTGTCAGCTGCCCGCGGCCATCGCGCACGCCACGTCGGCGG
>NZ_MDEJ01000200.1 GCF_002940065.1 Xanthomonas populi
AAATATCCGCTAACTCACTGATGCAATGGGTTAAATCCGAGCTTGTGAGTCATTTTTACACGTATGTCGGCTGAACCCCTTCTTCAGCAGGCAAAGGCAAAACTTTGCGGACTTGGGTACCGGACTGTGCTTCTTCAATCGATCGACGCCGGCTGCGCTCTCGCTGCTTTTGCATCGCCATGCGGGCTTTCACGGTGCTTGCCTGAGCATCCTCTTTGAGCTTCGTCAGCCGCTCATAGGTCTCGAAGATCAGGTCCTCATCTACCTCGGCGCGACCTTCTCGCTTGAGCTGCACACGGATTTCGCGCAGTTCCCATAGCGTCATGTGGGGCCACGCCAAATTCCTGTAGGGCACTGCGTAGTACTGATCAGTATCGGGATCGAGAAACCAAACCACGCTGATATCCCGAGGATCCCGTCGTACTAAAAAACTCAGTGGCTTCTTGGTCTTGGGATCGCGCCGTCCGACCCATGGATCTAAAACAGGATCGTAGTAACGGATGCCGTCGATCGCCAGGCCGTAGGCTTGAACCGTGCGCTTCAGCACAGGCATGAAGTCCAAGCGCAGCCTTTTGGGGTCCGCAATTGGCGCAGGTAGACCACGCGCCGGCGTCGTACCGTCACCTAGCACACCAGCCTCAAACTGTTTGATTGGTGGCCGCTTGAGGCTTGAATGGACTGCCTGGTGATAGATGCCACAGATGTATTCGGCGACATACCGTTCGCACTCAGCGAAAGTCATGATGGCCTCTTCATGTGGCTTGTACTTGCCTCGCGCAGCAACGTTGGCAAATGTTGTGCCCGGGATCGTTTGGATCTCGGCATTGGTTGTGCCAATTAGGCGCTCGATGTGACCTCCCCAGTGCGGGGTCGCCACCATTCGCCATTCCAGGCGGAAGCCGTAGGCAGCGGAGGCGCGACTGATCATCTCACCGTGGAATTCCTTTCCGTTGTCGGCATGGACAGTGTCTGGGCGGCCATATATAGGCCACGGCGATGGGATGCCCATTTTCGCCAGCCAGCCTTCTTTGTTGAGCATGCCATGCACCAAGCACATGCCTACCGACACTTCACTGGGCTTGTCGAGCGACAGATGGAAGCCGGCGACGCAACGGGAGTACACGTCGATAGCTAACGTCAGCCAAGGGCGTCCGATATGGCGGCGGTACACGTCGTCGACGATCACCACGTCCATTGGCGTGTGATCAATTTGCCAGACCGCGTTAGGCCAATCCGCACCCTCAAAGCGCCCTGGGCGGGCGTCGAATCGGTCCTTGGCTGCTTTGCGACCCATGCGCTTTTCGACAACCTGCTTCTCAGCCAGACTGGCGATACGCCTTCGCAACGTGCTTTCGTTGGGTGGCTCCAGGTCCATGCGCCGACACCGCATGCGGACGTCTTGCATCAGCCGAGATGGCTTCAGCCGTTGCTGGGTTAAGAACAACTCCTGGATGCTCTGAGCAAGAACGGCCTCGACTTCAGGGCGCAGCCTGCTCTTGCCTCGCCCTCCGTTCGAGGGTTGAGGGGCAAGCGCGCTGATACTGCCTTCACGTCGCCAACGTTTGAGCCACCGATAGACCGTGACCACATCTACGCCCAGGTGGCTGCCTGCCTCAGCAACTAATGTCTTGCTTGGCCTGTCCATGTTGATCAACGGTGCAAGCACGGCCGCGCGGCGTTGAGCTTCTGCCCAAGCCTCTTGGCTCAGCGCCTCAAAACCGGAACTCTCGACAGAGCACTCGTCAGCCTCATCGTCCCCTCGGCGCATCTCTTCAAGCAGACGACCGACCTCCAAGCGCACAAGTCTCCCGTCGTCCGCCTCTCCTAGCACGGTCCCAAGGTCGACAAAGTGGCGTAGCCGGTACTCGGCGCCATCTAGACGGACCGTTGATCCGACGGTCAAAGGAGTCAGAACGTTAGCAGTCACACCAAATCACCGAAGTCATTGTCAGCTTGCTTGTGAGATCAGTCGCGATAGTCCGGTCCGCAACCAAACGCCAGAGTGTCGTCACAAGTCGTCCGCGAACCCACGGATCCTAGGAACAGGCCTCAAGGAGGCTGGCTGGCGTGGTCTCCCCTAGCACTTCAATGGCGTGCAGCAGCTGGAGAGCATCTTGGCTATTGGGGGGATCGCTCAGGTAAGGGAGCAGGAATTTCGCGTTGAACAGCGATTGGGTCCGAATGCGATCCTCGGTGATGAAGCGGAATTGCCAACCGCGTTCGCGTGCGTATCGGGTCGCCGCACGGTACCGAGGACGCAATTCCTCCCACTTACGGCGTAGCTCCTCCCGATACTTCACTTCGTAGAGGACCGTTCGGCCACCTGCTAGAGAGCGGTCGGAGCCCAGCCAATGCACGAGCACATCTGGCACATACGGACGCCCGTCGGGAACGGGAATCCGCACGGGCTGTGGATCCCACCCTGCTACGTCATTGCTGAACTCTAAAAGCGCAAAGAAATCCCGCTCCAACGAGGATTCGAAGCGCGCTGACGCCCCTTCGGACAGCTTCTGGCTAGGGATTAGACCGGTGAGTGCACGGCGGCCGAGGCCAATTTTTCGAGCGGGCGGCAAGCGTCTTGGGAACCCAGTGGCGTCACTTGGATCGAATTCGAACCTAGTGTCACCAACTTTGCCAGTGGGTTGCAATACCTTCGCTCGCATCTTGCAGCCCAAGCATTTGAGAGTGGGCTATACGGTTGCAAAGACTCTGCCAATTGTCAAAGGGGCTGTACCCCACTGCCCTGCTCTACGCAGGCTTCGTGCTGCTGGCGGTATATGGGTGGCGTAGCTGGAAAACCCAGCAGAACCAGAATTTGGCAGGCATTGCCTGAGCCACGTGCGGTTTGCGGGCGCGTTATTCTTTACCATCGCAGCATGCATCTCTTTCATCACACTGCCCTGCACATGCGCTGCGTCCGTCATCGGTGGATCGCCGCATGAGCGCGTCACGCCAACACGCCATCACCGAAATCATTTCCGCGCAGATCGCCGACGGCGAGTGGGGCCCGGACCAGCGCCTGCCCGTAGAGCGCGAGCTTGCCGAGCGCTTCGCCTGCACCCGCATCACCTTGCGCGAGGCCTTGCAGCAGCTGGAAGCGCAGGGCCGCATTTACCGCGAAAACCGTCGTGGGTGGTTCGTCAGCGCACCGCGCGTGCGCTACGACCCCACCAGCATCGCCGGCTTCATGCAGTACGTGGCCGCACAAGGGCGCAAGCCACGCACCGAGCTGTTGAGTGCCACCCGGCAGGCTGCCGGTGCTGCCTACGCCGCAGCGCTGCGGCTGGATACGCCCTATGAAGAGGTGTTCGTGCTGCAACGCCGGCGCTGGATCGACCGACGCGCGGTATTGCTTGAAACCAATGTGGTGCTGGCCGCGTGGGCACCCGGCCTGCTCGACCACGATCTGGCCGGTTCGCTGTCGAGCGTGTTCAATCAGAAACTGGGGCTGTTTTTGAGCCGCGCACAGGTGTCGATGCACCCGGCCGGCCTGGATGCCACGCAAGCCATGTTGTTGCAATCCACCACCGGCACGCCGTGCTTCCGGCTACAGCTGATCAGCTTTGCCGAAGACGGCCGCGCGGTGGAACTGGATATCGAATCCTGGCGTCACGACGCACTGGATGTGGTGGTACGCACCGAGGCGCCGACGCGCTCTGCTTCTTAAAAGCGGCTAACAAGACTACGTCACGTCAGTCACTGCACTGCGGCCTGGCTGCAGGGCCCTTGCCCGCCCACCATCGCGGGACACGCTGCAAGTACGTCCTTGTCAGCTCTTACGCGGCATCCATGCCGCGTAAGGTCCCGCGACGGCGGGCGGGCAAGGACCAGTAGAGATCGTCGGTGCGCGTAGCTCTTCTCAAAGCAACCAGCAAACTATCTGGTGCGGTGTCCTCGCCGATTGCGGGACCGTTGGCGGCATGGATGCCGCCATCGAGCCCCCAGGGAAGGGTTCACGGCGTGTCCCGCGAGCGGTGAGGGCACCGCGCCCTACACCCACTCGGCGTTTGACCTGGACTTCCGATAGCATCCACCAAAATACGGCCGACAAAGCCACTGCACTCACCGCACGGCGAGCAGTCGTCAGGTTGTATAGGACAGCGCTCAAGAAACGGCACTGTACGAGTGCACCGAACACCGGCCGCGCCCGCCTGGCGGTGAGCATGCCGCATTGGCAGCTGCTCTACGCGTCAAATAGCGTGCGCTATGGATCCGGCGGCGGCAACTCGGCCAGCAATTGTGCGAGTTGATCGCGCTGCGCGCGCAGCGGGTCGTGCATCAGGAAATTGGCTAGGCGCGCATGCCAAGCCGGCCAGCGGGTGGCCAGTGCATCCATGTCGCCATCGGCCGGGCGGCCTTCGTGCGGCGAGGCGACGAAGGCGGTTTCGCACAGGACGTTGCGCCATCCCAGCCCGCCCATGCGCAGGCTCAGATCGACCAGTGCGGCGTACCACGAGCCGTAACTGCTGGCATCCAGACCACCGGCCTTGCGCCGCGCACTGCCGCGCAGCAGCACTGCGTGGCCGGTGGCCGACGGTAGTTCCGGGTGCAGCGGTGGCATTGCGGCGCAGGCGGCGGCAAGCCGGTCCGGCGCGATGGGCATGGGGTTGAGTTCGCCCAGGCGTGGCCAGCTGCAGGCTTCGCCCACATTGCTCCACGGAGTGGCGGTGGCGATCGCGGCATCGCGTGCGAAAAATGTGGCCAATCAATCTGCGACTAGGGCTGAATGCCGCTTACACTCTTCTTACAATCAACAACCGCACTGGCCGCCCAACTCGGAAGAGTAGGCTGAGGCTTCCAGCTGCTATAACCCTTCAGCACACACTGAGAATATCCTTCAGCCACGGCCGCAGCCTCAGCACGAATCACTGCGGTATCGATTGCGTTACTTTCCGTTAAACCCTTATCAAATAAGGGATCAGTTGCCCATGAGAAAGTAAAGACAACCACTACCGGAATGAATTCACCAGGCTTTGTACAATTCACACTTGCTGAAGCGGCATAAGGGAACCTCGAACAACCAAGTCGTAGCCGTGGTGACACGCACTGGATGATGACCATACCTTCAAAAAATCAGCGATC
>NZ_MDEJ01000201.1 GCF_002940065.1 Xanthomonas populi
TTTTATCTGGCAACTTCATGTTTTCACAAAAGAAATCGGGTTCTGCGAGTCATTTTTACACGTATGTCGGCTGAACCCCAAGAAGAGTGGGGAGACGAGTCAGGTGAACTGTCACCCTATGAGATCAAGTTGAAAAGATGAGCGACCTAGAGCATCTTCTGCCGGAAGTTCGCTCGGTGATGGATCAGTCGCCTGCGATGCGTCTACGGCAAATGCAGGGAAGCAAGTGGTTTAACTATGCCGCTGCTGAAACGATTCTGCAGCGGATGGAAACCTTGCTTGATCATCCCCCGACACATCGCATGCCAGGAATCTTGCTGCTTGGGGAATCCAATAGCGGCAAGACCTCACTCGGCTTGGAGTTCATGAGCAGGCACCCTATCGATCCGAACCTGGAGGGCGACGCGGTACGCGTGCCTGTACTTCGGATCGAGATGCCACCAAATCCAGATGAAACGCGGATCTACGACGAAATTCTTCTGCAGCTCATGCAGCCATTTCGCACAAAAGACCCTATCAGCGTAAAAGCACGCCAGGTCCAGACAGCGTTGAAGATCGTCGGTGCCAGAATGCTGATATTTGATGAGTTCCAGGCTGTCCTAAGCACAAGAAACGATCGGAGGCGCCTCGTACTTGAAGTCATCAAGCATCTCAGCAACACACTGCAAGTGCCTATCGTTGCCATTGGTACCGCCGAAGCTCATGTGGCGATCTCAAAGGATGAGCAGCTAGCCAACAGCGCGCAGGACTCTTGGCGTGAAGATGATCGCAGATCTGTCGCCGCACCCCCGAGGTGCGCTGCAAACTCAGTAACAGGGGGTAATAGAACTCGTGCGCCTGTCGGGACCGGTACTCGATGATCTCTGTCTGCGCCTTGAAAGCGGCGCTCGCGCGATTGGCCTTTTCAGTGGCGACCCGTTGCTTGCCGTGAAGCCAGATATTGATTCCGCCACCGACGAGGACGCCGAAAAGGCCCAGCAGTTCCGGCCAGAGCTTTTCCAACCAGCCTGTAGCCCTGCTGTCCTGGATGAACTGCCGTAGCCGCAAATCGCTGGCGTCAAGCTCAGAGCGCAATGCCGCTGTTGTGAGGCCCGGCTCGACCGAAACCGGGCTGACAGTGTGGAGTTGCGCCGCGGGATGGGGCGGCATGCTTGGGCTCGCCTGTACCGTTGGCTTACTGGGTTGAGGTGGCGTCGACGTGCTTTGTGCCGTAACGACACCCGCGCCGACGAAGGTCAACATTCCAGCAAGCCCCGATCGCCATAACCAGTTCATTGTGACTCCCCCGCTTCTATAGCGGCCTAGTGTCCGGTCTCCGCACACTTAGTTCCATCCCCGGACGCGGCATGGGCGCTGAATGATGTCGACAATACACTCGACTAGCTAAAAGCAATAAAATCAATAGCTTATAGAGATTACCTTCCAAGTAATAATGCGCGCTGGCGGCGTTCGCCAGGAAACTCGTTGTCCGCTGGCGGTCTCCGCCAGTAGACTGCCGGTATGGCCCTTCCCGCGCTTCCCGACGACGTTCAATTCTCTGGTCACGAGACCTTCCCGCTTCGCCAATTGTGGCTGCGAAAGGCCTACGAGGCTGCGCAACACCCTGACTTTTTTGGCAATGCCAAGTTGGCGTTTGCGCCGGAAAACGGCATTCGCCGTTTCGGGGTAGGCAAGAACATGGTCTCCGCGATCCGCCATTGGGCATTGGCCTGCGACGTTCTGGAGGAACAGCCCGCAGGAAAGATGGGTGTCGGCACGGTAGGCCGAGCGCTCTTCGGCGGCCGAGGTCTTGATCCCTATCTGGAAAAGCCGGCAAGTGCGTGGTGGGTGCATTGGCTGCTCGCAGGACGCGCAAAGCGATCGACCACGTGGTGGTGGGTCTTCAATCGCATCAATCAGCAAACCTTCGAGTCTGAAAAGGTCGCGCTTGCGCTTGCTCATGCAGCCGAGCAGGCGGGGCACCGCGTCTCCTACGTCACCCTCAAGCGGGACGTGGATGTATGCCTGCGCTGCTATGTGGCTCGCCGCGATGGACGTGAGGCCGATGATGCCGCCGAACCTCTCCTGGCAGATCTCGGCCTGTTGGCCGAAGGGCCGATTGGCACATTCCGGTTCAGGCGCGGCGCGCAGTCCTCGCTACCCGATGGGCTGTTTGCGCTTGCGCTGCTCGACTTCTGGGAAAGCAAGGAGCGGTCTAGTGGCTCGGGCCAAGCGACTTTGTCTTTCGAAGCCATTGCGCACGAATTCGGTGCGCCGGGTCGGGTGTTCAAGCTGGACGAGAATTCGGTGGGCGACCGCCTGACGAACCTAGAGGAGATCTCCGAAGGGCAATTGCGCTGGAGTGATACGGCGGGTGTTCGGCAGGTTAGTCGGATTCTGACCGAACCACTGGATGCGCTCAAACAACGACTTCTCAAGCACGCATATGGCAAGTAGCATGGAACTCCGCATACAGGTCACCCCGCGCTTCCAACGCTCCGTGCAGTTGGAGTCCGATCTCTCGCGCGCCGATGCCTTGGATGGCTACATCTGTCAGTCCAGCTCACGAAATGCGCTTGCTGTGGTCGCACACCACATCAACGAATCCCAACAGCGTGCCTTTACCTGGACAGGGCCCTATGGTGGCGGCAAATCCACTTTGGCTCTGGCCTTGGCGCAGCTGGCCGGCGGGACGCCCACGGTCCGCAAGCGTGCCAAGCAGGCCCTAAATGTCGAGGCGGATGACGAGATTTGGAAAGCCTTTGGCAGCAAGAAGCCTTGGCTGTTCGTGCCAGTGGTGGGGCGCCGTCAGGCCCTTGAAGAGGCCCTCGGTCAGGCGATCGACAAGCATGCGCCTCAACGCGGTCCCAAGCGCATGCGCAATGGGCGCCGCGATGTAATCGCTGAGCTAGTCCGGCGTGCAGAGGCGGGCGAGCACGGTGGCGTGGTGGTTCTGCTCGATGAGATGGGCAAGCTGCTGGAGGCTGCGGCCGCCGCGGGAGAGGACATCTATTTGCTGCAAGAGCTGGCCGAAGCCGCCAGCCGTAGCGACGGCAAGCTGGTGGTCATCGGCATCCTGCATCAGGCCTTTGATCAATACGCCTCGCGCTCAGGTCGAGCCGTCCAGAGCGAGTGGGCCAAGGTCCAAGGGCGCTTTGTGGATGTGCCGGTTGTGGCCGGTACTGATGAGGTCATCGCATTAATTGGAGGCGCCATCCGCTGCGATGAGGCCCACTCGGGCAGCCACAGACTGAGCGAGGTGATTG
Organism: Xanthomonas populi; assembly: GCF_002940065.1. Lineage (GTDB taxonomy): Bacteria > Pseudomonadota > Gammaproteobacteria > Xanthomonadales > Xanthomonadaceae > Xanthomonas > Xanthomonas populi. The sequence goes on from NZ_MDEJ01000201.1 coordinate 3,246, forward strand.
CCAAGGCGATTCAACGCCGCCGGCCCGCCTCATCTGCCACGCTAGCCCAGACTCTGGATCAGTGCTGGCCACTACATCCGGTGACAGCGGCCCTGCTCGGCCCCTGCTCACGTCGCCGCTTTGGACAGAACGAGCGCAGCGTATTCGGCTTTCTGAGTTCAGCCGAGCCACTGGGCTTCCGTGAGTTCCTGGAGGGTCACACCCGTAAGAGCCTTGGGTACTACCAGCCGGCGCGCTTTTGGGACTATCTGCGCGCGAATTTTGAGCCTGCGATCCTGGCCTCGGCTGACGGCCACCGCTGGGCAATCAGTGCCGAAGCCATAGAGCGTGTGGAAGCGCGGTTCCGTGAGCCGCATGTGTCCTTGGCCAAGACGATCGCATTGATCGAACTGTTTCGGAATGGGTCGGGGCTGGCAGCCAGTCACGATGTGCTTGAGTGCTCGGTGGACGACGTCTCGCCCAAGTTTGTCAAAGCTGCACTGGAAGAACTTGCTGCGGCCAGCATCGTCATTTACCGCAAGCACAACGAAGCCTGGGCCATCTATGCGGGCAGCGATTTCGATATCGATGCTGCCGTGGACACCGCCAAGCGAGAGCGCAGCCAAAGCATTGACGAGCAGCTCAAGCAACTAGCCGTTTTGCCACCGCTGACCGCACGCAAGCACTACTCCAAGACCGGCACGCTGCGTTGGTTCGAACGCTCTGTGGTGACGCCGAGCGGCGCGATGGATCCCCATGCGCCGCCAAAGAAGACGCCGACCGGACGCTTCGCGCTGCTGGTGCCGAACGAGGAGAGCACCTCTGAACAGCTGGCGCAGACGGCTCACGACCTGGCGAAGGCGGCCAAGGATCCTCTGACCTTGTTTGGTGTCCCCAAGGGTCATCATCGCTTGGCCGAATATGCCAGCGAGCTGACTGCGCTGGAACACGTGGCCGAAAGCACCCCGTCGTTGGAAAATGATGGCGTTGCCCGTCGCGAAATCCATGCACGGTTACAGCAGTTGCGTGGCGACCTCGAAGCGGCCCTGCGCGATGCCTTCGCGACGGCAACCTGGTACAGCGCGAGCAAGACCTTCCATCCAACCGCCGAAGATGGCCTCTCGCCCATTGCTAGCCGGGTGTGTGATGCGGTCTTCAAGAGTGCACCTCAGATCTCCAGTGAACTGGTCAATCGCGATGTACTCTCTTCCAACGCGGCCAAGGCCCAGCGTCTGTTGATGCACCGCATGCTTTCCCACGGTGGGCACCACGAGCTGGATTACTCGGGCTATCCAGCCGAGGCAGGCTTGTATCACACTGTTCTGGCGCCTCTCGGGCTGCATCGGACCGTGAAAAAGCGTGGCACGTTCTCTTCGCCCGAACTGTCCGACGACCTCGAGGGCGCGCGTTCTCTGGTGCCGCTGTGGCAGGCTTGGCGTAACCTGCTGCAGGGCGCCGATGGTGCGATCACCCTGGCACAGCTCTACGACCTGGCGCGGCAGATTCCCTATGGGGTCAAGCGAGGCGTGTTGCCTATCCTCGCGCTCGCGTTCCTGCTCGCCCATCGCAGCGAGATCGCGCTGTATGTCGATGACATGTTCTGCCCGGATCTGACCGACTCAGACACAGACGAGTGGCTGCAGGACCCTGCGCGCATCGGTTGGAAATGGGTGCGGATGGATGCCTCGGCCAAACAGATGCTGACCCTGAGGTATCCCCACGTTTTTCAGCCCATGACCATCTGGTTGTAGACGTGTTCGGGCAGTGTGCGTAATCGCT
>NZ_MDEJ01000202.1 GCF_002940065.1 Xanthomonas populi
TCGCGGCTGACGTCACTGGGATAGCGTGCTCTCATCTCCATATGATCGGATAATTCGGGAAGACTTTGAACGGGCTCTTATGCCCAAGATCTGGCCAACACCGCTATCATCCCCCCCGGACTCTAAACCTGACCGCTACTCAGGGCGGGGGGGACGTCGGAGACTGCCTAGTCACGTGCCGCCGTATCCAGTGCCGCCAGCGGATGGTTTTGCCGCAGCGGCCGCGCTGACCGGCGCATCGCACTGCTTCATGTCGTCGTCGATGTCGTACGGGCCGGTCATGCCCCCCCCTCGCGGCCGCGGCCGATTGGGCCAGCAAACGGGTCCTGCATCCAACCGGTGTAGTGCTTGGCACCGGTATGCACATGGGCATCGACGCGGTTGAAGCAGTCGATGTAGGCACTGAGCTTGGCGGTCACGCCTTGCGAGGAATCCAGCTGTTTTTCAGCGGTTTTGGTAGCGGCATCGGTTGCAGGCTGCTGCGATTGATCGCCACAGGCGGCAGCCAGAACGGAGACGGAAACAGCCAGAGCAAGCACACGGAACATCGAAGACAAGCGCTGTACATCCTTGTCGGAAACCGTTTCAGCTGCGCGGGATAGCAAACACTACTGTGAACTTTTTATGCTCAATCGAGAGCATGCGTCATTGTGTCCAGCCGGGCGGGTAATGTCCAAAAACGCTTGCGTGAAGCGGCGACGGAACTGCACCAGGACTTCATACGGAGCGACTGACAAACGACGGCGTGGCCGATGGTCGAGCGCTGCCGATGCGCCGAATCGATCTGCCCACGCGCGCTGATTCGCATGTGCCTCCCCGGATCCAGCCAACAGCGAGCGATGCGGCATTCGCCGCTCAGCCGAGAAACAGATCCGGCAGCAACGCACGCGACGAATCGACCGCATAGCCGCTCAGGTCGGTGATGCCGGCTTGCGCCAGCACCTCGTCATCGATCAGAAACTGGCCATGAAAGCCGGCCGCCTCATGCGTCAGCACCGCATGCGCAGCGTCGGCCATGATCTCCGGCCGACGACACGCGGCCGCATCCACACCATCAATCATGTTGATCGCATCGGTGGCAATCACGGTGCGCGGCCAGAGCGCATTGATCGCCACGCCTTGCGGGCCGAACTCGGCTGCCAGCCCCATGGTCACCAGGCTCATGCCCATCTTGGCCAAGGTGTAGCCGGTATGGGCGCCCCACCACGCAGGGTTCAACGACGGTGGCGGCGCCAGCGTAAGGATGTGCGGATTGGGCGCCTGCAGCAGATGCGGCAGACAGGCCTGCGCGCACAGAAAACTGCCGCGCGCATTGACCTGCTGCATCAGATCGAAGCGCTTCATCGGCGTGTCCAGCGTGCCGCGCAACCAGATCGCGCTGGCGTTGTTGACCAGGATGTCGATACCGCAGAAGGTCTCGACCGTGGCCACCACAGCCGCACGCACCTGGTCTTCTTCGCGGATATCGCACTTGAGCGCCAGCGCCCGCCCACCGGCCGCAATCACCGCCTCGGCCGCGCTATGGATGGTGCCGGGCAACTTGGGATTGGCCACGGCCGATTTGGCCGCAATCGCCACATTGGCACCATCGCGCGCCGCTCGCAGCGCAATCGCCAAGCCAATCCCGCGCGAGGCACCGGTGATGAACAGGGTTTTTCCGGATAAGGTCATGTGATTGGGGGAGATGGGATTGGGGATTTGTGAGCTTACAGAGCTTACAGCCCGAGCAATAACGTCACGGGATTCGGGATTCGCAAAAGCTCCTCGCCTTGCCCCAATCCGGCCGACAAACCTCGCAGCCCAAGCCATCCGCTCTTACAAATCCCCAATCACGCATAACCAATCCCGGCACTTCACGGCTTCGGCCCCTGCCCTTCATTGTCTTCCCAATGCAACACGCGGCGGGTCACGAAGCGGTAGACCGGCTTGCCAGTGGCGAACCACACCTCGCGGACCCAGGAGGTGCGCTTGAGCACGTGGCGCTCCACCGGAGTGATCGCGGCCGGGCAATACATGCGCTTGTGCTTGAGCAGGTGGCGCAGGTCTTCGCGTGCAAGCAGACGCATCCAGCGCGCGCGTGGATCGCCGCGCACCGCCAGCTGGAAATCGATCACCGCCGGGCTGCCGTCGTCCTGCACCAGCCAGTTAGCTTCTTTGGCCAGGTCGTTGTGCGCCACGCCGCAGCGATGGAGCTGCTGCAACAACTTGCGCGCGGTGCGGAAGTAGGCCAGATCGCCGCGCGGCGGGCGCTGGTACATCGCATCGCCGGTCAGATAGCTGCGATCCAGTTGGCGACCATCCCAGCGCAACAGCTGCGGCGTACGCGGCATGCCATCCAGCTGACGCAAGGCCAAGGCTTCGCGCCGCGCCAACCACCAGGCCACACTGCGCAACAACCACGGCGCCACGCTCAGGTCACGCCGCACGAACACGCGATCGCCTTCGCGGATCAACAGGATGCGCCCGAAGGTATCGGACTTCAGCGGCAGATTGCCGGCGGGATCGTCACTCATCCCCCATTGTAGGCGGGCCGTCTGCCTCGCCCTACAGCGCGCGGCTGCTGCGGACCTCATGCATGCGTGCGGCGGTGCTCGCTCGCAAGCTGAGGTGAAGCAGGCAGGCCGATGTGAGGGCGGCGCAAGCCCCCCNCGGGGAATGAATTCATGGATCGACGCCACGCTGGAGTGGATCTGGCACCACCCCACCTTGGCTGGCGTGGTGATCTTTGCTATCGCATTTTGCGATGCGGTGATCGTGCTTGGCGCCATCGTGCCTGCGCTGCCGTTGCTGTTTGCCATCGGCGTGCTGATCGGGCTCGGGCAGATCAATGGGCCATATGCGGTGGTTTGCGCCACGCTGGGCGCCTTCATCGGTGACGCGCTGAGCTTCTGGGTGGGCCATCGCTGGGGCCACCAGTTGCATACCTATTGGCCTTTCCGCCGCTACCCGCAATTGCTGGAACGCGGCGAGCTGCTGTTCCGGCGCAATGCCTTCAAGAGCATCCTGATCGCCCGCTATGTGGGCGCTGTGCGCCCGTTCGTGCCGGCAATCGCGGGCATGTCGCACATGCCGTTCAAACGCTATCTGTTCGCCAGCGGCCTGGCCTGCATCTCGTGGGCGCTGCTGTTTCTGGTGCCCGGCTGGGTCTTGGGCACCGCCTACGATGCGGTAGCTGCGGTGGCCGGGCGCTTGTTCGTGGTGGTCACGCTATTGATGGCGGTGATCGGGCTGGCCTGGGCAGTGGTGCTGTACTCGTATCGATGGTCGGCCGGCCATCTGGATGCGTTGTTGGCGCGGCTGCTGGCGTGGTCGCATCGGCATCCGGTGCTGGGCAACTGGTCGGTCGGCGTGTTCGACCCGCACCGTCGCGAGTCGGTGCCGCTGGCGATGATGGCGTTGATGTTGCTGTTGCTGGGCTGGGGCTTGTTCGTGCTGCTGATGGTGGTGCTGGCGCATGGCGAGCCGCTGCGCGTGGACCTGGCCGTGCACGATCTGATGCTGGCGCTGCGCAACCCGCTGGCCGATTACCCGATGGTGGCGCTAGCCTCGCTGGGCGATTGGCAGGTGCTGTTGCCGGCGATCGCCGCGGCGATGGGCTACCTGGCCTGGCGCCGACGCTGGATGGCGGTGGCGCATTGGGTGATCGCGCTGGCCTTTGGCCTTGCGTTGACCCAGTTGCTAGGCGCCACCGTGCAGGTGGTGCACCCGCCTGCGGCCAGTAGCGGCTTCGGGTTCCCGTCGGTGGCGGTCACCATGGCCACGATTGGTTTTGGCTTCTTCGCGTTGCTGATCGCGCGCGAGTTGCCCGGTCGGCGCCGGGTGTGGCCGTATCTGGTCAGTGGCGCAATCGTCTCGCTCATTGGGTTTGCACGGCTGTACCTGGGCGCGCATTGGCTCAGCGACGTGGTCGGCGGCATGTTGTTCGGCATCTTCTGGCTGCTGGTGCTGGGCATCGCCTACCGTCGGCGCGCAACGCGTGCGTTCTGGGTCAAGCCGGTGTCGTGGATTTTCTATGGTGTGTTCCTGACCTGCGCGATCGTGTTGGCGCCGCGCAATCTGGGAAGCAAGCTGGCCAGGTTCGAACCGCCGCCGCCGTTGCCGATGGAGTTGCCCGCCAGTGATTGGTGGAAGGGCCAGTGGCGCCTGCTGCCCGCACGCCGCAACGAATTCGACGACGACCAGCGCTGGCCGCTGGACGTGCAACTGGCCGGCCCGCTGGCACCGCTGCAGCGTCAGCTCGAAGCGCGCGGTTGGCGGGTGCAACCGCAGGCCGGTTGGGAACAAGCGCTGCATCTGCTTGATGTCAGCGGACGCCCGGACGAGGTGCCGATTCTGCCGGCCACTTTGGATACGCACGTGGAAGCATTGCTGATGGTGCGTCATGCCGCGCCCGGCCATGTGCATGTGCTGCGTTTGTGGCCAGCCGCCGCACGCTTGCAACCGGACGCGCAACCGCTCTGGGTGGGCAGCACCCAGACGCTGCGCTACAGCCGCCATTTCAGCCTGATCGGGCTGTGGTATCCGCTGCGTGGCGTGGACCCGGCGCTGAGCGCATTGCGTGAAGCACTCGGCCCATTGCCTTATCGCGTCGAACAGCGTCGGCGCTCGCAGGTACCAGTGATATTGATCGACAGCACCTCAGGCGATGCGGTGCGGCGAGAGGACAAAGACAACGCTGCACCGCAGACGGAAACCACTGCGTCCGATCCGGCTGCATCGGGTCCGTCACGACAGCGCCGTTGATCGATCGGGCAACAGCGGCGATCGGCCGGCGATCAATGGCGGCAAAGTGTTAGCGTCGCTTAGGGAACCTCTGAACAACGTCCCCAGATGCGCGACACTACACAGCTACGTTGAGGAGTGATCCATGCAACTGACG
>NZ_MDEJ01000203.1 GCF_002940065.1 Xanthomonas populi
ATCGCTGATTTTTTGAAGGTATGGTCATCATCCAGTGCGTGTCACCACGGCTACGACTTGGTTGTTCGAGGTGCCCAGTACTCTCTCCATTACGTAACTGCACAGTTTATCGATCAGACGTTACACAGGTGTAGAGAGGTTCAGAATTTTCCGTAAAATGCGCTGTTGCGAGCGCACTTTCATCGCATTCATCTGCGCACTGCGGTTGTCGGTGCAGCGCATCAACGCGCTCAAAGCGATACAGGCCGGTGCGCGGCCGCATGTGGTCAGTGCCGTTGATGCTGGAATTGGCAAGTCGGCCGCATTGCATCTGCAGCGTGTAGAGATCCCGAAACACTCTGACCGATTAAGAGCGGCTAACAAAACCTCTTGAATGCTATCTCCAGGATCAAAAAATGGGCCATGGCACGGAACCAAAGGGATCCCTAATGCGCTGTGGAAGCGCATCCAACCACTGAGTCCGCAAGTCAAGCCTTCTGCTAAAGGTGGGCGACCTTGTCTCAGTGATCAGCAGGCCCTCAATGGCATCGTCTATGTCTTGCGCACGGGCATGCCGTGGGAAGAGCTGCCTATGGAACTTGGCAATGGCAGCGGCATGACCTGCTGGCGCCGGTTGCGTGATTGGCAAGCCGCCGGTGTGTGGCATCGTCTGCATCAGGTGTTGCTGACCGAGTTGCGTCGCGCCCAGAGGCTGGATCTGAGCCGAGCCAGTCTGGACGCCGCCAGTGTGGCCTGCCCCCCGGGGGGCGCCTACACCGGGCCAAACCCGACCGGTCGCGGCAAACTCGGCAGCAAACGGCAGCTGATCGTTGCTCGCAACCGCGTGCCCTTGGCGGTGCGTCACCGATGCCCATCGGCACGACCCGGTGGTGTTTGAGGCGTTGCTTGAGCCTTGCCTCCCCTCTCCGGAAAACCAGGGCGCCGGCGACGTTGGCCAGGCAAACTGCATGCCGGCAACGCCGACGATATCGAACGTTGTCGCACCTTCCGCAAGCAGCGGGGCATCATTGCGCCGATTGCACGCAAGGGCATCGACCGCAACGACCGTCTGGGCCGTCATCGCTGGGTCGTCGAGCGTATGCATGCCTGGTTCGCAGGCATGGGCAAACTACTCATCCGCTTTGAACGCCGCATCGATCTCCACTTGGCGTTGCTCTGGCTTGCATGCTCCATCATCGGCTTACGGCTTCTTCCTGGGTTTTTTTTCGCGGCTCTAAGCATATACAGACGTAATACGGGCCAATGGTCGCGTTCGATGATCATTCGTTGACACACCCGCAGTTACCCTGAGCGCCAAGTTTGTTTAACCCGGACCACCCGACGTCATGAGCAGAGATCCCTCCGTTATCGATGTACAAGCCGAAATCGCGCATTGGCAAGCGCGGCATGCGCAGGGCAACCTTGGTGCAGGCAAGTTCAGCGAGTTGTCACCGGTGGTGAAAATGGCCTGCGACATCTATCTGCAGGCGCCGCGTTCGAGCGATCAGGAGCGTCTTCGGTTGTTTCGCGACCGCCTGGAGCATCACTTCATTTCATCCAACACGCAGTCCAATTACGAACAGTTGGCCACTGATTGCTGGCAGCGTCTGGGCATGCGCAATAGTTGAGCACGTCAGTGTTGAGCAAGACACGTTATTCATTGGAGATTGGCATGAAAACCCCGTATCAAGTGCAGCAGGACCTGGAACGACTGGAGCGGTTGGTACCGCACATCGTCAGCGACCAGGGCGACCGCGCGGAGGACATCCTTGGCTTCCATGTAGCCAGTCTGCTGGGCAGCGCGCCGGCCAGCGAACACGCGGTGATTCGCGAACGCATCGCACGCATGACGCGTATCTGTCGTACCGCGCAGGACGCCGTGCATGCACGCTCCAGATCGCTGGGCATCGGGTCGGTAGGTCAGCCGCAGTGGGTTTGATCGCTTAGTTCGATCTGCGCATTACCGGAGCCGCGCAGCGGCTCCTTTGCTTTTCACCGCCGGCAGCTGCCGGTTGCATTCTTCCCGCTCAGGACATCCATGAAATTCCTTCTTGTTGCTAGCTCCTTGCTCGCCATGCTGACTCTCACTGCCTGTGATCGCCCCGGCGGCGACACATCGCGCACCGCACCTGCCGTGTCGCCCGAGCCGACTGCCGCGCCCGTCAGCGGCACCGGCGCAGCCGAGTTGGCCAAGGGCGATGCCGCTGTGCTGGGCGTACTGGCGGCGATCGACGAGAGCGAGATCGCGCTGGCCAAACAGGCTATCGCGCAAGATCTGGGCGGAGCCACCGATGAATTCGCCAAGCAGCTGCTGCACGACCACGCAGCCAATCTTGCCAAGAGCAAGGCCCTGGGTGCCACCGACAGCCCACGCGCCGATGCGATGCGCGCCAAGGGCAAGGCGGCCGTGGACGCGCTGTCGCAAACGCTGACCCTGCCCGACGGCAAGAACGCTTATCGCAATGGTTTCTTACGCACGATGGTCAGCGACCACGGCGATACCATCAAGATCATCGATGCCGAACTGCTGCCTGCCGCCGAAAGTGCGCCGGTCAAGCAGCATCTGGAAGAAAGCCGACGCGTGGTGTCGGCGCACTTCGAGCGCGCGCACGCGGTGTCGTCGTCGCGCTAAGGGAAGGTCTGAACAACTCGCAAGACCCAAAAATCTCAGCATCGAGAGCGCCAGTAACGCGCAACTTGCGGGTGCAAGACGAGATTTTGCGCGTGTCTGGCGGCGTCAGCTGCCGCCGGACAGCCTGATGCCTTGGCCGGCAATCACTGCCGGCGCACCATCCACCGATTGGAGAGCGCAAACAACGTGAGCACTTGCGAAGCATTCTTCGTCGAGCTGGGCACGGCAATAATCGTCGCATCGACACTCGTGCAAGTGCGCAACGCGCCTGCTGGTCCGGCGCGTTTGCGTTTAGGTCGCGCACATTGCAAACGGGTGATGTGCGCACGCCGCTGCCGATGCGATCGCCGCGGCACGGCATCGACTTCACGTCCATGCGGCCCGCCCTGACCTATGGTGCCGCATCGTTTGGCTCTAGGAATCTCGCCATGCAGTTGCTCATCACCGGCGGCACCGGCTTTATCGGTCAGGCACTGTGCCCAGCATTGCTGCGCGCCGGGCATCAAGTCGGCGTGCTGACGCGCGATCCCCGCCGCGCCAGCCACGCTCTGCCCGGCATTACCGCAGTGGAGACGCTGGATGGCGTGCAGGCCGATGCGGTCATCAACCTGGCCGGCGAGCCGCTGGCCGCCGGTCGCTGGACCGATGCACGCAAGGAGCAATTCCGCGAATCGCGCTTGGGCATTACCCGGCAACTGCAGGCCTGGATCGCCCAGCAACCGGCCGAGCAGCGCCCGTCCGTGCTGATTTCCGGCTCGGCGGTGGGCTATTACGGCGAACGCGGCGACACCGCGCTGACCGAAGCCGACAGCGCCGGCGATGATTTTTCCGCCGTGTTGTGTCGCGACTGGGAGGCCGAAGCGGCCAAAATCGCCGCGCTCGGGCCGCGCGTGAGTTGGGTGCGCACCGGCATCGTGCTCGGCCGCGATGGCGGCGCGCTGGAACGCATGCTACCGGCGTTCCGTTTCGGCGGCGGCGGCCCGTTCGGCAATGGCCACCACTGGATGAGCTGGATCCACCGCGCCGACATGGTGGCCCTGTTGCTGTGGCTGCTCGAACACGGCGAAGCCGGCGCCTACAACGCCACCGCGCCCACCCCGGTCACCAATGCGGAATTTGCACGCACGCTGGCCAGGGTGCTGCATCGCCCGGCGCTGCTTGCAGTTCCCGCCGGCCTGCTGCGCTTGGGTTTTGGCGAGATGGCCGAGCTGCTGCTGATCAGCCAGCGCGTGCTGCCGCAACGCGCGCTCTCTGCCGGCTTCCGCTTCCAGTACCCGGCACTGGAAGCGGCATTGCGCGCCATTCTGCAGCGCTGAGTTGCGGCACACCTGCCTGGCGACTTCGGCCACCGGGGGCAACCCCGCTGGCAGCGCCGGAATGTGCGCTCAGGTCATGCACTATTGATACGGTTTGAATATATTTAAACTTTCTTACCCTGATACTGTCAGAAAGCAACGGACAAAGAAGACGCAAGGCATCAGACGCTGGATCGGTTGCACGAGCGGCGCAAACGCGTGGTTCGACTGCATCGCCTTGGCCATGATGTGATGCAAATCGTCAAGCTGACCGGTCTGTCGTATCCGACAGTGCGCCGCGCGATCGATGGTGATGCATCAGGCGGGTTGGCGGAGATCAAGCCAAGCCGACGGGGCCGGGCTCCTGGGCAGGGTCGCTGGTTGAGCCCCGCGCAGGAGGCACGGATCAAACGGATCATCTGCGATCGGCGACCGGAGCAGGTGAAGATGGAGTTTGCGCTGTGGAATCGCGCCGCTGTGACGCAACTGATCGAACAGCAGTGCGGTATGACGCTGTCGGTGCGGGGCGTGGGTACCTACCTGGCCCGGTGGGGGTTTACGCCGCAAAAGCCGATCAAAAAGCGGACGAGCAGCGTCCTGAAGCGGTACAGGCGTGGCTGGACGAGACCTATCCGGCGATTGAGAAACGCGCCAAAGCTGAGGGCGCACAGATACAGTGGGGAGACGAAACGGCGTTGGTGAACACCGATGTGCGCGGTCGTTGCGACGCCCCGGCCGGCAAGACGCCGGTGGCCTTCGCAGTCGGTGGGACGCGGCAAA
>NZ_MDEJ01000204.1 GCF_002940065.1 Xanthomonas populi
CCTGCCTCGATGCGAACGAGCCTGACCTATGATCACGGGACCGAACTGACGCGCTACGCCGAGCTGATGGAGGGGGTAAACATGCATGTGTGGTTTGCCGACCCGCTAGCGCCCTGACAGCGCGCTAGCAACGAGAACACCAACGGCCTGCTTCGCCAGTTGCTGCCCAAAGGAGCGGACCTGTCTGGGGTCAGTCAGCACTACCTCACTCACATCGCCTGACTGATGATCACCCGTCCACGGAAAACCCTGGGCTGCAAAAACCCCAGTGAGGCAATGGAAGACGAACTCGCAACGTTCACATCACGTGTTGCACGTGAGTCTTGAGACCGCCGCTTGCGAAGCAGCACTAATAAGCGCTTAGGATCAAGATTCCAACCAGGGCAGGCCAAGAAGCCAAACAAGGCATACATGTCATAGACTCTGGGCATTCTCTCAAAGGCGACGATGGCGGACCCAACCGCGTCAATCATTGGACAGGACGCACTTGCTTTCTTGGGCATGCGGGGCGATGAGTAGGTACTTTGCTGCGCTTATTTCGACACACGCGTTAGACCTTCCACCAAGGAGAGCCACATGACAGATCAACACGACAATCAACCGAACCTGGAGGACGTCAAGCTGGCGTTCGACGGGCAGAGCCTGGATTGGTATCTGCAGAAGCTGGTCGCTGCCGTCAACACCTCGAACGTGCAGTTCGGCATTACGCTTTTTGTGGAAGGCATCATTGTTTCAGGTCAGCTTGTCAGCGGCACACAATACTTTGAGGCATTTGCGCAGGAATTTTCTGCCGCATACCCCGGCGACGCCGAAGAAAAAGAAGATATTCGCCGCGCGTTTGCCAGCCATGCCAGCATCTACAACACCGAAGCAGATGCTCAACAGAGCAGTACACCACCGCAGTTCCTTCACTTGATCGACTCGCGTTGTTTCTCACCCGGTGGCCAGCCTCTGCCCAGCAACCGTGGGGTGCTTTGGCGTGGCAAGGTGAATGCCGTCTCCGGCTTTACTTTAGGGTCGCTGTCGGCCGATTAAGAGCGGCTAACAAAACGTAGCGAGCAGTCGTCAGGTGGGTGCGGACGGCGCGCTCAGAACCGGAGTGTACGAGTGGTACATGCCGATTCCGAGCACCGGCCGCGCCCGCCTGGCGGCTGCGCAGTAGTTTTGTTAGCCGCTCTAAGCCCGGCAAGCTTCGCTTTGGTGTGAGGTGCTCGCCATCTCACACTTGGTCAACGCACTGGCGCACCTGCATTGCTGGACCGTTGGCTCCGATAGCACGCTGGGCAACCCAAATCGGCAGAGCAATGCCGATGTGGTGCGTGGCAGGTTTGCTTGATGCGTGCACAGCGATGTGGCCGTGAATGCAGCCACTCATCCAGTGGAGCCGGAGCACGCTTTACCAGACATCATCAGTCTGCAAAGAACGCTCCAACCCCGCGCGGATGCCAATGTCAGCTTCAAATGACACGCTGCGTTGGCACACCGCTTACTGTTTTTGCTTGCTGCCCTCATTGCGAGGCGGCGCGTTTTTCACGTAACGGTCAAACCAGTCCAGCATCTCGGCGACCAGGTCTTCAGTGGATTCGCGTGCGGTGTACCAATGCGGTTCGAATGGCAGCAGCACTAGCCGCGCGGTGCCGCCGTTGCCGCGGATCGCCTGGAACAACCGTGGTGCCTGAGTCGTTTCGGTACCAGGGTTGGCGTCGTCCATGCCATGCACGATCAACAACGGTTCGTTGATCTTGTCGGCGTGGAAGAACGCGGATGCCTGCGCATAAACCTCCGGTGCAGCCCAGAACGAACGGCGCTCGTTCTGGAAACCAAATGGCGTCAGCGTCTTGTTGTAACTGCCGCTGGTGGCTGCGCCGGCGCGGAACAGGTCGGTCTGTGCCAACAGGTTGGCCGTCATCAGCGCGCCGTGGCTATGCCCAGTGACGCCGATGCGCTGGCGATCAACCACGCCCAGTTCCACTGCTTTGTCCACCGCAGCGGTGGCGTCGTCCACCAGCTGCTGCAGATAGGTGTCGTAAGCGGTCTTGGGGTCTCCAACAATGGGGAAGGCTGCATCGTCGATGATCGCGTAACCGGCCAGCAACAGCACCTGATAGTAGCTGAGGCGGGTGAAGTCGCGCTCGCTGGCGCCGCTGACCTGGCCGGCCTTGGAGGGGTCGGCATAATCGAGAGGGTAGGCATACAGGATCGCCGGCACACGCGTGCCTTGCTTATAGCCGGGCGGGGTGTACAGGGTGAACGACAGCTCCACGCCGTCCTTGCGCTTGTAGGTCACCAGGCGCTTGCCGATCTGCCGCACCAGCGGGGTTGGATCCGGAAAATGAGTGACCGGCGTGGCGGTGGAAGCAAGGAGCGCTTCGCTAACAACTGTCGTCGGCAATGGCTGGCCCAGCGTGCGCAGATACACGTTGGGAGGGTCGGTCAGCGACTGGTGCCAGGTCAGCAGGCGCGACACATCGTCGCCGGCAAAACCGAAGAACAGTTCGTCCACACTGGCATCGCTGCGGAACAGCCGCTGGGTCTTGCCAATGGCCAGCTCATAGCGATCCAGAAACGGCCGATCGCCGGCAGGAGATGCGCCCTGCCCGCTCAGGAACAACGCACCATGCTCTTCGCGCAGCACGGCTTGGCCGTTGGCCAGCACACGCGTCTGCGGCAAGCCGGGATCGGCGTACAGGTCGTCGGTGGAAAGATCGAACACCACTCGTCCGGCAGCGCCGGAGCGGTCGGCATCCAACAAGGTGGTGCGACGCCAATGGCGGTTTTCGTCGTACTCGTCCAGCAGTGCCTGCCCGCCTTCGGCAAACCACGACAGGCCGGCATAGCGCTGCTGCACGCGCGTGAGTTCACGCGGCTTGGCGGTGAACGGTGCTGCTAGCGTCATCAACGTGTCGCGCGCGGGAACATTGGTTTTCCAATCGCCACCATCCAGCGCCTCGGCCCAGACCAGTGTGGCCGGTTGGTTGGCACGCCAGGAATACGCACGCGGGCCGATCGACACGCCTCGCACCGGCACCCGGTCGGCGACCGGCAGGTCGGCCAGCACGCGCTCATTGCCGTTGGCCAGATCCAGCACCGCCACATCGTGGGCGAACCGCGCATAGGTGGTGACATAGGAATACGGCCGCTTCAACCGTTGCACCAGCACATGGCGGCCGTCGGGCGCGCCATCCACGTTGCTGTAAACGGCTGGCGTACCGAGCTTGCGCTGGCTGCCGTTGGCCGCATCCACCGTGAGCAGCTGTGAGGTGGCGTAGTAGGTAAACAAGGCCTCGTCTTCAGGACTGGAGAGCGTATCGCGGGCTTCATAGGTGCTACTTTCGCCCTTGCCCTGGATGGTTTCCTTGACCTCCTGGCCCGGCGGCACTGCGGCCTTGCGCGGGGCGGCGCCCAGGTCCTGCGGCACCGTCTTCAGCAGCAAGGTGTCGCTCCCGCCAAGCCACTGGATCTCGCCGCCCAGCACCGGATTCAGTTGCACACCATCGATCTTGCGCACGCTGCCGGTGGCCACCTCGCCCACCCATAGCTCGACGCGGTCGGCGGCAGTGTTGTTGAAGGCGAAGCGGCGCCCGTCCGGCGACCACACCGGCGATGCCGGGCAGGCGCCGGCCGGCAAGCTCACCGCGGTCTGCTTGCCACTGGCAACATCGACCAGACTGAAGCCTTGCACGCAGGAACGGATGCCATAGCCGTTGGACATGTCGTGGCGGCTATGCGTGCGCGGCTCCACGCGCACACCGGCCAGCTTCAGATACGGCTCGGCCACACGCGCAATCGGCGGGTACTGCGTGCGCTGCACAAGCAACAGGGTCTTGCCGGTGGGATCCAGCCGCGGCGATGGATGAGTGGCGCGCGTAACACGCCCAACAGCGGCTCCGGTGGCTGCCGGTAACCGCCATCGGCCGTGCCTGCAACGGCAGACGCCGGCAAAAAGCTGGCAAGCACCAGCAAGCCGCTCCATCGGTATGCGGTGAGCATCTCGGTATTTCTCTGGGTGAGTTATTTCGGCAACTTAGCACGCTCATGCAGTCCCACATCTGTGTGCGCACGCAGCCCTGTCGCCGCGTCCGCAGTGCCCTTGCAAATGCGCCAATGACGCCGAATGTACGCGATGTCCAGCGTGTAGCCATCGGGCGAGAGCGTGTGCGGGTGGGCACCGGTGCCGTATTGCCGGTCGCGAATGGTCTGCGGCGACAATGAGGCACGACATGCTTGGCGATTGGCTGCGGTTGGCTCACGCCAATACGCCTGCCACGGACCCCATTGGTCGCTGAAACCTTCCAGATAGGCATTGCCCTTCTGGCTGATGACGGCGCTCACTTTATGTGGGTTGCAGCAGCCAGGCGAAAGCCGGTGGGCGCGCAGCAATCGAACACGTACAAGCTGTAGCTGGCGAGTCCCAATGGCTCATTAAAGCCTTCGATGATTTTATAAAGGTTCTCGAACGTGTAATCGAACTGCCCGCGCGGTGGTACCTTGGTATTGTCGAAGCCGGGCGAATCCTGCGCGGTCAGGCGGTATTGGCTTGCCAGCAGCGGCATCAGATCGCGGAACATATGACTGGCACTGGGGAACTGTTCAGTCCCGGCATTAGATGGATCGGGTCCACCTTGAACCGCTCGGGTTCGGATGTCCACTGCGTGCAGATGAATTCG
>NZ_MDEJ01000205.1 GCF_002940065.1 Xanthomonas populi
AAGCTCGACGTCATGTTCCTCGGATTCCTGAGCTTCGTCCTGATCGTTGAAGGGCTTCGTATGTGTTAACAGGCCCTAGCTCGGCAGGGCCGCCGACCAACAGACCACCGACACCCAACGCAGCGTCATTACCGAGCACCAAACGCCCTGCATCCAGCGCAACGCCGCCGCTGAAGCTATTTGCGTTGTTCAAGGTCAGCGTGGCAGCGCCTTGTTTATCGAGACTGCCGATGCCGCTGATGACGCCACTGAGCGTGGTGTCCTGCGTACCGGGCAGCGTCAAAGCGCCATTCAATGCAAGCGCATTGCCGAGTGTCACTGCGGTGCTGGCATCCAGCGTGGTGCCACCTGCCGCAGTCAGCGTACCCAGACCCAGTGCGGTATCGCTGCCCACCAGCAACGCGCCGCTCTGCAGTTGCAGCCCGCCCACCCAGGTGTTGTCGCCAGTGAGTGTGAGGTTCTGACCATCGATGCCAAGTTGACCGGCAAGGTTGAGCGCGTTCTGCAACGTCACAGCAGTGCTGGCAGTGAGCTGCGTGCCATCGGCAGCAGTGAGCGCACCGGTGCCCAATGCAGTGTTGCTGCCGACCACCAACGTGCCGGTGTCCAGCACGGTGCCACCGGTGTAGAGGTTGTTGCCGGTGAGCGTGAGCGCAGCAGCGCCCTGCTTGATCAGGCTACCTGCGCCACTGACGCTACCGGTGACGCCAAGATCGTTGTTGCCAGTGAGCGAGAGCGCGCCGTTCAAGGCGACATCGTTGCCGATCGTGGTTGCCGTGGTGGCCTGCAATTGCGTGCCATTGGCTGCCGTCAGCACGCCGGTGCCCAGTGCTGCGCCGCTGCCGATCAGCAACGCACCTGCATTGAGATCCACGCCACCGGCAAAGGTGTTTGTTCCACCCAAGGTGAGTGTGGCGCCGCCGTCCTTGATCACCCCACCCACGCCGCTGACAACGCCGTTGAGCGCAGGATCCTGGCTGCCGCCGAGTTGCAGATCCGCTTCCAGTGCCACGTTGTTATCGACGATGCGTGCTGCGGTGCTGTCGAGCAGACCCCCGCCGATGGTCAAGGTGCCTGTGCCCAGTGCGGTGTCGCTGTCGAGCACCACGCTGCCTGCGGACAGCCGCGTACCACCCGCATAGGTATTGTTGCCCGACAAGGTCAGGCTGGCGGGGCCAAGCTTGTCAAGACTGCCGGCGCCCGTGATCGCACCGGTGAGCGTCAGCGCATTACTGCCTCCGATGTCGACTGCGCCAGCCAATGCGATGGCATTGGCGAGCGTGGTCACCGCTGTCGAATCCAGCGTGGTGCCTGCAGCGGTACTGAGTGTGCCAAGACCCAGCGCCGAGTTACTGCCCACGAACAGACGCCCTGTACTCAACGTGGTGCCGCCGTTGTACACATTGCTTCCGCTAAGGCTAAGGTCACCGCTACCGGACTTGATCAGACTCCCTGCCCCAGTGATATCGCCACTCAGTGTCAATGACTGCGGTCCATTGAGCGTCAGCGCTCCGGTGGTCAGCGCAATCGCATTGCTCAATGAGGTGGCTGCGGTGTTTTGCAGAGCCACATTGCCGGTGACGTTCAACGCGCCGGTGCCCAGTGCGGTGCCGCTGGCCACCTGCAAGGTACCTGCGTTGAGGCTGGTGCCGCCGGTATAGGTATTCAGGCCGCCAAGCGTGAGCGTGCCGGTGCCGAGTTTGTTCAATGCGCCGGTGCCGCCGATGGCGCCGGTCAGATTCAACGCATTGCCGCTGCTACCCACGCCCAGTGTGCCGGTGAGCGCAATCGTGTTGCCCAGGGTTGCAGCAACGGTTGCATCCAGCGCGCCGCCACTGGCGGTCAGCGTACCGGTGCCCAGTGCTGCATTGGCGCCGACAACCAGGCGGCCGGTGCTCAGTGTGGTGCCGCCGGTGTAGGCATTGCTGTTAGTCAGCGTGAGGTCGCCCACGCCGCTCTTGATCAAACAACTGCCGCCGCCGTTGATGGCGCCGCTGAGCGTGAGCGCCTGTGCGCCGGTCCAGTTCAACGGCCCGGCAAGATTGACTACGTTGGCCACCGTCAACGGCGCACTGGTGGTGAGGTTGGATGCGCCGGCGACGTTGAGCGCACCGGTTCCAAAAGCCCCGGCCGTGCCGAGTTGCAAGGTGCCCGAGGCCAGCGTGGTGCCGCCAGCGAAGGTGTTGGCTCCGTTGAGCGCCAGCGTGCCGGTGCCGGTCTTGTTGATGCCACCTGCGCCGGCAAGTGTTCCGGTCAAGCTGAGTGCATTGCCGCTGGCACCTAAACCCAGCGTATTGGTCAGCGCAAAGGCATTGCTGAGCGTCAGCGGAGCTGCCGTGTCCAGTGACCCACCCGCTGCGGTGACCGTACCGGTGCCGAGCGCGCCGGAGGTTTCAAGCAGCACGGTGCCTGCACCCAACGAGGTACCGCCTGCGTAGGTGTTGGTGCTACCCAGGGTGAGCGTGCCGGCGCCGACTTTGCTCAGCGCACCGGTTCCGCTGATGGCGCCGCCGAGCCGTAGGGCGTTGGCACCACCGATGCTGATGGTATTGCTGAGCACGAACGCATTCGGCAAGTTGACTGGCGCGCTTGAAAGTACGCTGCCGCCGGTTGCGTTGACGGTGCCACTTCCCAGCGCGCTGTTGGTGCCAACGGTCAGCGCGCCACCCAGCAGGTTGACGCCGCCGCTGAAGGTATTGGTGCCGCTCAAGCCCAAGCCGCCGGTACCGGTTTTGGTCACAGCGCCGGTGCCGGTGATGGCGCTGGCAACCGTCAGGTCGTTGGCGCCTTGCGCGGTCAAGCCACCTGCAGCCAGCGCGATGCCGCCGGTGGGATTAAGCGTCAACCCTGCGGCAGTGGCTTCCAGCGCACCGCCATTGGCAGTGATGCTGGTGCCGAGCTGCGAAGCGTTGGCGAACTGCAACACGCCGCCATTGAGCGCGCTGCTACCGAAATTGTTGCCGCCCCCCACCGACCAGGTACCGCTGTTGACGCGCAGGCTGCCGAAATTGATGTATTGCGCCGTGCTGAGCGATCCAACACCGCTGCTGCCAGTGCCAGTGCCGGTTGCCGAATTCTGCAGGATCAATGTGTTCGTACCGCCCAAACCACCGTCCACCACGCCGCTGGCCGCAAATCTCAACAAGCTACCAGGGCCCAGCAATTCGAGTGCCAGTCCGCCGGCGGTGTTGACACTGCCGCCGGTGACTGCGGTGAAGCTGTTGGTGCTGCCAGCACCCAGCGACACACTGCCGTTGATGGTGCCGGAATTGACGAAGGTGTTGCCGTTGGCCGAACTCTGAAAACCAACGCGCCCTTCGATGGTGCCGGTGTTGACTGCATTGACGGTGCCGCCACCGCTGACCGCGATCACCGGTGTGTCCGAGCCCAGAACCGACAGGCCCACCAACGCGCGGCTACTGATCAAGCCGGCATTGTTGATCTGCACGGTGCCAGTGCTGGCCGAGGTGATGCCAAGCGCCATACCGTCGAGATTGAGCAGGCTGGCACCGAGCAAACCGCCCGTACCGTAGATCGTGCCGGTGGCCAGATTATTGGCGGTCACCGTTGTGGAGCTGGCGTTACCCATGGTGACGCCGGTGCTCAGCACCGACAACAAGCCAAGCACCGACGGGTCGATCGTGCCGCTGTTGTTGAGTTTGGAATTGGTGCCGCTGAGTGCGATGGCGGTGCCACCGACCAAGCCGGCGGTCATCTGCGCACCGGTCGCAACGTTGACGGTCAGATTGTTGGCGCTGCTGGCAAAACTATTGCTGGTGATCGGCAGCCCCGTGCAGGTAACAGTTGCGCCCGCTGCAGGTAATGCAGGTGTGCATGCTCCCCAGGCCAAAGCGGGGACGGCGGCCCCCACCGCCAGCACCACCAGGCTCGACAGACAACGTCGGGTTGCCCCGGACTTGCGCCGCCGACGCACCAACTAATGCGTGACGACCCAATTGCCGATCGCTGCGTTCCAGACCAGCGCAAATGCACGGTTCATTTCATTTTCCCCTGATTGCCGTGCCAAGACCGGCGCATACCCATGTACGCGCCTTCAAAGACGAGAGTTGATTGACGGTTGAGTCGGATTGAAGCAGCGCTCGCCACTCCACCCCAGATGGTTCAAACGCGACTGTGATTAATACCAATCCATACAACGAACATGATTAGATTAATTGGTTAAGTCGCACCGATGGAACTGTGCTGAATATCACTAGACATTAACTCATCCGTTACAAACGTACGATCTGTCGACTGGATCGCTCCGGCTCGCTAACAAACGTTGCTTGGCTCATCCTGACCAGCGCACGTTCTTTTCTCAATACTCATCACATTCAAAATAGCTATTTATCCACGTTATTGGCGGCATTCGATTGGATGAGCCTGGATACTAAAAGCGGGCTGATGCACTGGCTTGCCGCGCATAGCGGGCCGAACAATAAATTTCTCTTCTATCGTCTTATGGGCACCTCGAACAACCAAGTCGTAGCCGTGGTGACACGCACTGGATGATGACCATACCTTCAAAAAATCAGCGA
>NZ_MDEJ01000206.1 GCF_002940065.1 Xanthomonas populi
TCTGGAGCGATTACGCACACTGCCCGAACACGTCTACAACCAGATGGTCATGGGCTGAAAAACGTGGGGATACCTCAGGACCTGACTGCTTGGGCCATCGAGCCAGGTGACCAGAAAGAGACGAATTCCTGCGCGTCCTGGGCAACGGCGCACACGCTGACCGGTTGGTATGCAAATGCAGGCAAGCAGAAGGAGACCCGCTTTGCGCCGATGTATCTCTACAGTCAGGTCAATGACGGTGTCGATGGAGGCTCCACGCTGGCAGCGCCGCTGGACATCGCCTTAGCCAAGGGCATCGACACCGCACAGCATTACTCGTGGGGCGATTACAACTGGAAGAACGCACCCACCAACGCAGATCATGCCAACGCGGCCAAGCACCGCACGCCCTATCAGAAATACACAATGCTCTATTCCGGCGATGGCAATGGCGGCAGCCCGTTGATCGATCAATTGAAGCGTGCGCTTGCCAGCTCCACGCCGGTCGCGATTGCTTTTTTAGTCCGCCAGGGCTTTGTAGATCTCAGCCCGACCAACCAGGTTGACCGCGACACCAATAGCAAGCCGATTGGCCGTCACGAAGTCATTGCGCTGGGATATGACAGCGACGGCCTGCTGGTCGAAAACAGCTGGGGCGCCGAATGGGGCAATAAGGGCTATGGCAAGCTCGCCTGGTCGGTGGTGGCCAAGGATGTGTTCCAAGCGGCCGTGGTTCACTGACGCATCGCGTGCGCTGCGTGGTGACAGCCTCAACGCGCATGCGCCCGTAGCACCATCGGTGAGTGCCGCACCCACCGCCTTGCCGCAGTCATCGGGCGCAGCAGACAGCGCGCCCGCACTGCGATCAGGCAGAAGGCAGTTGTAATGCGGCCACCGCGCCGCCGCCTTCGCGATTGCCCAGCGTCGCCTCGCCTGCGTGCAGGCGGGCGACTTCGCCCACGAAGGGCAAGCCGAGCCCGGAACTGAGCTGCCCGCTCTGCGGGCGGGCCAGCGAACAGAAACGTTCGAACACGCGCTCCAGTGCGTAGCTGGTGCGGTCTGCGACCAGGAGCTGCAGTTGTTCATCGTGCAACTGCGTGCGCACTTTGACAGTGCTGCCCTGCGGTGAAAACGCGATGGCATTTTTCAGCAGGTTGATCAGCGCCTGGCGCATCAGAAACCCGTCACTGAGCACGTGCTGCTTGCGCGCCACTGCAGCTGTGGCATCAATCTCCACCAGCACGCCCGCCGCTGCCGCGCGTGGCAGAACTGCGTCCACTGCCGCCTGCCAGCAAGCCAGCAAGCCACGGCAATACGCTCGCGCGTCTGCAACCAGCCGTGTTGTTCGACCTCGGCCAACGCCAGCAGCTTGTCGATGGTCTCGGTCAGGCGCAGCTCCTGCGCGCGGATGCTGCCGACACAGTGCTGGCGGTCGGCTTGCGGCAATGGCTTGGCCAACAATTCGGAGGTACCCCGGATCGCTGCCAGCGGGCTCTTCATTCGTGCGTCAGCGACTGCACGTGCTGCTCCACGTAGGCCTTGCATTCCAGCTTGCGGCGCATGCTTTCCAGCGCCTGGCCCAGGTGGCCGATTTCATCGCCGCGCGGTTTGGGCGGTGGCACCGGAATGCCAGCGCTCACCGCCTGCGCGTAGCGATTGAGCCGGCCGGTGCCGCGCATGAGCCACCAGGTCATCACGATGCCGATCAATGCGGAAATGCCGATCAACCAGGCCCCGCGCTGCAGGATATTGCGCTGGCTGGCTTCGATGAACGGGGCGATGCTGCGATTGGGCTGCGCCAGCGCCAGCACACCGATCAGTTTTCTTGCAGCGTTCGGCGCGTAGATCGGCGCGGCCACATGCATCACCGTGGCGATCGGATCGCCATCGGTTTCGGGGCTGGACCGCGCGCCATAGTCACCACGCAAGGTGCGATAGACATCGTTCCAGCGCGAGTTACGCGGCCCACGTCGCGGCCCAGCGAATCGAATATCACCACGCCGCGCGCATCGGTGACAGTGACGCATTACGCCACATCGTTCTTGCGGAACCGCCACACCCAGGCCTTGGGATCGCGCCGCTGCGCCGGCGCCACGTTGCGCGCGAAGCTGCCAGTGGCGATTGGGTGTCGACGGTGCGGTCGGCACTGTCGGCGCCGGCGTCCCAGCCGCGATCCATCAGCTGCGCGCGGCTCAGGATCGCGCCGGGGCGCTGCAACAACGCCGACAGCAGCGCGTACTCGTAGCGGGTCAGCGGCAGCAGCGCATTGCTGTAGCGGATCCGGCTAGCGTCGCAATCGATCGCAAACGCACCGTGCGGTTGCCAGCCCGGCTCGAGCACGGCGGCCACCGCGCGACGGCGCACAGGCCCACGTCCAGCACCACCACATCAGCCGGGTCGGCGCGCAGCCGCGCCAACGTGTCGCGACACAACAGGCAATGCTCGGGCGCATAGCCTTCGCTGCGCAGCGCATACAGCACGGCATCGGCGAAGGCGGCCTCGTCTTCGACGAGGAGCACGCGGGCGGTGGACTCGGACATGGCGCGCAGCATAGCCGCATGCTGGCGCGGCCCGTACACTGCCGCGATGAACTATCGCCACGCCTTCCATGCCGGCAACCATGCCGACGTGCTCAAGCACATCGCCTTGCTGGCGCTGATCGACACCATCAAGCGCAAGGACACCCCGTTCTTCGTGCTCGACACCCACGCCGGGCGCGGGCGCTACCAGCTCGGTGGCGAAGAAAGCCGTAAGACCAACGAAGCCGATGCCGGGGTGATGCGGCTGATGGCCGAGTCGACACTGCCGGAAGTGGTGGAACGCTATCTGCGCGCGGTGCAGGCCGAAAACCAGACCGTCGCGCGCCCGGCCACGCCCGGCCAAAAGCCCGCGCGCCCCGCTTCCGGCATCCAGATCAATCACTACCCCGGCTCGCCGTTGCTGGCCGCCCAAGCGCTGCGCGCGCAGGACCGCATGGCGTTTTGCGAGTTGCAGCCGGAAGGAGCCGAGGCGCTCAAACGCTTGTTCGCCAAGGACAGCCGTGTGCGCGTGCATGCCGGCGATGGCTACGAGGCGATTCGTGCCTTCGTGCCGCCGCGCGCGGGCGAGACCAAGATCGGACGAGGGCTGGTGCTGATCGACCCGCCTTACGAGTCGCAGGAGGCCGAGTACCCGCAGGTCATCCATAGCGTGCGCGAAACCCTGGCGCGCTGGCCGCAGGCGATGTGCATGGTGTGGTACCCGATCAAACTGCGCCGCAGCCTGCAGCCGTTCATGCGCAAGGCCGCCACCCTGCCGGCCAAGTCGGTGCTGGTGGCCGAGCTGCAGGTGCGCCCGGACGACTCGCCGTTGCGCCTGACCGGCAGCGGCCTGCTGATCGTCAATGCGCCATGGCAGTTCGACCAGGTGCTGGCGCCCGCGCTGCCGGTACTCAAGCAACATCTCGGCGAAGCCGGCGCCTCCACCCGGCTGGAATGGCTGCGCCAGGACGCCTGAATCATTGGAGCCAGCCGCCCCTTTGCCCTGGCTAACACGGCAGCATACTCACGACTGGATCACGGTATCGCTCAGTACAGTGATGAGGGAAGCACTGCCACCCTCTTACGGCCCCAAGCGGCGCCCCGGATTCATTCACGGTTGTGCGCTGGGCTGGTGCCAGAATCTTCCGATCTTGAAGGAACACCGGTCATGGCCATTCGCAATCGCATGCCTCCCTGGCATGAAAACTTCAGCCTGCCCAATGGCCGCACCCTTCTGCTCCGCCCGATCCGTCCTGAGGACGGTCCGCCGCTGCAGGGCGCTTTCAGCCTGTTGGAACCGGAGGAAATCCGCGAGCGCTTCGTGCGCTCCTCCGCCGAAATTACCCCGGAGATGGTGCAGCGCCTGACCCACCCCAACCCCAAAAGCGAAATCGTACTGGTTGCTGCCGAGCAATTGCCGCCGGGCGAAGCGCTGGTTGGCGCGGTGGCGCGTGCGGCATTGGTGCCGGGCACCCGTCAGGCCGAGTACACCATCCTGGTCAGCAGCTTCGTCGCCGGCCAGGGCCTGGGGCGGCAGTTGATGCGCAAGCTGGTCAAGTGGGCGCGGCGCAAGTATCTGGATTGCCTGTTCGGCGATGTGCTGCGCAGCAATGTACCGATGCTGCAGTTGGCCGAATCGCTTGGCTTCAAGCCACAGCCACATCCGGACTCGCCGGAGCTGGTGCGTATGGTGCTGGAGCTGGATGCCTGATTGGGCCGGATTCGGGCTTGGCCTAAAGCGGGTGGGTGATCTGTCGCTTGGTTGCAGGGCCCTTGCCCGCCCACCATCGCGGGACACGCTGCAGGTACGTCCTTGTAAGCTCTTACGCGGCATCCATGCCGCGTAAGGTCCCGCGACGGTGAGCGGGCAATGACCAGTCGAGATGGTCGGTGTGCAGGGTGCAAGCAAAACATGACCTGCGTTGTTTGGATAACGGCGCGGCCGCTCAGCTTCTGAGGTATCCCCACGTTTTTCAGCCCATGACCATCTGGTTGTAGACGTGTTCGGGCAGTGTGCGTAATCGCTCCAGA
>NZ_MDEJ01000207.1 GCF_002940065.1 Xanthomonas populi
ACGCTTGCTGCTCATAGACACCTCCGAATCGACCATTTTCCATGGCCATGAGATGTCTAGGAAACCCTGGGCGCATCAGTTGCTGGCGTCGTAAGACACCGATAACGCACTGATCGGCTAAGGCCGTCAGCAGGCGCGTCTGGCGATCGTGGTGGAGCAGGCCAACGCCGTGCGGCGTGCCGAACAGTTAGCGCAGATCCGCTACCGCGAGTGCTCGGAAGACTTCCTGACGCTACTGGATGCACAACGCACCCAGCTGGCCGCCGACGATGCATTGGTGCAGGCCGAAGCGGCGGTGACTGTCGGCGTGGTCGGCGTGTACAAGGCGCTGGGCGGCTGGAAGCAGGGCCAAGCGCCTGCTGCACCGGTGGCAGTGCTCGATCGGTGAGTACGCTTGCGGGGCAACCGTCAGGTCGCCCCGCAAGCGTACTCAAATGCACTGTGCGCCGGTGTGAGATGAGCAACAATGGTGCGTCGTCAGCCAATGCGGTGATGGATCTCAAGCATCAAGCCGGTTTGCCTGGCGGCCAGGCGATCACACGATTGCCTGCGCTCAGTCGGCAATCCGCACACTATCGCGGCCGCCGTTCTTGGCCAGATACAGCGCCGCATCGGCGCGCGAAAACCAGTCCTGCCAATGCGTTTCGCCATCGTGGCGCGCAGCGCCCAGCGACACCGTGATGCGCCCACCCGGACCACGCAAGCCATTGCGGATGACCCTGCGCAAGCGTTCGGTCGCCGCTTCCAGTTCCTGTAGCGAACCGGCGCGTAACAACACCACGAATTCTTCGCCGCCGAAGCGGAACACCTGATGCGGATTGCGCACTTCAAAGCGCAGGATGGTGGCCAGATCCGACAGCGCCGCATCGCCTGCGGCATGCCCGTACAGATCGTTGACCTCCTTGAAATGGTCCAGGTCCATGATGATCAGGCTGTTGAGCCGATCGTGCGGTTGCCGTCGATCGATCTGATGAGTGAGCGCGCGTTCGAGCATGCGTCGGTTGGGCAGGCCGGTCAGCGCATCCAGCGAGGCCAGCTCTTCCAGATGCACGCGGTCGTCCTGCATGCGCAGCGAAAACGCATACCCCACGGTCAGCGTCACCAAGGTCACCACGACCGTCGACACACCTTGACCGGGGCTGACGATCAGGCCGGGCAAAAACAACAGCGCCGCCAACAGCGGCAGGCTGAGCAACACCGCACGTTGCGGCCCACAGAGGAAATAATTGGTTGCCAACACCGGAAACAGCCAGGGCAAGGCGCCATCGCCGCCGGTCCAGCACGCCACCAGACATCCGCCGACATTGATCAATGCCAGCCACACCCCGCCTGCGCCGGTGTTTTCGGCACTGCGCATCTGCCAGCCGCGCCACACCGCAAGCACACCGAGCAATGCAGTGATCAGGCAAGCAACCACCTGACCGGTGATGACCAGATAAACCGCATAGAGGCAAAGCAACAGCGCAGTGATTGGCCCAAGCATCTTGACGATGCCGAGGCGGAAGTCCCGCTGCAGGTGGAGGATCACAGGGAAGGTTCTAAAGAAGTAGGCATCATTATGGCTGCGCACTGTGGAAATTGAGCGTGCAGTGCCGCTGCATCGGGGTAGGAAGATGGAGCATTGCATTGCATTGCAGGGCTTCGCACCTGGTTGACGGCCTTGCCGCAACCGTGCCCTCTTTACCGTTGGAGTCTGTCATGCCTACCCGCGAAGAACGCGACACACGTCTGGATGGGTTGCAGGACGCATTGCCGCAGCTGTCGGCCAATGAGGATGCAGATTTCGACTATCTCGATTTTCAGGCACGCGCCGAAGCCCTGCTGAGCAGCGTCGAGCCCGAAGATGCCGCCTACGTACGTACCCGCATTGATGGCATGCTGGCGGGCGCCGGCCTGATTCCAACCGATGAAGATGGGCAGACCTGTCGCTGATGCGGTGTTGCGGTTGGTCGGTGTGCAGTTGGCAGATCACTGACGCTCAGGCACGCGCTGCCGATTCACTGCCTGGCAGCGTCGCGCGCGTAAGACGTGCACACGTGATTGCGCACGCGGTGCCGGCCGGTATGCGCAGGCACTCACAATCCGCACTTCTACATCGCGTCAGCCGGTGTTCCCGCACTGATCACCTGATTGCGCCCAGCCTGCTTGGCGCGATACAGCGCTTCATCGGCCCGGCGCAGCAGCTTCCCGGCATTGCCGGCGTGTTCCGGGAAGCTCGCCGCGCCGAACGATGCGGTGACCTTGGGTAGCGACACGCCATCGGACATGACCTGCAACGCCTCGATGCCCGCGCGCAGCTTCTCGGCCATCCTGCCGGCAGTGGGCAGATCCACTTCCGGCAGGATGATGGTCAATTCTTCGCCACCGTAGCGGCAGCAGATGTCTTCGCCGCGCATCTGCGTCAACAGGAATTTCCCGATCGCCGCCAGCACGCGATCGCCGCCGCCATGTCCATGCAGATCGTTGAATTGTTTGAAGTGGTCCACGTCCAGCATCAGCACCGACAACGGCAGCACCCGACGCGTGCAGCGCGCCAGTTCGTGGTTGAGCGCCTCTTCCAGATAGCGGCGGTTGTACAAGCCGGTCAGTGGGTCGCGGATTGACTGCTGACGCAGCGTTTCGCGCAAGCGCAGGTTATGCAGTGCCAGCGACAGTTGCTCTGCGGCCGCCTCGGCCACGGTTAATGAGGTCAGCTCGCGCGGATCGGCGCTTTGCAGGGCCAGCATTCCCAATTGGGTGCCCTGCGCCGACAATGGAATGCACACGGTGCTCGCATGCGCCGAAAGATTGGCGCCGGCATGTTGGCAGACCATGCCCTGACTGATGTCTTCCACAACATGCGTACGATCGCGACGCAGCGCCCAACACTCGTGCGGCGCAATACTGGCGCTGTCGTCATCGGCCATCGCGCCCCAGGCGACCACCTGCTCGGCGCGATCACGCGAGGCGCGCAGCAGATAGACTGCACCGGACGCACCAGGGATCAATGGCGCAATCGTCCGCGCGGTGATTTCCAGTGCTTCTTCGGCATCGCGACAGTTCTGCAGCAGCCCCGAATAGCGCGACAGCGCCGCCAGCCCGGCAGAGGTGCGTTCGAGCGCGGCGAACGACTCGACCAGCCGCTCACTGGTGCTGCTTGCCTCGTCTTCGGCGCGCGCGCGTCGTTCCAGTTCGCGCGACAGCAGGCGGTAGGCGAGCAGCATCACCAACAGCCCGCTGATGATGCCGATCACGGTGACCCTAATCACCCATTGCGAGCTGGTCCGGTTTGCTTCGGTGCGCGTCACCAACAGTCGGCGTTCCAGTTCGGTCATCTTCTGCACCTGACGGCTTAGCGTCGAGGAGGTCTGAAAGATCCCGCGCGCAATCGACGCCCGTGCGCCATCCAGACCATTTGCTCGGTAGTTGTGCAACAGGTCGTTGATCTGCAGCAGACGGGTGTCCACCAGCTTCCGCAGCACCCCAACGTGGCGCTCCTGCGCGAGGTTGTCTTGCACCAGTTCTTCCAGGCGCACGATACGTTCTGGCAGGCGGCTGATCGCATCGGCATGCACGCCCAGAAACGCCTCGTTGTCGGTCAGCACATAGCCGCGCGCCGACGACTCCGCCAACAGCATGCCGGCCTGGATTTCGTCGATGCTGGCGATCACTTCCTGCGAATGCGTCACCCACCTGGCGTCGGAGAGCGAACGCTGCGTGGTGAGGTAACCGCCCACGCCGATCAGCACGAAGATCACCCCGCCGAGCAGTAAAGCCCCGGCGGCATGCTGTTTTGCTTTTTTGGTCAACACTGTGTTCCCCAACACCATTTGTCTGGTAGAGGCCGATGCAAAGTGCGTGCCTACGCTTCAACTCGTTTAGCCGTTCGTTCAGAAGACTCATGGTGACAGTGAGGCGCTTCTGAGAAAGCGGTCTCAAGACTTCTGATACGACAGACCGGTCAGCTTGACGATCTGCATCACACCATGGCCAAGGCGATGCAGGCGAACCACGCGTTTGCGCCGTTCGTGCGACCGGTCCAGCGTCTGACGCCTTGCGTCTTCTTTGTCCATTGCTCTGTGACAGTATCAGGGTAAGTAAAGCTTAAATATATTCTCACCGTATCAATAGGCCATTCGTTCACTCGTCAGCAGCGGGCACACTCACTTCGTCACCGGCTAATTGATCGACACCGGCTCGGTATGTAACAAAGCACGCGACCTAGACTTCCGGCAACGCTGATCAAGCAGCCGCGTCACCTGCACGGCCAATGTTTGAGAACCTGACGGCGGGGATACGCGCAAAAAACGCAAGAATATGGTTAAAAACACAAAATCGTTGTGATTTTAAGCGGTGTGTACCGGCGTCTTTGGCCCGGTGCACGCCGCTCGGGCGCAGTTATCCCGCCAGACGGGTACGT
>NZ_MDEJ01000208.1 GCF_002940065.1 Xanthomonas populi
GATTAGGGAAAATTGCTCTGGTGTGATCTCCATACCCGATAGTTTACTCGCTCAGGCCATTAGTGTTAACAGGCCCTAGGTGTTTGATCCCAGGCTTTGATGGTGCACTCTTTTCACTCGAATGGAAGGAAGCACAATGGGCCAGGTTCTACATGGGAGCGCCTCGAGACGTCGCTGGCGTTGTATCTGGTGGTCGCCTGGCAAATCAACCGGCTGATGCGGCTGGGCCGCGGTTTACCGGAACTGCCCGCCGATCTTCTTTTTGAGGCCGACGAATGGAAGGCGCCCTACCTGCTCAACAAGAGGCCGTTGCCCAGACAAGTGCCGTCACTCAACAGCCTGGCACGGCTGATTGCCCAAGTGGGCGGCTTCCTGAGGCGCAGGGGAGATGGCGACCTGGAGCCAAGACGCTGTGGCTGGGCCTGCGCGACGTCGGCGTGTTCGTCGAAGGAATGCGCTTTGCTCGGCGGCGTCTATTGAAAAATGTGTGTAATGGGATGGTTTGGGGGAGGGTACGGCTGCACAGCTAATCTGCAGCTACCCGGCACCCCCTGTTACTTGCTTCGCTCAAGCACCAGCAACGGATCGATTCGCACATCGAACCAATTCATCCCCCAATTCAGATGCGGCCCGGTCGCACGTCCAGTGGCACCCACCGCCGCAATCACCTGACCTTGCTCCACGCGATCACCCACCTTTACATCGATGCGCGACAGGTGCAGAAAATTCGAACTCACCCCGAATCCATGATCCAGCAGCACGGTGCCGCCTGTCAGATATAGATCCGGTGCGGCGAAGGTCACTACACCGGCTGCCGGCGCCTTGACCGGCGTGCCGGTCAGCACCGCGATGTCCATGCCCGAATGGGCGGCGCCGTGCTGGCCGTTGTAGACGCGCGAATTACCGAAGCGCCCGCTGATGCGGCCCTGCACCGGCCAGATAAAGGGCTTGGCGAAATCGGTGCCTGCATCGTCGCGGTCGCGCGCGGCGGTGACCTGCGCCTGCTCGCGCTTGATCCGCTCGGCGATCGCCGCAGGCGGGTTGACGGTTTTGGGCGGCACGCCGTTGACGCGTTCCACCGGCCAATCGCGCGGCGTCACCGCAATGCTGGCGGTCTGTTTGCTGCCATCGGGCAGGGTGATCTGCACCTGCAACCGGCCAGTGGCATCGCGGCAGATGCCGAATACCACGCTGCCATAACCGCTGACGCGCAGCGTGCGGCCGGCGTACTGCACCTGGCTGCCAGCCGGCACCTTGCCGATCACCATTGCGCCCTGCGAGGCGCTCGGCGGAAACACCACATCCGCAGCGGTCGCAGATTGCGCAGCGGCATTGCCGACAGCCAACGAGAGCGGCGCCAGCGCAAGCAAAGCAACAAGCAGAGCTGCGCGCATCAGCGGTCGAAGGTCAGGCGCTGGCCGGCGGCGGTACCGACCAACTGTTCGCCATCCCACACCTGCTGGCCGTTGACCCAGGTCGCCGCAATGCGCGAGCGGAAGGTGGTGCCTTCGAACGGCGACCAGCCGCACTTGGACAGCACCTGCTCGCGCTTCACGGTGAACGGGGTGTTGTCGATCATTACCAGGTCGGCGAAATAGCCTTCGCGCAGAAAACCGCGTTCTTCCACATCGAACAACTGCGCTGGCGCATGCGCGAACTTCTGCACGATGCGGGTGATCGGCAGCTTGCCTTCATGCACCAGCTCCAGTGCGGCGACCAGCGCGTACTGCACCAGCGGCAGGCCGGACGGCGCTTGCGCGTACGGCTTCTGCTTTTCTTCCCAGGTGTGCGGTGCGTGGTCGGTGGCGAGCACGTCGATCACGTCTTCGGCCAGCGCCTCGATCAGCGCCAGGCGGTCGCCGGCGTCCTTGATTGCGGGATTGCACTTGATCAGGTTGCCCAGCCGCGCGTAATCGCTGCGGTCGAAGCGCAGGAAGTGGATGCAGGTTTCGGCGGTGATGCGCTTGCGCACCTTGCCATCGGCGTCGACCAGTGGGCCGGCCTCGAACAGCGCCAACTCGTCGGCGGTGGAGATGTGCAGCACGTGCAGGCGGGTGTTGTGCTTGCGCGCCAGCGACACCGCCAGTTGCGAGGACTTCAAACACGCTTCGCGCGAGCGGATGTCCGGGTGCATCTCCGGGGTCAGTGCGTCGGCGTACTTCTCTTTGAACTCGGCCAGCGTCGCATCGATGGTCGGGGTGTCTTCGCAATGGGTGATGATCGGTGTGGGCGCGTCACGGAAGATCGCGTCCAGCGTCTGAGGGTTGTCGACCAGCATGTTGCCGGTAGACGCGCCCATGAACACCTTGATGCCAGGTGCAGTCTTGGGATCCAGCGACTGGATCGCGGCCAGATTGTCGTTGCTGGCGCCCATGTAGAACCCGTAATTGGCCCAGGCGCGCCCGGCCGCAGCGTCGTACTTGGCCTGCAGCGCGGCGGCATCCAGGGTCGGCGGATTGGTGTTGGGCATGTCCATGAAACTGGTCAGGCCGCCGGCCACTGCGGCGCCGGATTCGGTCGCGATATCGCCCTTGTGGGTCAGGCCCGGTTCGCGGAAGTGCACTTGGTCGTCGATCATGCCCGGCATCACCCAGCGCCCGGCCGCGTCCACCACCGTATCGCCCGCAGCCGGGGTGATCTTGCTGGCGATCTTGGCGATGCGGCCGCCCTCGATCAGGAGATCGGCGTCGAACTCCTTGCCTTCATTGACCAGGCGGGCATTGACAATGACGGTTCGGCTCATGGGTAGGGTCCTTTGCAGCGGCAGGAAGTGGAAACGGGCGAAGACGCGGACGTGGGAGCATCGGGGACGGGATCGAACCCGCCCGGCTGGAAGGGATGGCAACGCCCGAGCCGGCGTGCAGCCAGCCAGCAGCCGCGAAGCAGGCCGAAGCGGGCGATCGCGGTCATCGCATACTCCGAGCAACTGGGCGCAAAACGGCAGCGCGGCCCTAGCAGAGGGCTGATGAACAACTTGTAGAAGCGCAGCAGCGCGATGAGCAGGCGTGAGATCACTTGCCAATGATATGCCACTTGGATTAATACGTGGTTGCCGGGTGTCCTTGGGGTAAGCTATAAAGGCCTGCTTTCCCGGGCCCCGGGGGAACCAAGGATGAGCGTTTCGTGGCTGCTAAAAAAACTGCAAACAAGGCCGTAGAGGCCGCCAAGAAGTCCGCCGAACCCGTTGCTAAGAAAGCAGCGGCGCCCGCCGCTGCAAAACCGGCCGCCAAGCCGGCGACGCCGGCCACCAAGCAACCTGTTGCCAAGAAGGCAGCTGTGACTAAGGCCGCTGCCAAAGCGGCGCCGGTCGCCAATGCCACGGTGCCACAGCCCGTGAAACCGGTCGCCAGGAGTGCTGCAAAGCCGGCGGCGCCCAAGTCCGTACCGAAGACGGCCGCCAAGCCGACTCCGGCCAAGTCAGTCACGGTCAAGGCTGAAAAGCCCGCGCCCGCACCGGCCCCCAAGGCCGTCCCTGCGAAGCCGGCAAAGCCTGCGACCCCGTCACTTAAGAATCCCGTGCCCGTTTCGAAATCTTCAGCAAAAACACCAACCAAAACCGAAGCCCCTGCCAA
The DNA here is from genome assembly GCF_002940065.1 of Xanthomonas populi. Taxonomy (GTDB): domain Bacteria; phylum Pseudomonadota; class Gammaproteobacteria; order Xanthomonadales; family Xanthomonadaceae; genus Xanthomonas; species Xanthomonas populi. The sequence goes on from NZ_MDEJ01000208.1 coordinate 3,573, forward strand.
GCCCGCCGCGACCCGTCCGGTCGGCAAGGTCGCCGTGGCTATGACCTCCAAGCCGTCCGGCCCGACGCCGAAGACCAAGTACAAGGTGGTCGACTACAAGACCGACGAGACCACCGGCCGCCCGATCCTGCCGCAGGGCTACAAGCCTGCAGCGGACGAGGAGTACATGAGCAAGCTGCAGCAGGAGTACTTCCGTCAGCGTCTGCAGCGGTGGCGCAATGAGATGGTCGAGGAATCCAAGCAGACCATCGAAAACCTGCGCGAAGAAGTACGCGACATCGGCGACGAGGCAGAGCGTGCCACCCGCGAGACCGAGAACTCGCTGGAGCTGCGCGCCCGCGACCGTGCACGCAAGTTGATCGCCAAGATCGACAGCACGCTCAAGCGTCTGGAAGACGGCGACTACGGCTATTGCGTTGACACCGGCGAAGAGATCGGCCTGGACCGCCTGGAAGCGCGTCTGACCGCCGAGCGCACCATCGACGCGCAAGAGCGTTGGGAGCATCTGCAGAAGCAGCAGGGCAATTGATCGTTCAGTAGCTGTCTAATGGCAGTTGTCGAATAAAAAAAAAACCGGCGTGACCTTAATGCTGTTCACTTAAAGGAGCCTCTAAAAACCCCAGCAATCTGCCATCATTGACTTGACGCCCTGCCAGCGGAGAACGACAGACATG
>NZ_MDEJ01000209.1 GCF_002940065.1 Xanthomonas populi
TCATGTCTGTCGTTCTCCGCTGGCAGGGCGTCAAGTCAATGATGGCAGATTGCTGGGGTTTTTAGAGGCTCCTAGTAGTCATTAATCGTCAGGATGGCGCGTAGGAGTCTACGTGATCTGCTCCCTCCCACACCATCCGTGCAGCGTTTCGGTAAGCGCAGTTATTTCGACAGAAGCGCTTAGAGCGGCTAATAAAACGTAGCGAGCAGCCGTCAGGTGGGTGCGGACGGCGCGCTCAGAACCGGAGTGTACGAGTCGTACATGCCGATTCCGAGCACCGGCAGCGCCCGCCTGGCGGTGAGCGCAGTAGTTTTGTTAGCCGCTCTTATTCGATTGAATCTCTCAAATGCTAATCGACGCGCTGCGCAGTATCTCCATATACGCACGCACGGTTGCATCCAGGCCGTGATACAAGGCATCGCCGATCAGCGCGTGGCCGATCGATACTTCGAGCACGCCTGGGACGGCGGTGAGAAAATCACCAAGATTTTCCTGCGACAAATCATGCCCGGCATTGATGCCCAGACCTGCGGTGCTGGCACGGCGCGCGGCGCCGGCAAATAACGCGAATGCAGCGTCCGGCTGCCCGTTTGAATGTGCCTGCGCGTAGGGGCCGGTGTACAGCTCGATGCGGTCTGCACCGAGCACCGCCGCTTGGGCGATGTCGGGATTACCGGCATCGACGAACACACTGACCCTGGCAGCCAGCGCCTTGAACGAGGCAATCAGTGCGACGAGTTGGGTTGTGTCCTGTGCAAAATTGAAACCGTGGTCGGAGGTCAGTTGACCGTCGCCGTCAGGTACCAGGGTGACCTGCTCGGGACGCGTCAGGCGGCATAACTCCAGCAGCCCGGGATAGCCCTCTCGCGGTGGCCCAAACGGGTTGCCTTCGATATTGAATTCCACCCCATACTCGCGGGTGAGCGCGCTCAGCGCCAGCACGTCGTCGGCGCGGATGTGCCGTTGGTCCGGCCGCGGATGCACGGTGATGCCGTGCGCGCCGGCGGCGATGCACGCACGTGCGGCCTGCACCACTTCCGGGTCGTGCCCGCCGCGCGAATTTCGCAACACCGCGATCTTGTTGACGTTGACGCTGAGCTGGGTGGTCACAACGTCGCTCTCAGGCCTGCGGCTCGCCGTCGCGCGTGGCGGCGAGTGCTGCCGCCTTGCGGGCCTCGGCGATTTCGCGCAGGCGGCGCAGTTCGGCCGGGTCGATCATGCTGCTGGTATCGCGTTGAGTGTCGTCCATGCGCGAGGCGAACCAGCCGCGTGTCCACAGCAGCAGTAGCAGCAAAGCCACCAGCAGCGAGACCACCAGCAACCACACGTGCGGCGTGCTGAAGGCCAGCACCAGCGCACCCAGCGCCATAAGTAGAAACAGCCAGTGCATGACGAGCTCCCCAATGAGTGGCGGCAGTGTAGCGCCGCGCCCGGTGCGCTTCCACGTGGGCGGTCGGGGCGTGGTTCAGAGCAGTGGCGAGAGCAGCCGTGCGAAGGCTTCGGGAAGGCGCGAGCGCCACAGTGGCCGACGTCGCACGAAGCGCACTTCCTGTGCTTTGTCCAGGTCGGTGCCGATCAGACCCGCCAGTTCTGCTGCCACGGCCTGGTCGCGGAACAGCATCGACAACTCGAAATTCAGCCGAAAGCTGCGGCTGTCGAAATTGGCGCTGCCGACGATACTGACCTCATCGTCGATCAGTAGCGCCTTGGTGTGCAGCATGCGCGGGCCGTACTCGTAGATGCGTACGCCGGCTTCGAGCAGTTCGTCGAAATACGAGCGCGCCGCGTAGGTGACCAGGCGCGAATCGCTGACGCGTGGCACCAGCAGGCGCACGTCCAGCCCGCCCAATGCGGCCGAGGTCAGCGCCATGCGCGCGGCCTCGCCTGGGACGAAGTACGGCGTGACCAGCCAGACCCGATGCCTGGCTTCGTGGATGGCAGCGACCATCAGCCGGTGGATTGCCTCCCACGACGAATCCGGCCCCGACACCAGCACCTGCGCATCGACATCGCCTTGCGCGCGGGTCGGCACATCCTCCGGCCACAGCTGTTGCCCGTGGAACGCCGGGCGGCCCTGCCGGGTGGCGTAGAGCCAGTCTTCCAGGAACACCAGCTGCAGGCTGCGCACCACGTGGCCTTGCAAACGCACGTGCAGATCGCGGTAGGCGTCGCTGCGCACCTGCTCGTTCTCGTCGTCGGTGACGTTGATGCCGCCGGTGAAGCCGATCCGGCCATCGATGACGATCACCTTGCGGTGCGTGCGCAGGTTCAACCACGGCCGCTTGAACGGCTTGAGCAGCTGCGACGGATGGAACCAGGCGGTCTCCACCCCGGCTTCGTGCAGGGTGCGCAAACTGCGTCGTGTCATCGCCGAGGAACCGACTGCGTCCATCAGCAAGCGCACCTTGACGCCGGCGCGCGCGCGTTCCATCAAGGCCTCACAGATCGCGTTGCCGCTGCGGTCCGGCTGGAAAATGTAGTACTCCAGATGGATATGGTCGCGTGCGCGCCCGATCGCCTCAATGATGGCGGCGTAGGTGGCCGCGCCATCGACAAGCCAATGCACTTCGGTGGCGCTGCTGGGCGCCAGGCCCGTGGTGGACTGGGCGATCTTGGCCAGCTCGGTGCAGTTGGCATCCGGTGGGCAGACGCTGTCGTAGCTTTCCATGCCCGAGCGCGAACGGCCGCGGCGCAGGCGCTGGCGTTTGACCTTCTGCGGGCCGAGCCAGTAATAGATCAGCAGGCCCATATACGGCAGCGCGGCCAGCGACAGCACCCAGCTCAGCGTGGCCACCGGCTCGCGCTTCTGCAGCACGATCCAGCTGGCGATCCAGAGCAGGTACAACACGTATGCGGCGAGGAGGAGCGCTTCGAGGTGAGGAATGGTGGCCAGCCACTCCCACGCGCCCTGTGCAAATGCGAGCATGCGCGGATTCTACGGGCCGCGTGCCTTACTGCGATGACCAGACGGCCAACGCGCCGGCAGCGCATGGGTCTGAAAGCTTCATCGTGTCGAACGCGCGGTCGCGGGGTGTGAGATCTGCGTGCCGTACGATGACGCGATGGAAACTGTGATCAAGGGCCGTGGTGCGACCGGCCATCTGCCCGGACGCTTCGAAGTCACCACCCAACAGGCAGTGGACGATGGCTGGCACGCGGACGACAGCGCCGAGTTCGCGGCGCCCGCATTGCGCACGCAGGTCACCGAGGAAACCGCGCGCAGCATCATCAGCCGCAATCAGTCGCCGGATATCGGATTCTCGCAGTCGGTGAATCCGTATCGGGGCTGCGAGCATGGCTGTAGCTACTGCTTTGCGCGGCCCTCGCATGCGTATCTCAATCTCTCGCCCGGACTGGATTTCGAGACAAAGTTGTTCGCAAAAACCAACGCGCCGGCGTTGTTGCGGCGCGAGTTCTCGCGGCCCAGCTATGTGCCCAGCCCGATCGCATTGGGCATCAATACCGATGCGTATCAGCCGATCGAACGTAAGCATGCGTTGACGCGGCAATTGATCGAAGTGATGTGGGAAACCCGGCATCCATTCACGCTGATCACCAAGAATGCGTTGGTAACGCGCGATCTTGATCTGCTCGCGCCGCTGGCACGCGAGGGTCTGGTCAACGTGCATTTTTCGTTGACCACGCTCGACCCTCACGTTTCGGCAAAGCTCGAACCGCGCGCGTCCGCACCGCACGCACGCCTGCGCGCGATGCGTGCGTTGTATGAGGCTGGCGTGCCGGTTGGGGTGATGGCCGCGCCGGTGATTCCGTGGATCAACGACCACGAACTGGAAGCGATTCTGCAGGCCGCCGCCGAGGCTGGCGCGGACAGTGCAGGTTACGTGCTGCTAAGGTTGCCGCACGAAGTGGCGCCGTTGTTCCGCGACTGGTTGCAGACCCATCACCCGCAGCGCGCCGAGCATGTGATGAGCACGATCCAGCAATTGCGTGGCGGCAAGGATTACGACAGCGCCTTCGGCGCACGCACGCGCGGACAAGGCGTGTATGCGGACCTGCTGGCGCGCCGCTTCGCGCTGGCGCATCGCCGCTCCGGCTTCGATACGCGCGCGATGCCGCCGTTGGACGCCGGGAAGTTTCGGCGCCCTGCTCCGCCTGCCAAACCGGTGCCGGAATCGCCGCAGGGGCAGTTGTTTTAGGGAAGGTCTGAACAACTCGCAAGACCCAAAAATTTCAGTATCCAGAGCGCCAGTAACGCGCAAATTGGGTATGTAAGACG
>NZ_MDEJ01000210.1 GCF_002940065.1 Xanthomonas populi
ACGCTTGCTGCTCATAGACACCTCCGAATCGACCATTTTCCATGGCCATGAGATGTCTAGGAAACCCTGGGCGCATCAGTAATCCTTCTGCGTGTCCGGCTGTAGCTCCTTAAATTCGATCGCTTCGTGGAAACGGTCGAAGAGGTAACGCAGCGTGCCACGCACGTCCCCCCGTAGTCGAGATTCTGCGATTGCATGGAGTTCAGAGAGGCGAGCATTTCGGAAGGTGACCGTGCACTTCACTTGTCGGCCACCCTCCGGATGGTCTTCAAGCATGTACCAGCGGCCGTTCTCCCAGTACATGCCTTTCGGGAGTGCCTGATCTACCAGCCGTAGCCGGCGCTGCGCAGCTCGCAGCGCGGATGCAGGGCAAAATCTCCCAGGTTTTTGATCGATGCGTCCGACGTTTCGCGCCGCACACCGCTTTTGGCGGTCTGCATGCTACGCCATCGCCAGCAACCTGCTGCGTGCCATCCACAGATCGACCAACGCGAACAGCGTCGTCACCTGCGAAGCGTTCTTGGCCAAGCCCGTGTCGCGCACCTTGACGTCACCGAACTGCCGCTTGAGTACCCGGAACGGATGTTCCACCGCCGCCCGAATCGAGGCCTTGGCCAGTTCCAGCTCTTCGGTGAGCGCGCGCAACCCCAGGTGCTTGATGGCCTTCGCCTTGCTGCGCTTGTCCGCAATCCGGAAGGTGCGGCCTTCGGCCGGCGCAGACGTCTCCGCCCTGATATAGCCCGCGTCCGCGAACACATGCTGCTCTGTGCCATGCAGCAGATGCGCCGTCTGGGTTACCTCGGCCACGTTCGCCGCCGTGCTCACAACGCTGTGTACCAGCCCCGTGCCCGCATCCACACCGATGTGCGCCTTCATTCCGAAGTACCACTGGTTGCCTTTCCTGGTCTGGTGCATCTGCGCATCGCGCGAACGCGCCTTGTTCTTCGTCGACGCCGCCGCCGCGATGATCGTCGCGTCCACCAGCGTCCCCGCCGATAACCGCAGGCCGTGCTCGCTCAAGTGAGCATTGATCGCGGCGAACAGTTGCTCGGCCAATTCGTGCTTTTCCAACAGGTGGCGGAACTTGCAGACCGTCGTCTCGTCCGGCGCTGCTTCGCGCACCAGATCACTCCCCACGAATCGCCGCATCGCCGGCACCTCGTACAGTGCCTCTTCCACCGGCGGACGACCGCCGCCTTGGCGCACCTTCGGATAGAACAGTGCGATACGCGCACACAGTTGTGACCAAGGCACCACCTGATCCATCTGCGCCAGCAACACCTCGCGCCGCGTCGGCTTGGGCTGCAGATTGAGCGCAATGGCTGGTTGGGCCGTCATCGCTGGGTCGTCGGGCGCACGCATGCCTGGTTCGCAGACATGAGCAAACTGTGCATCCGCTTTGAACGCCGCATTGATCTCCACTTGGCGTTGCTCTGGCTTGCATGCTCCATCATCTGCTTACTGCTTCTTCCTGGGTTTTGTTAGCCGCTCTTACTATCGACAACAAGCCCGGTACGCCAGAGCGGCGTGACTCAAACCAAACAGCCTCCCAACTTCCAGGGGCGGTTCACTTGAACTGGCGCGCGTGGGCGTAGCCGCCGGCCCGCCGGCTCAGTCATGGCCCTTCGCGCTCATATGCACGCAGCTGGCTGTCGCCGGATCGCCAGGCCACAAAACAATGGCAACGCAATGACAATGCGCCTCGAAGTTCTGCTGGAAGCACACTATTTCGCGCCACGAAAGACCGGCCGCACATGTTCCTTCACATTGCCTCAACCAGCCAGATATGTCGGCTGGCATCCCCCCCCTCCCCCGGACCATTGATGGTGACCAAATGAAACCGCAGGCCCCAGGCGCCTCTTCTTCAGGTACAACGCACGCGCTTTCGGACAACGAAGCAGTCGTGACAATTCAATCCACCTCACCGTCTGCAGCATCGTCGGCAACGACGCCGGTCGACCCGGCTTTGTCAGCGCTCCCCCTGCGCAGCCGCTCCAGCGCATCGACCATCGCCTCCGGGCGTTCCTCTGCGACCTATGCCCCCTCGCTTGAATCGCAACCGCCCTCGCCAGAGGGCAGCGCCGACACCTCAACGACGGCAACGCTAGCCACGCGCGCGAGCGCTGCGCTGGCAAGCGGCGTTCAGCGAGCGTCCGCTGCGGTAACGACAGCCGCATCCAATCTCTGGTCGCTCTCCGACCTGCGCACGATGCTGCAGATGCATGCGGACGATCCAGCGTTCCTGGAGATCCTGAAAGGTGAGGATCCGGAAAAAATGACGCCGCATACCTTGTCGTCCTGTCGACAGCAAATGCAGCAGCTCGGCGAGCTTATCGAAACTACAGAAGGGCTGGGAACACATCAGCGCAAGCAGTTACTGGGCGACATCAAGGCGGTAATGAACGCCATGCAGCCGCTCGATCACGCCACACCGGTCACCTCACGCGTATTGAAATCGATCTCCAATCTCATCAATTTCTGGCCGGTCGTGGTTCCCAGCCCGCTGATGGGCAAGCAGGCAAAAACCTTCGCCTTCACGATGTCCACTGCCACCAAGGGCGTTCTCGCGCTGTCCGCCTCGGCGTTGCGCCCCAGCGCCGACGGCCTGCCCTTTGCGTTCGCCGGAGGCCAGCTGGGCCGCGAGGCCAACGAAGGGCATCTCTACAACGTGCTGATCAACACGCTGTTCCTCGCCACCGAACTTCCGAAGAAATTCGGCGACTCGGCGTTGCGCAAGCAAGCCGAGGCGGTCAGTAACAATATGGGGTATGGCGCAGGCCTTTCGGTCACCTTCACGGCCATCATGCTGACACCCTTCCTGTGGAACAGCCTCAGCAAACTCGGCAACAGCATGCTGGACAAAGGCGCACGCCTGGGGGCAGCCACAGCGCAGGCGGCGGGTCTGAACAACCAGGCGCAGCAACTGCGCGCCCGCCTGACGCCTGCCAATATCAATGAAGCGCTGCGCGACCAGCTGCTGCAAATCCGCGGACAAGTGGATGCCTCCTGCGACACCTTTCAGCAGGCGCGCCGAGACTTCGTCGGTCAGGACACAGGCAAGGAACTCACCAGAACGGTGAATATGCAATGCACGCATCTGCTGGAAACGCTGGACAGGTGCAGCAAACGGCTCGCCAGCGTACTGCAGCTCGATGGCAACCAGACGCCGAGTCTGCCGCGCGAAATTCGCAACCAGGATTTCTCCTCCAAGTTGGCATTGACGCTACTGGCCACCGCAGTGACCGGCTCGACCATCTACCTCGTCCAACCGGATCGGTTGGGTACGATCAATCTGCTCAGCGACACCTGCATCGTGACCGCGGTGATGGGGCAATCGGCATGGAACAAGCAGGCCACTCGGCAGGACGCAATGGAACGTTTCAAGGGCATGTGCGGCGGCAGCATGGTCATCGCGCTTGCGCTGGGCGCAGAGACATTGTCAAAGACGTTCGCCGACCAGAGCCTGATCGAGTCCTCGCCCAACGCGCAGTTCTATGCCGGCGCCATCATGTCGCTGATGGCGGTGACGATGCCGGGCCCGATCGCCCGCAGCGCAGAAATGGCGATGAACATGGCAGGAAGCGGCCTGAAGCGTCTATTCACCGGCCCCGACGGAACCCCACTCGCGACACGCGTACCTGACTCTCCCGAGGACATGCAGGAACAGATACAGGACATTGCACGATACGTGGAAGGATTGTCCCCCGAGCACGAGGAAGTTTACGCAGCAGTGGTCGGCGAGAACGTCGCGCGGGCGCTGCAAGATGCCAGTTCGCAGGCGCAAGCGCCCCACAGCAGCGTCACCATCACCGAGATCGAAGACCAAGACCAATCCGCTGCGCCCGCGCAGGTGCCGGCGAGCAGGACGGACCGGCCGCGAGCCGACTGAGTGATTGCGCGCTGTGCGATGCCGTTGTTGCAAACGCGGCACAGCCGATTCGGCGCGCGGTCTGGTGCTGTCGTGGCATGCATGTTGGTGGCCATAGAACTCAACCGCTTCCGATCAAAAAACGCCATTTCTCAGGATCTGCTTACTGCCGAGGTTTTCCTGGCGATGCTCCATCACCGACCGTCACCCAACTAAGGGGCCAGAGGCTGAGGTTTTCCCACGTTTTAGGTCCTGTTAACACTAATGGCCTGAGCGAGTAAACTATCGGGTATGGAGATCACACCAGAGCAATTTTCCCTAAT
>NZ_MDEJ01000211.1 GCF_002940065.1 Xanthomonas populi
CTGTTTGCGCTATCCAATCTATGGATGGTGCGCCGGCAGTGATTGCCGGCCAAAGCATCATGCTGTCCGGCGGCAGCTGAAGCCGCCAGATACGCGCAAAATCTCGTCTTACATACCCAATTTGCGCGTTATGGCGCTCTGGATACTGAAATTTTTTGGTCTTGAGAGTTGTTCAGACCTTCCTTAGATGGAGTGAGTGGCCTGTTTTGAGCCATGTTAAGGGTGCATGCGTGGCGCGCACGTCGTGATTGACAGGAGTGTGCTGACGAGGCGGGCGGTGCTCGATGGTGCCAGCGCGCATGTCCAAATCAGGAAACGTTGTTTGGTGAGCCGCTAGGACGTGTGTAGATGATGTGTCACGAGGACAAGGCGGTGCCATGGACATAGCTCGGAGCAAGCCGCGTCAGGTCGGATTACGGAAATGTGCCCTGTTGCTGGGCGGCGTGGTGGTGCTGGCGGTGGGTGTGGTACTAGCGGTGTCGTGGTTCGGCAATGCGCGGCCTGCGGTCTCGCGTGCCGATCTTTCCGTTGGCGTCGTGCAGCGTGGCGACCTGGTGAGGAGCGTGCGCGCCAACGGCCGTCTGGTGCCCAGCAACATGCGCTGGATTCCTGCGCAGACCGTGGCGCGGGTCGACCGGATCGTCGCGCAGCCGGGTAGTCGGGTCCAGGCCGGCGCGATCTCATGGTTTTGAGCAACACCGCGCTGGAAGCAGCATTACGTTCGGCCGAACTGAGCTTCCGGGAAGCCGAAGCGGATTTCCAGGCCAAGCGCGCCCAGACGCGATTGCAGCGGCTGCAGGTCGAATCCGAGCTGGCCGAGAAAACCAGTGCTTACAAGATTTCAGAGGCCCAGCATCGTGCCAACACCCTGGCATTCGAGCGCGGTGTGTTCGCCAAGGTGGACTTCGCGCGAAGTGCCATGCAGGTCGAGGAGATGGGTAATCAGCGCGATATCAGCGCGAGGAAAGTGTCCAGCCAGAAGGCCTTCCTGACCGCGCAGACCTCGGCCGAGTCGGCCCGGTTGGATCAGCTGCGCAGCGTCCGGGATTTGCGCGCCAGCGAAGTGGCGGCCTTGCAGGTCAAGGCCGGCATGGCCGGCGAGGTGCAGCAGGTGGCGGTCGAGGAAGGGCAGCAGGTCGACGTGGGCGCCAAGCTGGCGCGGGTGGCACAGAGCGGCCAGTTGATCGCGGAACTGAAGGTGCCCGAATCACAGGCGTCCGAACTGGCCGCAGGCCAGGCCGCGGTGGTCACGACGCGCTCGGGAAAGATCGACGGCACCGTCCGCCGCGTCAATCCGCGCGTGGACAAGGGCGCGATCGTGGTCGAAGTGGACCTCCCGGATACGCACAGCATGCCGTTGCGCTCGGATCAATCCGTCGATGCGGTCATCGAGTTGGAGACGCTCAAGGACGTCCTGTTCGTCGATCGCCCGCGCAACGCGTTGGCCGGCGAGCGTGCATGGGTGTATCGGCTGGTCTCCGATGACCGCGCCGAACGCGTCCAGGTGACGTTCGGCAAGGACTCCTCCGGACAGATCCAGGTCCAGGGTCTCCAGCCTGGCGATCGCCTGATTCTGTCCGACCTGGCGCGGCTGGGTTCCCCTCCCGACATGTCGATAGAGTGAGTCGAGTGTCAATGCCCCCTGAGCACAGAATGCCGCACGAGATCATCCGGCTCGAAAAAGTCAGCCGGGTCTTTTTCACCGAAGAATTGGAAACCCACGCGCTGGCCGAGGTGGATGTCGCCATCCACACGGGAGAGTTCGTGAGCGTCACCGGCCCCTCCGGCTGCGGGAAGTCGACATTGCTCTCGGTCCTTGGACTGCTGGATCCGCCGACGTCCGGACGGTTTCTGCTGGAGGGCGAGGATGTCTGCGCATTGCCTGCGTCGCAGCTGTCGAAATTGCGCAATCGCAAGATCGGATTCGTTTTTCAGTCCTTCAACCTGATCGGCGACATGTCCGTGCTGGACAACGTGTTGTTGCCACTGACGTTCCGCGACGACCTGGGTCGCCAGGAGCGGACGGCGCTGGCGCAAAGCGCGCTCCAGCGCGTGGAGATGGATCACCGCATGAGGCATCTCCCGGCGCAGCTGTCCGGGGGGCAGCAGCAGCGTGTCGCCATCGCCAGGGCCCTGGCGGGCAGTCCCGGATTGATCCTGGCCGACGAGCCGACGGGCAACCTGGATTCCAAGAATGGCGAGATGGTCATGCAGCTGCTGCATCGGCTCAATGACGCGGGGTCGACCATCTGCATGGTCACCCACGATCCGGAACAAGCCGCCCAGTCGCACCGGCAGATACACATGCTGGACGGCAAGGTGGTCGACAGTGAGGTTTCCCACGAAGTGCAACGGAGAGCATGACATGGCCGAAATCATGATGGCCGATCCCGCCGGACCCTTGGTGTCTGAGCAGTTCGATTCACTGGGGTACGTGGTGGCCCCCCGCATGCTGCCGCGTGCGCAGCTGGATGCCGCATTCCGTTACTACATCTCCTATGTCGGAATGGAGGGCTTCTACCGCATCTATGACAAGGTCAACGCATTGGATCGCTATGCCGATGCCTTGAGCGAGGCGTGGATGCCGGACGTGCAGAAGGTCATTGAGGCCGCCACCGGCCGGCGGCTGCTGCCCACCTATTCGTTCGCGCGGATCTACACCACGCAGTCGCGGCTGCGCAAGCACGTGGACCACCATTCCTGCGAGATCAGTGCCACCATGACCGTGGGCCACCACCACGCGCCAGCCGATTGGCCGATCCTGGTCGAAAGCGGGGGCAAGGACGTTCCCGTTTCCCTGGAGATCGGCGATGCGCTGATCTACAAGGGCACCGAATTGCCGCATTGGCGCGAGCCATTGGCATCGGGCATCTGGTGCCAGGTGTTCTTCCACTTCGTCGACGCGGCGGGCCCTTTCACGGATCGGATCTATGACGGCCGCAGCAAGCTTGGCCCGGGCCCGTGCAGAGGTCCAGCCGACTGACGTAGTGCGTCGGTCGGTGAGTCAAATGGTGGACACGGAGCTCATCCCATGATGGTCGCTGGCAGCCCGTCGGGGTGGGAGTGGCGCAAGCATGTGAGCCATGTGGACGCATCGCGCTTTTCATGCCTCATCGCCGACGATAACCCTTCGGTCACGCTCGCGGTCAGCCAGCTGCTTTCGGATGTGACGGGAATCGATCCGTCGCGGTTCGTGACGTTTACCGGGAGCGCGGAGCTTCTGCGCACGTGTGCGGCATCGCTTCGTGAGAGTCGGCTCGTGGTGCTGTATCTGGTGATGCCTGGACAGCTGAAACGGGTGGCCCTGGAATCGGGGGTGGGTCACACCTATGATCTCTATGGTCCCCTCTAGAACTGCAACTGGGGGTACTTGCAGCGATTCCCTTACAAGTCATGACGTGACCTCTCCACGAAATCTTGCGGTCACTGGCCTTTGCCGACCGATCAACGTTTAAACGTGTGATAAATGTCTGATCCGGTGGGCGGCGCTGAGCGTCGCGCGTATTCAGTCGTGACGATTTCATCGAAATTTTTGTTGACACCGGGCGCCTCCCGCAACAAAATGAAGGGCCAATTCACCCCGAATCGAATCGCTTTCGTCGCGCTCCGGTTCGGCAGTAAAAGCTGGAGGGATACCCAAGCGGCCAACGGGGGCAGACTGTAAATCTGCTGGCTTACGCCTTCGGTGGTTCGAATCCACCTCCCTCCACCAGTTCACGTTGTGCCTTGCAGTTCCCGGCGCGGGAGTAGTTCAACGGTAGAACCTCAGCCTTCCAAGCTGATGGTGCGGGTTCGATTCCCGTCTCCCGCTCCATTGAACCTAAATGCATGGCATAATGCAAAACTCGCTCGCGTAGCTCAGTCGGTAGAGCACCTCCTTGGTAAGGAGGAGGTCGAAGGTTCGATTCCTTTCGTGAGCACCATTACACAATCGTCTTCAACTCCAAACGATTACCGAGACACGCACCCATGGCAAAAGCTAAATTTGAGCGCAAGAAGCCGCACGTGAACGTCGGCACCATTGGTCACGTTGACCATGGCAAGACCA
>NZ_MDEJ01000212.1 GCF_002940065.1 Xanthomonas populi
TCATGTCTGTCGTTCTCCGCTGGCAGGGCGTCAAGTCAATGATGGCAGATTGCTGGGGTTTTTAGAGGCTCCTTTGATTTTGTATCTGGCCGGCATGCTAGTTCAGGTGTTACGCGTTGTCGTCAGCGCGCGCACCTGCACAGCTCAGGCCTTATCCACCCCGTAATGCGTCAGCCCCAACCGCGCCAGGTCGCCTGAGCGGCGGTAATAGACCTCTTGCCAGCCATCTACGCGTTGGCGGTCGGTCTCGTTCATGGCGTCGAGAATGTCTTCGATGCTTAGCAGATTCGGGTCTTCTTCCAGGCGCTCGAACACCGCGCCCAGGCCTTCGATCGCCTGCCGCGTCTGCGCTGCGCCCATCGCCGTCAGCGCTTGCAGCGCGTAAGTGCGCGTGGTGGCGTCCCAGCGGTCGAAGTAGCGGGCGTAGCCGCTGTCGGCCATGTCTGCGTCCAGCCGTGCCAGCGCGACCAGCTCGCGCTCGCCCGGCGATAAGGCATCCATGCGTCCGCGTAGCGAGGTCAGTTTGGTTTGCGCGCGTGCGCTGCGGCGGCGCCACAACAACTCGGGCATGTTGAGCAGCCCGTCTGCTGTCGGTGGCGCCACCGCAGGCCAGTTCACGCCGAAGCCGTCGTCGGTGATCTGCCACTGCGCGCGCTGCGGCGGCGCTGCCTTGAGCAACAGCCGATGCGCCTGGATGGGCTCGTCGATGCGGATGCCGTTGGCCAGGGTAAATAGCAGGCGGGTGTCGTCCAACTCCAAGCGCCGGATGCGTAGCTGCGTCAGGTCCATTGAGCGAAGGCGATGTGGGGACGTTTGACCTTAGTCCGCGTTGGCGGTGCTGTCGAGTCGGTGCAGCGATCCTGCACCGATCCAGGCATCGCTCACACGTCGCCGTCGCGACTCCAGCCTTCGCCGGTGCCGCGCTGAAGCACCCGATCGGTGTCCAGCACGTCGCCGGCCGGCACCTGCGCCTGCTGCGCAAGATCGGCATAGATCGGGGTGAAATCTGGCGCGGTGGCGCGCATCAACTGCGCAAAGCTGTCGATGACGAAATAGGTCCTCTGAAAGCTGTCGATGCGGTAGCGCGTGCGCATGCTGCGTTGCAGGTCGAAGCCGATCCGGTTGGGCGCCGGCGATTCCAGCGAATGCAGCGATTCGCCCTTCGACGACACGATGCCGGCACCGAAGATGCGCAGCCCCTGCGGGGTGGCGATCAGGCCGAATTCCACCGTATACCAATACAGGCGCGTGAGGTTTTGCAGCGCATCGGCGCCGATGCAGTGCGCCTTGACCCCGCCACGCCCATAGGCCTGCATGAAGTCGGCAAACAACGGATTCATCAGCAGCGGCACGTGCCCGAACAGGTCATGGAACAGGTCCGGTTCGGCGATGTAATCGATCTGATCCGGGCGGCGGATCCACCACGTCACCGGGAAGCGCTGGTTGGCCAGATGCTCGAAGAAATCCAGCTCCGGCAGCAGGCCCTGCACGCCGACCAGCGTCCAGCCGGTGGCCGCCTGCAGCACCGCATTGAGCGCATCGAAACGCGGAATGTGCGTGTCGTCCATGCCCATCGCATCCTGCGCTTGCAGGAATTCGTCGCAGGCGCGGCCGACCAGCAACGCGCGCTGACGGCGATACAAGGTGCCCCAGGTGGCGTGGTCGTCGGCGCTGTAGCCATCCCACGGTTGCTCGACCACGGAGGTGGTGTAGACCGGCACATAGCCCTTGTCGGTGAGCTGATTCTCGACGCGTTGCGGTGCGGTGTTCATGCGGCGGCAGGTCCCGATGATCAGCGCTCACCTTAGCCCGATGGCCGCGCAACGGGATTGCGAATCTTGCGTGCTGAATGCTCTGGAGCGCAAGATTCGTGCGTCTTTCTCTGCTGCTGCGCAACATATGGATCAACCAATCGCCCTGGACCGCACCGATCTACGCCTGCTGGCCCTGCTGCAGACGCAGGGGCGCAGCAGCAATGCGGAGTTGGCGGTCCAGGTCAATCTGTCGGCCTCGGCCTGCCTGCGTCGCACCCAGCGGCTGGAGGCGGCCGGCATCATCGCCGGCTACGGCGCGCGCCTGGATGCCAAGGCGCTGGGGCTGGGGTTGCAGGCCTTCGTGCGGGTGCAGCTGGAGCAGCATGGCCAGGCCGATATCGAACATTTCGCCGCTGGCGTGCGCGGCTGGGACGAGGTCGTGGCCTGTTGGGCACTCACCGGCGATATGGATTATCTGCTGCAGGTGCAGGTGCGCGATCTGGAGCATTTCTCGCGGTTTCTGCTCGATCGATTGCTTAACGCGACCGGCGTTTCCGACGTCAATTCCAGCTTCGTGCTGCGCACCGTCAAGGCACCGGAAGGCCTGCCGTTGTCGCATCTGGCGTAAGCCAGTTGCGGATCTTGCAGGACCACCCGGCAGGGCAACAGGCGTCGGCAGACGGATGGTGTGTTGTTCAATCCCAGAACACGCAACCCCTGATCGTCGAGCGCCGCGTCGCTTTGTGCGCTTGTTCAACAAATGATGCCGATTTACATTTACGCAACATCAGGCCGCGTCCGGCCAAGTCTTCATTTCGTCGATCCGCCAGCCCGGCAGGGCCAGCCAGCCCGTCGCCCGAGTTGGAAGCTGACGCGTGCCTGCAGCTTTCTCACGCGGGAACTTCCGCCCGCACCGATCGATGAGACCTCCGATGCCTGCTGTTTTCACTCCTCTGGCCACGCTGTCCGCCGCCTTGCTGTGCGCGCTAGCGATGCTGCCTTGCGCTGCTCACGCTGCCGATGCCGATGCCGATGCCGCAACCAGCGCCAAGACGCTGGACCAGGTCAGCCTCAACGGCGCGGTGAGCCGCGCGCAGCCGGCTACCACCACACGGCTGCCGCTGACCTTGCAGGAAACACCGCAGTCGGTGAGCGTGATCGGGCTGCAGCGGCTGGAAGAGCAATCGCTTTTCAGCATCGACGATGTGATGCGCAATGTCACCGGCGTCAACGTGTCGTTCTACGACACCCAGCGGCCGCTGTATTTCGTGCGCGGTTTCAGATCACCGACTTCCAGGTCGATGGCCTGCCCACCTACAGCGGTTCCACCAACCAGGAATACGACACGGTCTTTTACGACCGCATCGAGGTGAATCCGCAGCGCCAATGGCCTGCTCACCGGCGCGGGCATTCCCACGGCCACTGTCAACCTGCTGCGCAAGCGCCCGGGTAAGGACTTCGACGCGTCGTTCGCGGTCAGCGCAGGCACCTGGGATTTCCGCCGCATGCAGGCCGACGTCAATGCACCGCTGGCCGAAGACGGGCGCTTTCGCAGCCGTGTGGTGGTGGCCTGGCAGGACCGCGATTACTCCTACGACCGTTACCACGACAACAAGATGTCGGGCATGGCGGTGCTGGAAGGGGATCTGACCGACAACACCACGCTCACCGTGGGTTATCAGCGGCAGCGACGTCCCCCGCCCTGAGTAGCGGCCGGGTTTAGAGTCCGGGGGGGAATGATATCGGTGTTGGCAAGATGTTGGGCATAAGCGGATGGCGTCATGCCGCCGATTGCTTTTTTGGGTCGGTCCTCGTTGTCTTCGCGTCGCCAGCGTTCGATCTCGGTGCGTGCATGCAGCAGCGTTGGGAACCAGTGCTCGTTGAGGCATGCGTCGCGTAGTCGGCCGTTGAGCGATTCAACGTAGGCGTTCTGGTTCGGTTTGCCAGACTGGATCAGCCGTAGCTGCACACCACGGGCATGCGCTCAAGCGACCATCGCCTTGCCGCAAAATTCCTTGCTGTTGTGCCCCTAGGGCAGGCTTCGCGCTCGGTACGGATCACCTTCGGCAAACCGCGACTGTGCGCCAGCCGGTCCAGCACGCACACCACGCCATGGCCCGAGATCGCGCGCTCCACGTCGATGGCAACCGTTTCATGCGTTGCGTCGTACACGATCACCAGACACTGATCGTCCGGCCTTCGCAGTGCGGTCGAACAAAAAGTCCATCGACCACACCTGGTTGGCCTGCGCCGGCCGCAACAGCTGCTGACGCTCGCCCACCGG
>NZ_MDEJ01000213.1 GCF_002940065.1 Xanthomonas populi
CACAAGCCACGGGTAGCTCAACTGCTGGTTACAGCGGCAACCCTTGAGCGTGGTTACCAAGCGTTTCGTGAAAGCGGCAACCTGCAAGTCTTCCAGCCACACGACAACGAGCTGGGCAGCCTGCACCGCCAATGGCTATCCGATCTGGACAGCTTAAAGACTTTTTACGCGCGACGGGCACTGACCCAAAGCGTTGGAGTATGTGAACGAAGCGTTCGCACGCCTTGCCGGACGTATCAAGCAACTTACCGAGTGATCGCTCGGGACGGGTGGCGGAAATTTCGGCGGTTCCGGCTTACAACCCCAGAAGCAAAGGCGGTCTGCAGGACATGTAGCTCGGCCGACCTAACCTTGCGAGATGGATTGCCGGTTGAATGCCGACGCTTCATGATTTCCCCCACTGCACAAGGGAAGTGACATGAACTGCGACTGGATTGGCTGGTGTGCTCTCTCTGCTTCCGAGCAGGCTGCGTGGGTTCAGGCCGTCGGCAGTGTGGCTGCGATCTTGGCGGCTATCGGCATTGCGGCGCATGAGCGCCACGTCACAAAAGCGGAAACCGTAGAAAGGAAGCGCCTCGAAAGCAATGCCCGCTACACCCGAGCCAATCGAGCTACGACGCGATTCCGGAAGGTCATAGCGCGTCAGCTTGAGGCCGCTAGAACTCAGCAGAATCCCATGCCGGCAGATCCAGTCCCCGATGAGATGAGGGATCTTGAGCACGAATGCCATCTGATTCTGCAGGCCGGCGGAGACTGCCTCACCGCCATCAAGTTCTATGACGATGCGCGTGAGTTGCTGGAAGAATCGTTTCTTCGCCCAGAAAACACCGACCGATTCATCGAGCTCCTGGAGTACGCGGACAGCCGCATCGAGATAGCGCTGAATCACATCTACAAGTATTTGGACACGGCACGTCATTAGCTGTTGCTCACGCCCTTCTGAGGGTAGGAATCGCATTTGCCGGACCGGGGGCCGATGGTCCGGGTCCGGGTCCGGGTCCGGGTCCGGGTCCGGGTCCGGGTGCGCCTGAGCAGGCTTGGGCTGGTCGTCGGCTGCGCAGACGCACCCGAGGGTCGGCAGGGATTCGTGTAAAAAACCTTTGCTGACAGCTATTTAGCTCACTTTTAGCTGTTTTCTTACGCGAATCCCTGCCGACCCTCTAGTCCAGGCGTTTCCGTTTACCGGCTAGTTATGATAAAAATATCGCATCCCAGGAGAGCCCACATGCCTGCCCCTCTTACCCGCGAAGCCAACGGCACTGAACGCATCACGGTCGTAATGACGCCTGCGCAGAAGCGCATGCTTCAGCAACGCGCCCGCAATGCAGGGTTGACCATTAGTGACTACATCCGGCGCCAAGCTCTTGAAGGTGAGGATATGGGTCCGCTTCTGGACCAGCTGCGGGCATCTACTGAGAAGGCAAATAAGGCACTCACTAGCGCTTTCGCGCGTCTAAGTACCCATGAGGTGGACTTGGCCAACGCCGAGAAGGCTGCACGTGCTCGAGCTCAGAAGGTGCAAATGCAGTGACAACCTTGACCGATGTCATGAAGGCATTGCGCGAGGTGATCGTGATGAACGAGCGCGTGACTGTGCTTGCTGGCACGGTTGAAAAGCTGGCGGCGGAAAGTATCGAAACGCGGGAACGGTTGGTCCGCGTGGAGACAATTATTGATGTGGCCTTCAAGACCAGGGGGAGTGGCCGAGGCTTGCTGGCGCCTGGATCCGAATAGAGGGTCGGCAGGGATTCGTGTAAAAAACAGCCAAAAATGAGCTAAATTTTTGTCGGAAAAGGGTTTTCGAGAAGTTCTACCGACCCTTTGCATAGGCCTCGCGATGAATTGAAATTTGACCGACTCGACGCAGTGGGTAGCCTACTCTAGCGTGGCTGCACTGGCCGTCGTCGTGGCCCCGCCGATCATGACGCCTGCGGCGGCATCGACCCCATGGCAGCCTCGCACACCGACCTCCCCCCATCTCCCGGATCCACATCCCACTGAACAACGTGGTGGGTTTACACACGGCAGCACATTTACCCACGAGGTCCAGGCGCGTTGTTTAGTTTTCAGCTGCGCCCGATCACTGGGCACAGCTTCGCCAGTCCACAGAGTTTTTCGCTTGGCGAAAGCAGGTTTACGCTTTTCGTGAGGAGTTGGCAGCCCGCACTCTAAAGTAGGAGTTCTTATATGGGATACTTCAACGTCACATCACAGGTGCCAGTGGGAAGGCGAGCGAATATGTTGTCGAGCAACACGCTGGTCGGACCACGAATGAGCAAGCGACGCAAGAGCCGGCGACTCATCGGGAGGCACAGGGTGTATTGCAAGGATTGAAGAGGCAAAGCTCGATTAGGAGTCAGTCCGATACTGAAGATGATGTGCAGTTTGCCGTGTCGCAAGCGCGAGCGGGAGGGCGCTTCCGTCCTGGTCCGCTACCTGAGCAGAAGGAACTGATCGCGCCCAAGCCCGGTAATGAATAGATTGCGCTCAAAAGTGCCGGCAGGAGTTTGTGAAAAATGCTTGGCTCGGCGTCCCCCGCCCTGAGTACCGGCTGGGTTTAGAGTCCGGGACTGATGTGACCCACCCCCATGGTTGGGTCCAGCGCCGGTTACTGGCTCTGCTCGCCCAGCTGATATGCGGCAGCGGCAATGTCTTCGGCAGCTGCGCTTGCTGCTTTCTTGCCGAAACCCAGTGCGAATGCCGATTTGATGGACATCTTCTTCAAAGCCTTGCTGCTCTGCCCTGACCGCGACAAGCCAAGCTCTGAAGAGTTGGTCAATGTCGCCAGACCTTGCCGAACCCGTCTACGAAACGCATCGCTCACCACAGGTTGCGGTTGCCATACTTCCTCAGGCGCGCAATGGAACTCCTGGGCTTTCAGTCTCTTGAGGTGTATTTCAGCCAGGGAGAGGCAGTTTTCCAGAAGATACAGCGCGCCTGCGGCCGTCTTGGCGGCAATATCATCTCCGTCCTTGGCATTCAAGGCCAAGCGTTCTCCTGATTAGCCCTGACCTTCAGCCGCCAGTCGCAGGAGATGTTCCAAGGCACCAAACTGCCGCTGCGCACCTGGATGCTGGCGTTGCACCTGTTGGCCTCGACCAAGACCAACATGGCCACACGGGAGCTGATGCGTCATCTGGGGATCAACTACAAGCGCGCCTGGCGGATGAAGCACAAGATCATGCAGGTCATGACCGAGCGCGAAGCCACGCGGAAACTGGCCGGCTTCGTGCAGATCGACGATGCCTATCTCGGCNGGCAAGGCCGGACGCGGATCGGAGAACAAACAAGCGTTCCTGATGGCGGTGCAGACCGAGACCGCCTTCACCGCGCCGAGCTTCGTGGTGATCGCGCCGGTGCGCAGCTTCGACAACACCTCGCTGCACGACTGGATTGCCCGTCGCCTGGCGCCCGAATGTGAGGTCTACCCCGATGGGCTGGCCTGCTTCCGCCGGCTGGAAGACGCAGGTCACGCGCACACCACGCTCGATACCGGTGGCAGGCGTGCCGCGACCGAAGCGACCGGTGCACGTTGGGTCAACGTGGTGCTGGGCAACCTCAAGCGCGCCATCAGTGGCGTGTATCACGCCATCGCGCAAGGCAAATACGCGAGGCGTTACCTGGGAGAAGCGGCCTATCGTTTTAATCGTCGATTCCGCTTGCGCGACATGCTGCCACGACTGGCCACGGCCATGATGCAATCCACACCATGTCCAGAGCCGGTTCTGCGTGCGGCGAGCAATTTTCACGGCTGAGAGTCAGGGCTAATCAGGAGCGTTCTTGGGTGTGTTGAGCATTTGCCGCAAATCTGCTGTCGGGCGCAAACACCGCCGGTCCTTGAGCCCAAGGGTCTAGGACGATGGTCTTATGATGTCCGTCCGGCACGCGCGACTCAGCCCAGTCATGGCCCTGATGGTTGTGCTGGACATAGTGGACGCTTTCTTCTGGCTGAAGCAACCGTACATGTCGCACGGTTGCTACGGCAGCATATCCGGCGCAATGACCGCCCTGGACGAATTCGGACACGACCG
>NZ_MDEJ01000214.1 GCF_002940065.1 Xanthomonas populi
ACTTCCGGGCAATACTTTGTCTTGCTCATCGCTCCATCTTCTCAAGAGTTGGAGCCTCCCGAAATCATGGGGCGATTCAGGGCGGGGGGGACGTCGGAGGCATGCCTCAGTCTGACATCGCCTAGGGTTACCACAATCAAGTCCGATGGCTTTGCGTTTCGGCGCGAGTCTGCGAGCAGCGGTGAAAGTTTGGTGCCTGGAATCCCTAAACTGGAAACCTCCGGCAGCAGTGGTGGGTTCCGTGCCAACTGGGTTGTTTTTCGCGCTCCGAGCTTCGCCTTCGCATTGAGGAACCTGCGCGCCACCTTCTAAACATATAAGGCAAAGACGCGTGCCCTGCCGATCTGCGGCAGGTACGTCCGTACTGGTGCATCAATCAAATCTTCACGGAGCTCGAGCTAATGGGCTGCAATATTTCAAAGGAATCGAGTCCGCTGCCCGCCCGTCAGGCGCATGAGGCTCACCAAACCGGGACGATGACCAGCGCAGCAAACGCTATTGCTCGTCAAACTTCATCTACTTCCGTCAATCCTGCACTCGCATCGCTGACCCGTCCGCAAGTGCAGCCGACCAGCAACGTTCCTGCATTGCGCTCTCCGCGAGGGGTGATTCGTTCTGCGACTGCCAACGTGCTGCCGGAGCATCGCTCGGCAAAAGGCAACCCAGAATTACGTTCGGAACCCACCACTGCTGCGCCACGGACACTTCGATCCGCACAATTGCCGCCAACGCCAGCAGACTTCTTGGGTCGCAAGAGCATTGATCTGAGCGAGATCAACGCACCCACACAGCGACGCCTGCGTTCGAATTCCGTGGATCCGCAGACTATGCACGACGAGTTGCCTGCGCATGAAGCCCTGCTTGACCGGGGCTGGGGCACGGTGCAAGGAGCGCGCATCAAGGAGGCCCGGCCGCAAATCCACCCCTGGGAGCGCGGGGTGAATCCCGACCTGCACGTGATTCCGGCCGGCAACCCGAACGCTGTGGACCTCAAGACCGTGCTCAATTTCGAGGCCATGCAGAACAACGGGTTGCTCTACATGTTGGCGATCGACGAGCAATCGCGCCTAAGGGTGGCACCCGAAACGCTGCTGGAGGGGCGTGATGAGACGGGCAAGGAACGGCGGCTCGGACATCCCGCGCTCATCGAGGGCGCAGAGGACATCAACGATATCGAGGGCCACGAAAATAAGAAGAAGTTCCGCATCTGTGGCGAGATAGGCTGGGATGCAGAGAAAGGCGTTGTCTACGCCATGGCCAAGTCCGGGCGTTACTCGAGACATCCTGATCGAGGCCCATATCAGTCGGAGCACTTGCGGCGACGGCTCGCGGCTTGTGGCCTGAACGTCGACATGCGGCCCGTCCCGGACAATGAGTGATGCGCACCCGAGCGCTCACACGCCACGACTACCTTGTCAAGGATCTGGGCGAGCAGTCCAAGGATTGTGGCATTCGCAGTGATGGGCTCCTCGCGTCAATCGATCGAAGCGCTCGCTACTGCCGCGTGTTCTGCGCTTCGAGGCAACTGTCCGTTCACGAGTGCAAGTTCCATCGGCAGCTTTGCGGCGACAAAATCAGGAATTGCGGCCGTCTCTGTTTCCGGTCGAAAGCCGTCGGTTTGACCGACGATTTACGTCTGCCAGACAGCTACCGTACTTTGCGATCGGTTTTCTGAGACGAACCCACCTTGCGCGATGACATCATGGTGCATCAGGTGGCGTTCTTACATGCGCTGCGCTGCCATCTGCGCAAGAAAAATCCCTTTCCGGAACTCTCCTGACTACTCGGTGCAGAGCGCGCCGATGCGCTCTGTGACCATGCCAACGTCCCCAACGCGTTGACCTTGCACCTGGGGCAGCAGCTGCAGCAGGCCCGTGCGTTGGGCATGCTCGACAGCCTGCGCTGGTCGTCGCTGGATGCGAATTTGACCACCCTTGCCAATATTGAAGGCGCCTGCGAGCGCATCAAGAATATGCTGCTGCCACGCCAGATTTCGTCGCTGCTACATGCAGCCAAGCAAGTGGACGCTGGCACCAAATAAACTGGACGAAGCTAACATCAAGCTGCAAGTTGGTGGCGCAGATGCAGATGTCGGAGATCAAAGGTGAGGACTTTCCGTTCTTTCCATTGGCAAGCTTCTCAGCAAGGAAGCCTCCTTACCGTCCAACGCCCTGATGGCACTTATAGCCAAGGATGCTACGAGCGAGTGCCCGAAGGCATTCGCATCCATTCCTTTGGCAGTGCAGAGCCTTTCGTGATGCGCTGGAAGTAGATGACCTTGCGGAACGGTCACAGGCCTGGATACTCCGTCCATGTCCAAGCGAAGAATCCGGGAGCGCCCAATATGAGGGTCGGCCGGGATTCGTGAAAAATTTCTATGCTGAGAACGAGTTAGCTCACTTTTAGCTGTTTTTACACGAAGCTCTGTCGACCCTCAAGACCACCATCCACCGCTACCTGAAAGAGCTGGAAGAAGAAGAAGGGCAGCGCCCCGGCGCCAAGGTCGCCATCAGCCAAGCGCTGCAGGATCTGGTCAGCCGCCTCGCCGAGCGGTTGCACGCCGAGGCCGACTCGGTCGTTGCGCAGGCCCAGGCGCGCTTCCAGGCGCAGCTTCAGGAGCGCACCCAAGCGCTTGAGCAGGCCCCGCACAAGAGGCTGGCTCGCTCAGGACGCAGCTGCTGCGCTCTGAGACAGAACGCGAGGCGGGCGAAGCCGCCAAGCGAGACCTGGCCGGCCGCGCCGTTGAACTGGCCCAGTTGGAGGAGCGGACTTCCGGCCTGACCGCTCGCCTGGCCGAGCACGACGCCCATGCGAAATCATTGGAACAAAAGCACGACCACGCCCGGGAAGCACTGGAGCACTACCGCACCTCCGTCAAGGACCAGCGCGAGCAAGCAGCGACGGCACGACCATCAGGTGCAGGCGCTACAGGTCGCCCTGCGTCAGGCCAACGACGCCTTGACCGCCAAGAACCACCACCTGATGCAGCTCAACCGCGCCAATGGCCAGTGGCTGGAGCGCCCTACCCGTCTGGAGCGGGAACTGACGCAGGCACGCCAGCGGGCCGACGCCCAACAGCGCGAGCGCGACGCGCTGCGCCTGACGGCCGCCGAGCACCGAGGCCTGCAGGCGCGCTGGACCGACGATGTCCAAGCGCTGGAAAGCTTGCACGCCGAACTCGCTGCGGCGCGGACCGATCTGATCGAAGAGCGCCAGCGCCGGGAACACGCCGAGGCGGACACCTTGCGGGCCACGGTACGTCTGGGCACGCTGGAACAGTTACTGGAGCAGCTGCGACAACCGCGCTCCGTTGGCGAACAAGTAACGTCTGGGAAGGACGAAACCTCCCCAGACGCAAATAGTCAGTTGCTTTGAGGAAAGCTAATGCCGGGCGAAACGCCACCAAAGGCGGTGCAACTACCGCGCGTCAGGTTGTTCTGCTCGAACGTCTGGCCGGCATTGCCCAGGCAAGTCGGGGCATTTGTCGTACCATCGTTTACGGCTACGTTTACCGTGACGCGCGAGCCGCGATTGAGCGACACCGTCTGAGTTCTGGCGCCGTTGCCGAAGATGTTGAATTCGGTCATGCGCCAGATCTTATTGATATCCACCGTAGAGGCGCGCTGACTCACGCTGTGGGCCCTTCCGTTCACCGAGAACAACACGGTATCCACGCCCCCCGAGGTCGCAGAACCGGTCAGCTTGACGCCAGCGATGTCCGAAACTGGCACCAGAGGCACTCGCACCGATTCGCTGTTAATAATGCAATTGTTGTCTTCGTAGGCACCCCAGCCGGACGGGCAACCCGCCGCATCGTACTCCGAAGTACTGTCCGCCTGTACCCAGCTTTCAATGAAGATGACCGGGTCAAAGCCATTACTTGAAGGAGCCTCTAAAAACCCCAGCAATCTGCCATCATTGACTTGACGCCCTGCCAGCGGAGAACGACAGACATGATCA
>NZ_MDEJ01000215.1 GCF_002940065.1 Xanthomonas populi
TTCTTCACCAGCAAACAAGCTGATCATGTCTGTCGTTCTCCGCTGGCAGGGCGTCAAGTCAATGATGGCAGATTGATGGGTTTTTTAGAGGCTCCTAGAATTGATAAAATCATTTGCAAAATATTCGTAGGGCGTATCAGGTTGTCCAAAATGCAGATCCGAGGCAACACATATTCTCAAGCTCGTTGGACCACCTAGTCTAAGCTTACTCCCCTGACACCCTGCCAAAACCAATACCGCTGAGATAAATAGAAACTTTCTGCGCGAAACCATTGCCTGTCCTGAAGATGGATTGAAATGAATGCTACATCGAAAATATGGAAATTCGAATGACGGCAATTCATGCTCGTGGTTATGGTGAGCCTATCCTACGGCGCCGGGCAGTATGGCGCGAGCATGACAAGGGCGGCCGTCCCGGGCAGCGCCGACCGCGCCTAACGTACAGCCAATCGCGGGACTCACAGTCGCTCGCGTAGGCGTTGGCAGTAGTGATAAGCGTCCGTTGCTCAATCTTCCGGCGGTTGGCAGGAATCGCGCACGATCAGGTGCGGGTGCACGCTGGCGGTGGGGAGTTGAGGGGCGTTATCCGGTTGGATCAGCATCGCGGCGGCAGTGCGGCCGGTGTCGCGGGTGTGGCGGCGCACCGAGGTCAGCGGCGGCCACAGGCGGGAGGCCAGCGAGCTGTCGTCGTAGCCGACAACCGAGAGCTGGCGCGGGATGTTGATGCCGGCGCGCAGCGCGACCTTGTAGGTGCCGGCGGCCATTTCGTCGTTACCGGTGAAGATGGCGGTGGGGCGCTTCTTGCCCAGCAACAGCTTCTCGGCGGCGGCGACGCCGGATTCGAAGGTGTAGCCGGCTTCAACAATCCACTCGGGCGGCAGCTCGATGCCGCGCCGGGCCAGGGCGTCGGCAAACCCGGAGGTGCGTTCGATCGATGAGCGGTAGGCGCTGGGGCCGGTGATCAGGGCGATGTCGCGGTGGCCGAGCGAGAGCAGGTAATCGGCGGCCTCGGCGGCGCCGTCGCGGTCGTGGGTGATAACCGTCTGCGAGGTGGTGTCCAGCGCGACCGAGGCGATACGGGTGTAGCGGCAGCCGATCTCGGCCAGCATGTCGGCCAGCGCCTGATCTTCGGAGGCGCGCGGCACCAGGATCACCCCGTGCAGCTTCTGCGCTTGGGCAAAGCGGCGCACGCCTTCGATATAGCCGGGGCTGCGGCTGTCGCAGGGGTGCACCACCAGCTCGAAACTGGAGCCGCGCAGCGCGTCCAGCGCGCCGTATTGCATGTCCACGATGTATTGCGCGGTGGGGTTGTCGTAGACCATGCCGATCAGGAACGAGCGCCGAAACGCCAGCCCGCGCGCAAGCGGGTCGGGCGAATAGCCGACCTCGCGCATCAGCGCTTCGACCTTCTCGCGGGTGTCCTGCCGGACCAGCGGCGAATTGTTGATGATCCGCGAGACGGTCTTTTTGGACACCCCGGACATCCGGGCGATGTCGTTGATCGTGGCGACCTTGCCCTTCGGCAGGCCGGGCATTCCCTCTTCAGGCATCTTGCGGGCTGGCATAGCGGTCAACCATTCAAGTTGATTGGATTCTACCGGCCAGCGGGCCGGCAAGCCTTCGCAGACTTGCCGATGTCCCGAATCCGCCATCACCAAGACGCCGTGGCGTGATGCGCGACGGCATGCCCGGCAGGCAGAACGGTCAGTCCACGGCGCGGTAGCGGAAATTGCGGAACTCCACCTGGCCTTGCCCGGCGGCATATAGCGCCGGTTTCAGTGCCGGGAACTTGCCGGCCACCGTGTGGTGATAGCCGAACACTTCCATCTGCGCCGGGTACTGGGTACTGGGTACTGGGTAATGGGTAATGGGTAATGGGTAATGGGTCCAGATGGTGCCGTCGGTGCTGCTGTGCACGGTGACGATGTGGAGGTTGTTGGTGACGCGCAGCCCTAGATCGCCGCCCTTGCCGCTGAGCGCAAGCCTGGCCGGGCGTTCTTCGCCGCAGCGGTGCATGACGACGTGTTAGCCGTTGCTGCCGACGCCAGCGTAGAGCTTGTCGCTGTAGAACAGCAGCGCGCCGCCCTGCACGCCCGGGCCCACGCGCATCTGCACTTCGAAATGACAAGCCTGCTCGAGCGCGATCAGTGTCAGCGGCGAGGCATCGCGCGGGGCGCTGCCCTTGCCCTGCAGCGCAGCACGCCATCGCCGGCGCTCAAGCGCTTGGCTTCACCGGCGACCGGGTTGAAGACCGACCACTGCGGGCCGCAGCGTGCCGGCGCGGAAGTCGTCCGACAAGATCAGGCCATGCGGCGAGACCTGCCCGCTCGGCTTTTTCAACGGGCACCCAGGTCGCCGCCCTTGACGACGCACCAGCCGTCCGGGCTCCACTCGCCCAGATCGAGCAGCGCCTGCCGGCCCAGCGTCCAGACGCCGTGTTCGTAGCCGTGATAGAGCATCCACCAGCGCTGGTCGGTGCCTTCCACCAGGGTGGCGTGGCCACGCGACCACCACGGTTCGTCGGCGCTGCTGATTGGGTGATCGGGTTGTTGGGCGCGTTCTGCCAGGGGCCGTGGATCGAGCGCGAACGCGCGGTGATCACCCTGTGCCCGGTCGGCGGGCCGGCGGTGCCGCCGACCGCCGTGGTCATGTAGTACCAGCCGTTGGGCGGGTGATCTTGGGGCCTTCCTGCGCGCTGCCTTCCACGTCCCAGCTTTTCGGATAGTTCCAGCCGTCGTAGACATGTTTGGGCGTACCAACCACCTTGAAGCCGTCGTCGGACAGCTGCACATAATCACCGCCGCTCAGGAGCAGATAGCGCTTGCCGTCTTCGCCGACTGCATGGCCGGGGTCGATGTACTTGAGGGTCGGCATGGATTCGTGTAAAAACAGCTAAAAGCGAGCTAACTCGCTGTCAGCACAGAACTTTTTCACGAACCCCTGCCGACCCTCCTTATTGGCGCGAGGGCGGATGCGCACATAACGGCCGATTCCACGCACTGGCGCTGCAAGGCGATTTGCTAGTTGAAACCCCTAGCAAACTGTCAGGCCCCCGACAGCATTTGATGTCGGACCTGCGGCGCAAAGCCTTACAGGACAAGGGGTTTAAAGACGCAGGCAGCTTACAGTTGCGCACATATTGCGGTTGCACAGGTATCACGCAGGCGTTACGGTATTCACATCTGGACATATACGTAGCCTAGGGTCACCTCTAGGGAAGGTCTGATTAACCCATGCATCGCCGCCATGCGGCTCAGTCAAATCAATAAGTTAAGCTTCGCGCAAGTGGGTTAATCAGAGGATCCTTAGGTCTCCTCCTAGTTGGAACCTATTCAAGACAGCTTCCCGCTCAGGGTGTTGTCGACGTCCCCCGCCCTGAGTAGCGGTTAGGTTTAGAGTCGGGGAGGATGATATCGATGTTGGCCAGATGTTTGGATTAGTCGGCGGGCGTCATGCCGCCGATGGCCTTCTTTGGACGCTCCTCGTTGTCTTCCCGACGCCAGCGCTCGATCTCGGTGCGTGCATGCAGCAACATTGGGAACCAGTGCTCGTTGAGGCATGCGTCGCGTCGCCGGCCGTTGAAGGATTCGACGTAGGCGTTCTGGTTTGGCGTGCCGGGCTGGATGAGCCGTAGCTGCACACCACGGGCATGCGCCCAGGCGACCATCGCCTTGCCGCACACCTCCTTGCCGTTGTCATTGCGGATCACTTGCGGCAACCCACGTCTGATGGCAAGCCGGTCGAGTACGCGCGTCACCCCCGTCGCCAGAGAATCACGCGCTCCACGTCGATGGCGAGCGCTTCGTGTGGTGCATCATCCACGATCACCAGGCACTT
>NZ_MDEJ01000216.1 GCF_002940065.1 Xanthomonas populi
ACCTGAAGGTGGCCACGAAGTGCACCAGCGCCTGCAGCTGCGCATGGCGCGCGCCTGGCCAGGCTGCAGAGCAGAAGCAACGGCGGTCTGCAGGGGGTGATGTGGGATCTTGCGGACGTGCTGGCGGATCATCGTTGCTGCCGGCGCCGACCTGTTCACTGCGCGAGTGAAGCGTTGCCCGTAGGGGCGCAGCCCCTACACCCCGGTGCGGGGAAGTCTGATCGACAACGGGCGCAGGACGTTGCAGGAGTGGAACAAAGAATTGCATGCAAGTATGCAATGCGCTACTATGGAGTTGTGCAAAGACATGGCACACCAACCACGAGGATAGTGACGACGATGGCCAAGACCGAATCCAAACCAGCAGCTGCACCAGAACAGCACGACCGCGACCGCGACCGCTTCGATGTAGTGGCACCACACGCCTACACCAAGCGTGACGGCGAAACAGGCACCGAGTGGTTTCGCTGCGGTGTCGCGTTCCCAAATCAGAGCGGGGGATTCACGCTCAAGCTGCGCACCGTCCCGGTGGCGATCGATGGCGAAATTACGCTGATCGTGAAGAAGCGCGAACCGAGGGACAAGGGCGAAGATTGGATCTTGCCGGAGTAAACCAACCGGGCAGGGGCAGAACTCGCCCACCAGCAAAAAGCCGTCGGAGATCCCGGCGGCTTTTTTGTGCCTCAGTGCCGCAGATCCACCCAGGCATCGGGCGGCGGCAGCATGTTCTTGCCGGTGCCCTTGCACTGTTTGCACTCGACCCGCTCAGTGACGCCAGGCCAGCCGCCGACTCCTCCGCACATTGGGCATTCGTCATCGGGAGCCTCTTGCTCTTGCATGTGTGTCGCACTCGCCAGTGATGGAGCGAAGTGTTGCATGCGTGCGCACGTGACGGCGCTGCCGGCGACGGCCAATCGCAAAAGCGGGTTTGCAGGGTGATGTGTGCAGCCTGGTCATGCATGCCGGCCTTGTCACGTGATCGAGCTTCGGGCGGTGCGCTGGGCAGAGCGTTGCCGGGGACCAGGCGCAGCGATCGACCAGGTGCACCGACCCCCTGAGCGATATCGAACGCAGGGTGTTCCATGCGCAGAACGCAGTGTGTGCATGCACACATGCTTGCATGCTTGCATGCAACTGGCTAATATGGAGTTGTGCAAAGACATTGCACACCTTGCAGAAGCCAACGGAGATAACCGCCATGTTTACAGCGTCCGACATCATCCATTCCCACACCCGCGCCAACCTGTTGGAGGACGGCGACCTGGTGGACGTGTCTGCCCTCGCCCGCGAGGCCGGCTTTAAAATGCCGGTCGCGGTCACGCGGGCCGTCTGGGCCGACTGCGTGGCATGGAGCCAGGACGACACCAAGCGCAAGCACGTGCCGCAGGACGAGCAAGGCCGGCTGTGGGATGTGCTGTTCATGGCGCGCAACTTCGCCGCCCGTGGCGGTGACGCCAACCGCGTGCCGTTCGCCCTGCATCGGGTGCCCCGTGAGGGCCGAGGCCACCAGGCCCGCATTGTGACCCTCCACATGCACATCGGCCCCGGCGACGATGCCGAGCCGGTCATCACCATCATGCAGCCCACCGAAGACTGACCCCTTTTTTTGCCTAGTGGTGTGCAATGGTATTGCACACCACGGGCCGGAACGATCGAGGAACCGACGATGGACCAGGCCAAGACCACCAAGCAGATCCACGGGTTGAGTGTTGACGCCGGACTGCGCCACGCCCGCGCCGTACTCGCAGAGCTGACCGACTTCGTGCGGTCCACGCTGTGCCAGTGCTGCGCCGAGCTGCCGCCACTGCCTGCGATCCAGTGCGAGCGCTGCAGGCTTCTGGATCGTGTCGGCGGTGCGGCATGACTGCCGCCGACAACGTGCGTGCGCTGATTGCCGATCACCGCCGCCATGAGCGCGCCTGCAGAGCGCATGCGGCGCGCTTGCGCCGCGAAGCCCAGCAGCTGCGTGAGCTGCCCGCCGGAGGCGCACGCAGCCTGTTCCGCGCCCACGAGCTGGCACGCAAAGCGACCGCACTCACCGAACAAGCCGACCACGACCGCGCCGCCGCTGCGCTGTTGACCACCCCCCCCAGCACTGACCAGGACACACCGCCATGCGCAAGCTACCCCACCCCGCCTCCCTGACCCCCGCCGAGCGTGCTAAGTGGCGCGATGACCTCACCGGCCCGCGCTATGCCCACCAGGCGCACGACTTGCCGGACGGCTCGCGCTACTACGTGGCCGAGGAACTCGGCCGCATCATCGTGACCACGTTTCACGGCAAGAGCTTGAAGCTGGACCGCTATTCGTTCCGATCGCAGGCCGAGGCCGACCGTGAAATCGTCCGCTTCACCGAGCGTCGGCAGCGCGTTGCCGACGCCCACGCCGAGCGCCGCGCCGAGGCCAAGCGACCGCACACGCTGGAAGTGGGGGCCGTGCTGGTGTCCAGCTACGGCTACGAGCAGACCAACGTGGAGTTTTACGAAGTCACTGCCGTGCAGAACCGCACCGTGACCCTGCGCGAGCTGGCCCAGGAGCGACATGACACCGGCCACATGTCCGGCACCACCACCCCGCTCCCCGGCAACTACAGGGGCGAGCCGATCCGCAAGCGCGTCAACCCGCGCAACAGCGTCAAGCTATCGAGCAGCAGCTATGCCCACCCGTGGGACGGCCGCCCGTAATACTGGTCAAGCTACGCTTGATTTATCCTAGTGCGGCACGCTGCCGCCCCGTTGTCACCTCCTGGAGCATCACGATATTGTCGCTGGGATCTTCGGCCTTATCTGGATCGCACGCAGATCCGCGTAATCAACGCGCGGCTGCGGCGGCAGCTTTTTTTTTCGCTCATGGTGTGCAATGGTTGTGCACACCATGAGCCTTGCGAAGGAACGACACATGGAATACAGCAGATCCAACCACGTGCACGCGCGCACTGGCAGCTATCAAACCCCGCATCCGGGGCTACTGCTGCACGTGCGCAGTCAAGTGGAGTCAGGTCGGCCGCAATTCGGCGTGCACTTGGCCAAGCGCATCGGCGATGCTGCAGGCCCTGCGTATTGCACCGTCTACGATCTGGCCGCGCTCGATGTCTTCATCCTCTCGCCGGCAGCGGTGTCCGACAGCTTGGCTGCGCTGGTCATTGCCGGCGGGTACTACATCCTCACTGCCGAGGCGGCAAGCCAGCTGGCCTCTGACTTCGCGCTCCCTGTGCGTGCGCCGGCATCGATCGAAGGCGCGTAATGCGACGTATGTCCTTGGATGCATCGCGCTGGCCGGCAGCTGGAAGCAGCGCAGCGGTGCTTCCATCATTCCCACACTCCTGCAGGAAACCCACATGCTCATTCTCACCCGCAGCATTGGCGATGCGTTGATGATCGGCGACGAAGTGACCGTGACGGTCTTGGGCGTCAAAGGCAACCAGGTCCGCATCGGCATTGCCGCCCCGCCACACGTGCCCGTCCACCGCGAAGAAGTCTACGAGCGTATCCAGCGCCAAAGTGATCGATCCGAGCCGACGACGTGATAACAGCGCGCAAAAGCACACATCAAACAGGTGTGCAATGTGTGTGCACACGGAAGTTGCTTGCGGTTTAATGGCCGCGCGCCGATACTTGGCAGCGATATGACAACGCGGGGCGGACTGCTGCTAGCGCAGTAGACCCCCCCGAAAACGAAAAAACCGCCCCGGCAAGGGCGGCTTTTTCATCACTGGTCTGGCGGGAACACCAGAGCAATGGGGCACAATTGATACCCCCATCCTAATCCCGCCGGCGAAGCCGTGCAAGAGGGAAAGGATGCTAAGGCCCACAAGCCAAACACCCCGCCCCGCT
>NZ_MDEJ01000217.1 GCF_002940065.1 Xanthomonas populi
GAAGCTCGACGTCATGTTCCTCGGATTCCTGAGCTTCGTCCTGATCGTTGAAGGGCTTCGTATGTGTTAACAGGCCCTAAAAAAGCCCCGCTTACGCGGGGCTTTTTTTGACCACCTGAGGCCACTAAGAATGTTGTGGCATTCCACCGTGCTGGAGCATGAGGGGCTTTTTTGTTTGCCTCTACAGGCTTGCCGCGCAGATCGACATTAGTATCGGGGTAGGTTGGGTAGCGCTGCCGGGATTCAGACTAGAATTTCCCCATGAACACGCCTTCCCCCGATTACCTCACCCTCCAATCCATCGGCTGGCCCTGGCCTGGCCCTCCTGAGGACATAGCCTGGCAGGCGGTCTTTGCCGCGCATCCGCAGGCGGTGCCGGCGCGGGTGGTGGAGCAGCACCGCACCGGCTATGTGGTGGCCGATACGCCGGAGGCCAGTCTCAAAGCGGAGTCGTTGCCGGAGTGGCAGCGGCCGCGGTTTCCCAGCCATGAGCGGGCGGCGGTGGGCGATTGGGTGCTGATGGAGGGCAAGCGCATCGTGGCCTTGCTGCCGCGGCGCACCTCGATCAAGCGCGGCGCGGCCGGCGAGCATTACCACCAGCAGGTGATCGCGGCCAATATCGATACGGTGTTCATCGTGTGCGGGCTGGATGCGGACTTCAATCCGCGCCGCATCGAGCGCTATCTGCTGCTGGTCGGCGGCGGCGGTGCCGAGCCGGTGGTGGTGCTGACCAAGGCCGATCAGACCGAATACGCTGAGGATGCGTTGGCGGTGCTGGAGGAACTGGAAGCGCAGAACATCGCGTTGCGCGCGATCAATGCCAAGGATCCTGAGAGCGTGGCTGCGCTGCGGCCGTGGCTGGGCGATGGCCGCACCGCAGTGCTGGTGGGCTCGTCGGGGGCCGGCAAGTCGACGCTGACCAACACCTTGCTCGGCACGCAGAAGATGAAGACCAATGCGGTGCGCGAGAACGATTCGCGCGGCCGGCATACCACCACGCATCGTGCGTTGATTCCGTTGCCGTCCGGTGCCTGCCTGATCGATACGCCCGGCATGCGCGAGCTCAAGCCCACCGGCGAAGAAGACTTGGCCGAGGGTGGTTTCTCGGATGTGGAGGCGCTGGCGGCGCAGTGCCGCTTCAACGATTGCGCGCATATCGCCGAGCCCGGCTGCGCGGTACGTGCGGCGATCGAGGCCGATAGGCTGGATCCGGAGCGGGTTGCCAATTACATGAAGCTGCGCGTGGAAGTGGCCGCCGCGGCCGAAAAGCTCGCTACGCGGCTCGCGCAGAACAACCGGGGCAAGGGCTCGGGCCGGCGGCCTGCCAGCGTCGATCGCACCGGGCGCCGCTGAGATGCCGCTGCGCAAGGCGCCGCCGGACATCGTCCACCACGCGGCGCTGGATGTGCGCCTGGTCAAGGCGGTGCGCGGCGTGCGTCTGTTGGCCCTGGCAAGCTGGCCGCGCTCGCTGCAGGAGCCGTTTCTGCAGGGCGTGGCGCGTGGTCAGCCGGCGCTGCCGCAGGTGGAGTATCCGGCGCTGGACTTCGGCGATACCCGGCGCGAGCTCGCGGCGATCGCAAAAGCCGCCGATCCGCACCATCCGCTGGGCGCGTATCTGATCGACTCGGCGCATAGCTGGGGCCTGGCTGCCGGCCTGCTGGAATCGCTGGGCACCACCGCGGTTAGCGATTACTCGGCACAACTGTTCGGTGTGCCCGACGACCCGATGCCGGGCAACGGCCCGACCACGCGCGAGGCGGCGCGGCATTTCATCCAGATTGCGCAGGAACTGGACCGTGAACTGCTCGCGCCGGAAGAACGGGTGCCGGTTTCGGCGACGGCATTACGTATGCAGTTGCAGAACGATCTGGATGCGTTCTTCGAAGGCCGCGTCATCACGGTCACGCTGGACCCCGATTTGCTCGCCAAGGCAGCCGCCGGTGCGCACCGCATCCGCCTACGCACTGGCGCCACCTTCAGCGATTACGACCGCGCACAGTTGTTCCATCACGAAGCCCTGGTGCATTCGCTCACCGCGCTCAACGGGCGCGCGCAGGTGCATCTGCCCAGCCTGGGTATCTCTTCGCCGCGCACGACGGCAACCCAGGAAGGGCTGGCGACCTTTGCCGAGCAGATCACCGGCAGCATCGACATCGAGCGCATGAAGCGCATCAGCCTGCGCATCGAGGCGATCGCGCTGGCGCGCTCGGGCGCAGATTTCATCGAGATATTTCGTTATTTCACCGACGGCGGGCAGAGCGCGGTAGAAAGTTTTTCCTCGGCGCAGCGTGTGTTCCGCGGCGTGCCCACCTGCGGGGGGGGGGGGCGCCTTCACCAAGGACACCGTGTATCTGCGTGGCCTGGTGGCGGTGCATACGTTCTTCCGGCACTCCTTGCAGCGCGACCAGCTGCAACTGTGCCGGTATCTGTTCGCCGGCAAGATGGCGCTGGGCGATGTGGCGCGCTTTGCGCCCTTTTTCGACAGCGGCGTCTTGGTCGCGCCGCGCTGGTTGCCGCCGTGGGTGAGCCGGGTCAGCGGGCTGGCGGGCATGCTGGCGTTTTCGTTGTTCGCCAATCGCATCCGCATGGATCAGCTGCAGCCGCCTGCAATGAATGTGTGAGCGTCTCTGCAATAGGCGACGAACAGGCGCCGAGTAAGCGCAACCACGTGCCGCGATGCAGTGGTTACGCCCCATATGCCAATGCCTCGCGCCGCTGACGCCGCCTGTGATCGAGTAGCGCCGTTGAACAATTGCACTGAACCGTATGCATCGCGCCGACGCGTTCTCCACGATCTTGCAACGGGCTGAGCCTGACACTGATCGCTTCGCCCGAGATGGGCAACGACACGAGGCTTGCAATGAAAATTCTGATGGTGCTCACCTCCCACGACCAACTGGGCAATACGGGCGAGAAGACCGGCTTCTGGCTGGAAGAGTTCGCCGCGCCGTATTACGTGTTCAAGGACGCTGGCGCGGACATCACTCTGGTTTCGCCCAAGGGCGGCCAGCCGCCGCTGGACCCAAAGAGCGACGAGCCTGACGCGCAGACCGATTCCACCAAGCGCTTCAAGCAGGATTCCGACGCGCAGCAGGCATTGGCCAGTACGCACCGCCTGGCGGACGTAAACGCCGAAGACTTCGATGCAGTGTTTTATTCCGGTGGCCATGGACCGTTGTGGGATCTGGCCGAAGATGCGCAGTCGATCGCATTGATCGAAGCCTTCGCCGCTGCCGATAAGCCGCACGCTCTGGTCTGCCACGCGCCGGGCGTACTGCGTCGGGTCAAGGGCCGCGATGGCAAGCCGTTGGTGGATGGCCGCCGCGTCACCGGTTTCACCAATGGCGAAGAAGAGGCCGTCGGCCTGACCAAGATCGTGCCGTTCCTGGTCGAAGACGTGCTGAGCGAACTTGGCGGCCGCTACGAAAAGGGCGCCGATTGGGGCGTGCATGTGGTGACCGATGGCACGCTGGTGACGGGGCAGAATCCTGCGTCGTCCGAGAAGGCGGCTGAGGCGTTGCTTGGGCTGTTGAAACGCTGATTTTGCGGTTGTCGTGTGCTCATGCATCGACGACCACCGCAGGACGCCGCGCCTTCCGAGTTGATCGTGTGCTTTCAGAACGCTGCGTCATCCGACAACCCGACGCAATTCAGTGCTCGCAACCATGCACACCGACCATCCGGACTCTGAGGTTTCCCCACGTTTTCCCGAGATAGATCAGCTGGTTGCACCCGGATCGTGTAGAAACAAGTGCGCGCAT
>NZ_MDEJ01000218.1 GCF_002940065.1 Xanthomonas populi
GGAGCGATTACGCACACTGCCCGAACACGTCTACAACCAGATGGTCATGGGCTGAAAAACGTGGGGATACCTCAGGATCAAGATCGACATCGCGTTCTTTGGTGCGTATTCGCTGCGCCTTGTTCAACCGCAGTGCTATCCAGGCGCAGCGACTGGCATCTACAACCGGCTGCCAAGGTGGGCGCCGCGCTCCCCTGAGCGGCGTCGCTGCCCACGTTTTACCGCAGTTGCCGGTGCAGTTACTCGGCAGCCTCCGGTTCTGCTTCCACCACCGTGTCGCCGTCTTTCAGGCTTTGCGGCGGATCCAGCACCACGCTGTCGCCCGCGCTCAGGCCCGATAACACCTGCCGGTCCTCACCCATCACCATCCCGGTAGTGACCGTCTTCGCGCTGACGGTGTTGCGCTCACCAACCACGAACGCCACGGTGCGCGTGTCGCGTTCGACCAGCGCCGCCGCTGGCACGCGCACGCCCGGCCGCTTGCTGGCTTCCTGCGGTTTGGCTTGTTCCAGAAAGCTCACCCGCACGCCCATTTCCGGCAAGATGCGCGGGTCCTTGACCTTGAATGCCACGCGTACTTTTACCGTTGCCTTGCCGCGGTCGGCGGTAGGAATGATCGCGATCACCTCGCCGGGAATCTTCCATTCCGGATAGGCGTTGAGCACCGCTTCTACCGGCATCTTCGGCTGCACGCGGCCGATGTAGGACTCGCCCACTTCCACTTCGATTTCCAGCGAATCCATATCCACGATGGTGCCGATGCCGGTGCGGGTGAAGCCGCCGCCGGCCGACAACGGCGAGACGATTTCGCCGGGCTGCGCGGCCTTGGCGGTGACCACACCGGCAAACGGCGCGCGCACCACGTTGAAGTCCGAGCGGATCGCCGAGATCGCCAACTGGTCCGATGCCACGCGCACATTGCGCTGCGCGTTCTGCAGCTGTGCACGCAAGGCGTCGCGTTGTGCGGTGGCCTGTTCGTACTGCGAGCGCGACACCAGTTGCGCGCCGACCAGCGACTGCAGCCGCGTGGCATCGGCATTGGCTACCGCCAGTTGCGCCTGCATGTTGTCGACCTGGCTGCGTGCAGCCGACAGCTGCGATGCAGACAGCGTGCGCTGCGCTTCGGCATCCAGCGGGTCGAGTGTGGCCATCACCTGGCCTTGTTCAACCCGCATGCCTTCTTCGATCATCACCTCGCGCACTTTGCCAGTGACCTGCGCGGAGACGGTTGCCATGCGCCGCGCCACCACATAACCCGATGCATCCAACACCGATGCACTGCTGCCGCCACTGATCGCCACCACCGGTGCGGTCTGCACATCTGCCGGTCGCGCGCGGTCCAACAGCAGCAGGCCCGCCACTACCAGTAGCGCGACCACCACGCCTACGACTATCCATAGCACGCGCCGCGAAGGTGACGCGTCACGCGGTGATTTGCGATCAATACGGAGTTCTTTCAGTAGATCGGTGGATGTGTTCATCATGGACATGGACGTGACGTTGTGGCGAAAGTGAGCGGGCGAGGCGATCGCTATAGTACTTCCGGATTAGGATGAGACTCATCGGATTGGAAAAAAATAGCAAGGCACGATCTCAAATCGGGAACGCGTTACCTTGACATAGATATGTTGACAACATTGGGAATCTCCTCTACGGTTGAGGTCGAAAAAATGGAAAGCTTCGGAAAATAGCGCGCTATGTGGCCCAATGCCTGAAATATGACTGAGGCTCAGGGCTAAATAGGGCTAATCAAAGATAAGGAGATAAGGGTGGAGAAGATGCCCTGCATATTAATATTTCAAGGATCGCGGCAGGACATGGCATGAAGCAGCATTTAGAGCTTCTCGAGTTCGCGGAAGAAGCAAACAGCCGAATGGCTAGCGACTATCATGCTGGTTTTTTCAATATGGATGGGAAGCTGAAAGGTCTGTTGTGTGAGACCGACGTTTTGTCATGGCTGGCTGAGGGAGAGCTACAGAAGATCGCCAATGATCCGGGCTACCAGTGCCATACATGGGAGCCCAACTATCTGGTTGTAGCAAGTGGGCCGAAGTGGCAACTGAGAGTTGGCCTATACTCCCATTCTTCGGAGTTCGTCTACACGATGCCGCAGCACATGATCGTTGCGGTCGTGGGGCGAAAATCGCTCACGGCAGATCACTACCTTATGCCTTGCGATATCGAAATTGGTACGTTCGATCCATCTATACGACTTGAGCCTGGGGTGCGGCGCGTCCATGAGCCGGGCGACCTCATCGTCATCGACAGCCGAAGTAATCTGTTCGACGTGGTGATACAGGCACCTGTCCTGACGGTAAAATTTACCTCGACTGTGCATCACCCACTACAATGGGCGTTTCATCGTCAAACCGGGGAGGCGTGACAGGCCATTTCCGCCAATCCCATCGACTCCGAGCTAGTGTCGATGGTACAAGCTCTCGGGGCCATGAAAAATCGGGCCGGTGTGCCGGCATTGTTGGATCTTTGTGATCATTCTCAGCACTTTGTTCGTTGGGCAGCTATGCAGGCGCTCGGATATGTGGCGCCGGAACTACTGATGCCACGGCTGCAGCTTGCGGCAGGCGACCCCCATCTGCATGTACGGGAAGCGGCAAAAAAGGTATTGAATCGAATTTCACAGAGATGAGCCATGCCTATTACGGTCGATCCAGTCAGCACGGACAAGTTGTCGATAGCGGATTTTATTGAGCATGTTGAGAAATATGTAGATCTCAGTTGTGCGGAAGGTCTCGCAGAATCGGCGCCGCAATTTTGCAGTGTGGCGAACGATATCGATCTGATTCCTGTCTACTTCAACAATGCGATCAAGCGATTCCTAAACGATGGTCCGCTGGCCGCATACACGCCACAGTCGGTATTTCTGGGAGCCGGCAGTGGTTTTTTCCTTCGTGCCAATATCTGGACCCCACTGAGGTTGTCACAAACATTCCGTTCTCAAGAGGAGCGGGTTTTCAGCTACCGCAACACGCACGACCATAATTTTCTGTTCATGACGGTGGGATATCACGGTCCCGGTTACGAGACGGATATTTATCAATACGATCCTTCCCGGGTGCGTGGCTACATTGGCGAATTGGTTGATCTGGAACCTCTCGGGCGCACGATGTTGCCTGTCGGTCGAGTCATGGCATATCACGAGAAGATGGACGTCCATACTCAGTTTCCACCGGAGCAATTGTCTGTCTCTCTCAACCTCATGGTGACGAAGAAGCGCGAATTTGATAGCGATCAGTATTTCTTTGACCCGTCTGAAGGACGAATTATTGAAATGCCGCAAATTGCGCTCATACACAAGC
The DNA here is from genome assembly GCF_002940065.1 of Xanthomonas populi. GTDB lineage: Bacteria > Pseudomonadota > Gammaproteobacteria > Xanthomonadales > Xanthomonadaceae > Xanthomonas > Xanthomonas populi. Next base: position 3,318 of record NZ_MDEJ01000218.1, read on the forward strand.
TGGCATCGATCGTGGCACTGGCCGGACAGCTTGCCAATCGCGACACGGCTGACGTTATCGAGGCGTTGATCGTGGGTGCGCCCTGTCGCCGTATACGCGAAGCCGCGCTAACTGCGGCCTCGACATTGGCGGCATTGCCTGACGATGAAAAGTTTCGATTGATAGAGCGAGGAACCAACGATCACGACGAGGTGGTCCGGTCCCGTGCCCGCACGCTGATGGCGAAAAACGCAGTGTGAATTCCAATAGTATCGTTGTGGCGGATCGCACTCGTCTGCTGCTGCGACCCTCAAGAGTGCACTTAAGGGCACCTCGAACAACCAAGTCGTAGCCGTGGTGACACGCACTGGATGATGACCATACCTTCAAAAAATCAGC
>NZ_MDEJ01000219.1 GCF_002940065.1 Xanthomonas populi
GCTGATCATGTCTGTCGTTCTCCGCTGGCAGGGCGTCAAGTCAATGATGGCAGATTGCTGGGGTTTTTAGAGGCTCCTACAACATGCACAACGGCGAGAGGGATATTTCGCGGGACGTTTTGCAAAGCGTGGCAAATGCAATCCGCCGTGTAGCCGCTGGGGAAAGCAACACGCTCGTACTCCCCTACGGACTTCCTGCCACGACGCTACCTGAGTCAATCGGCCGGCTCGGAGCGCTGCAATCACTGTCGCTCATCGGCACCGGGCTTGAGTCACTGCCAGACAGCCTGGGGCAGCTCCAGCTTCGCTCCCTGCAGGTGGCCTCCAGCCCGCTGGAAAGGCTACCAACGTCCTTGACGAGCCTGACCAACCTGAAGAACCTCATGTTGACGGCACTCCCGTTGGAGGAGTTGCCGGCCGACCTGGGGCGCATGCAAAGCCTGCGCAGACTCACGCTGGGTGGGGGCCACTATGCGCGCCTGCCGGACAGCGTCATCCACCTGAGCCAGTTGTACGAATTGAGCGTGAAATCGTCGCATTTGGGTGAGTTGCCTCAAAACATCGGCAACATGCAGGCGCTCAGGTCACTGGAGGTATCGTCCTCCAAGCTGAAGCAACTGCCAGGCAGCCTGACCCGGCTGCGCCGGTTGAAAGCACTCAAGCTGTCCGGCAACAGCAAGCTGGCGCAATTGCCCGAGGACATTGGTGAAATGGAGAGATTGATGGACCTGTCGCTGAAAGGCTGCGCCGCGCTCAGGCACCTGCCCGACAGCGTGGGGGACCTCTCCCAGTTGCAGCGCCTGGATCTGAGGGGTACGGGTCTGCAGACCCTTCCGCAGTGCCTGGCCCGGCTTCCCGCCACCTGCGAAATCAAGGTGCCGGATGGTTTGAGTCGCCAATTGGACCAGATCCGCAACCCACAGGCCGCGCAACAGCCGCTCGCTAGCAGAATGCAACAACCGGCGATGCCTGCAGCGGGGCAGGCCGAGCCATTGGCCAACCGAGGTCTCGAGTTCACGCGCGCGTTGCGGCGCATCGATGACGACCTGGGGAAGCGTTTTGACAAGTGGATGCAGGGGTTGGCACAAAACGCCATGATTTTGCGCCAACCCCTCACGCCGGCCGACATGCGCCTGCTGGACCAGGTGGTGGCCGAGGCTATCATGTCTCCCAAATTCCGAAGCAGGTTCAGCGCATTTTTGAGGGATCACACCAACATTACGCTGGACATGGATGGCATGACCCAGGTGGGCGGTAGCGGCGGCCTGGCCGTGCGGGGGGATGTCAAAACCGCTTTTGCGGAAATGCTGAAGCAAAAAATAATGCCGGAGCACAATATCATGGACGCGCTGGACCAAGGGCTCGACCAAGGGGCGGCGCTGAGCCTGCTGCAGGAGGCGATGCAAAATCCCGATCTAGGTCTGTCGAGGAACCGGCTGCTCCACAGCATGGACGAATTCACGGGGCGTACGCAGATGTGGCCGCCGCTGAGGGCCTACATTGCCATGCACGATGTGGAGGGAAAGGCGGCGCAGGAAGCAGCGGAAAAATGGAGCAATGCTCAGGGCGCCGAAGCGCTGGAGGGTGTCATCGGGGAAGCGGAAGCCTTGCGAGAGTACAAACAGGCGCAGGCCAACGCAAACACCCACATCGAGCAGCGCGCACGTGCGCTGTTAAAAGAATGGCGCATCAATTAGGGCACTGGCGTGCTGTGGCGAACGCTCCTCCGTCATTATGAGTGATGATTTAGTTGGGGATGTGGGAAGCAGAGTTGATTGGTGATTTGCTAACGTAATCTCATGCTTTACAAGAAGTGTTACTTCCGGTGTCGACTCCCCTGGATCGATGCCAGACTGAAGGACTTTCCGTGCCTCAAGATGCTGCGCTCGCCCCTCCGCCAGGCTGACCTCTGGGTAGTCCCCCAGTGCCAATCACTTCTGCTTGCCGCCGAATCGATACTTCCATCGCCAACGCTTCGCGCCTTTAGGCGAGATCTCGACATAAAGGCCGCCGCCATCGCATAGCCTCACGGGCTTGGCGGCTGGTTTCGCGCTGCTTACTGCAGTGTCACTTAGGGGCATTAGTGCATCCATATCTGTGCTGGGGCCAGTGCCCCCCATCTATGTCCCCCATCACGCCGGATTTCAATCGATCAAAGGTGGACACTCAAGGACCTCCAGGCAACAAAAACCCCCGATTTCTCGAGGGTTTTGGACTTCTACGGACTTCTCTGGAGGGTCCATATGGTGCGCCCGGAGGGATTCGAACCCCCGACCAATGGCTTCGGAAGCCACTACTCTATCCGGCTGAGCTACGGGCGCCTGGTCGGACATTATGCCAGAACAAGCGCCTACGTGACGCGCCTGGCGGGTCCAGCCCGCGGCAAACACCCGGAGCACGCGGCGCTTGCCCGGCCAGCGACCATGCGGGCGCATCTTCGCCTACGGCATTCGCTCATCGCCGCGTCAAGCCCGGTGCGCACCGGCGGCATGGCTCGATCACCCAACCGGCGCATGACCGCATCCAAGCCGCGCTGCTACCCTTTGCGGCATGAGCAAGCATGGTTTCGAACACGTAGCGGTGGCGCCCGCGCTGACCTGGCCGCAGCGACTGGGCCAGTACTGGAAACTGGTCCGTGGGGATCGCCCGATCGGCAGCCTGCTGCTGCTCTGGCCCACCTGGTGGGCGCTGTGGCTGGCCGCCGACGGCCTGCCGCCGCTGTGGACGCTGTGCGTGTTCACCGCCGGGGTCTGGCTGACCCGCTCAGCCGGCTGCGTGATCAACGACTACGCCGATCGCTGGCTGGACCCGCATGTGGAACGCACCAAGTCGCGTCCGCTGGCCACCGGCGCGGTCTCCGGGCGCGAGGCGCGATGGGTGTTCGTGGTGCTGATGCTGGTGGCGTTCGCGCTGGTGCTCACCCTCAACGGGTTGACCGTGGCGCTGAGCGTGCCGGGCGTGTTTCTGGCCGCCAGCTACCCCTATCTCAAACGCCATACCCACCTGCCCCAGGTCTATCTGGGCATGGCGTTCGGCTGGGGCATCCCGATGGCCTTCGCTGCGGTACAAGGCAGCGTGCCGGTGCTGGCCTGGCTGCTGTACGCGGCCAATATCCTGTGGGCCACCGCATACGACACCTGGTACGCCATGGTCGACCGCGAAGACGACCTGCGCATGGGCAGCAAGTCCACCGCCATCCTGTTCGGCACGTTCGATCTGGTGGCACAAGGCGTGCTGTACGCGTTGATGTTTGCAGCCCTGGTGCTGGTCGGACTGCATGCCGATCTCGCCATCGCTTACTGGGTTGGGCTGGGCGTTGCCGCACTGCTGGTGATCTACGAATTCCGCATCGCTCGCCATCGCGAACGCGGCCCCTGCTTCCGCGCCTTCCTGCACAACAACTGGGTGGGCCTGGCGATCTTCGTCGGCATCGCAGCGGCGCTGGCGTTGCGCTAACGCGCATAGGTGGGAATCGCGTCGGCAGGCGTTCAAGCCCATCTATTTCCGGGAGAGCCAGCCGGGCGATGCGTGCGTCGAACCCGACTAGGTCCTGTTAACACATAAGAAGCCCTTCAAAGATCAGGACGAAGCTCAGGGATCCGAGGAACATGACGTCGAGCTTCTCAAAGCGCGAGAAAATCCGGCGGTAGCCTTTCAGACGACGGAACAGTCGCTCC
>NZ_MDEJ01000220.1 GCF_002940065.1 Xanthomonas populi
TCTTCTTGCGTGCACCTTCAAGCAGAGCGCGTATCTGCTCAAACTGCTCGCGGCTGACGTCACTGGGATAGCGTGCTCTCGTCTCCATATGATCGGATAATTCGGGAAGACTTTGAACGGGCTCTAAGACCCGCAGTTCATCCGGGTGTCGATCGACGGCCAGCAATACTTCGAATTTGCGATCTCCAATTATCGAAGGCGCCTCGCTGCATGAATTCCACCAGCAGCAATATCTGCTGCTCAATCTCGCAGTGAGCGGCACCTATACCGGCATTACCTCGCCTGCTGCGGTGACTGCGCCGTTGCGGGGCAAGATGCAGATCGCTTACATCCGGCTGTATCAAAACCCCGGCTCGCAACTCTATGTCGGCACGCAACATGCCGCGCCTGCGGGGCGCTTCGGTGTGTTCACCGAGCAAAGCGATACCAGCGGGCGGCTGACGTTCGGCCAGGATGCCGAGCTGTACTTATGCATCAACTTCACCCCGATTGCGCAGGCGCCATTCGAAGGCGGCAATGTGATGGCGTATCGCGCCAATGTCGGCGCGTGGTACGGGCTGTGCATCCAGACCGACTATCGCAACATGGCCGGGTATGCCGGTTGCACACTCAAATTGCACGTAAAAACCACCACACCCTCGAGCTTGAAGATCGGCATAAACAGCAGTTTTGGCGACAGCTGGGTGGATTTCGTCGCTGGCGGCAATCACTACGGATTGGTGCACAATGCCGCCTGTCACGAGGTGAGCATCCCCTTCAGTGCGTTCCACGATCTGAATCTGCAGGCGGTTAGACAGATGTTCATGCTGGTGGCCGCGCCGGTGTAGATCGCCATCGATAAGCTGTACTACCAGAGCCGTTGAATCAGCAACACACGCGGGATGGGGGCAGCCAACGTTTACGCGTTGGCTGCTGCGCCTTTCAAGATGTCGATCAACTGACGCAGGCGATAGGGCTTGGGCAGGAAATCCACCTGCGGCAGCAGTGGCGGCAGCTGCGCTTTGGCAAACCCCGACGCCAGGATGATGCGCGCCTGCGGCAGCAGTTGCGTCACCTGCTCGCTCAACTCGATGCCCGACATGCCGTTGGGCATGCTGATATCGCTGAACACCACATCGTAAGGCCCGCTCTCGCGCAGCATGCGCAATGCGCTGTGGCCGTCTTCGGCGGTGTCGACGGTAATACCTGCATCGCGCAGTGCCTCGCCGATCAGCTCGCGCAGTTCTTCTTGATCCTCAACCATCAGCAGGCGCAGGGTTTCAGTCATGCTCGGCGTCCTCAATGGCCGGGAGAAACAAGGTCACGGTGGTGCCGTGTCCGGGTGCGGTGTCAATCTCGACAAAGCCGCCGGATTGGGACGCGAAGTCGAACACCTGGCTCAAGCCCAGACCGGCGTTCTTGCCCGCGTCCTTGGTGGTGAAAAATGCTTCGCCGGCGCGCTGCGCCACATCCGCGCACATGCCGGTGCCATTATCGCGCACTGCAAGGCTTATGTAAGCACTCTGCGCACCGTGCGGGTCGGACGGGGCGGCACGCCGTTGCATGGCAGTGATGAGCAAGATCGTACCTCCATCGGGCATGGCATCGCAGCTATTGAAGACCAGATTGAGCAGTGCGGCGTCCAGTTGACCTGGGTCCATGCGCACGTCCGGCAATGCGTCGGCCACTTCAAGCAAGAGGCAAAGGCCGGTTGGACACGCACACTGCAGCAATTCCAACGAGCGGGTCACGATTGCATTGACTGCATGGCGTTGCGGAGTCGCTTGCTGCCCGCGTGCGAAGGTGAGCGCGTGGCGTGTCAGCAAGGTGCCCCGCTCCACTGCAGTCTGCGCAGCGCCCACCAAGGTGCGCGTACGTGCATCCTCGCCCGCACGCCGCGAGATCAGATCCAGGCTGGTCGCCATCACAGTCAGCAGATTGTTGAAGTCATGCGCCATGCCCCGCGTCAGCCTGCCCAGTGCCTGGCTGCGTTGCGCCTGCAAGAGCACCTGCTGCGATTGCTGCACTGACTGCTGCGCTGCATGGCGCTCGCCGATATTGCAGATGACTACGGCAAAGCCGACCAGCACGTCCCATTCCACCAACGGGGCGATCACCTCGCGTGCCCGGAAACGGCTGCCGTCCTTGCGCAATCGCCATCCTTCTGCAGCGAAGCGACCGTCGCGTTTGGCGATCTCCAGCGTCTGCGCCGGCTCACTGCGCTGTGTGTCTACGGGCCCATAAAACCGCGAAAAATGCGTGCCCATGACATCGGCAGCGGCATAGCCGTTGATGCGCTCGGCACCAGCATTCCAGCCACGCACATGGCCGCCCGTATCGAGCGTGTAGATCGCACAATCCCACCCGCCCTCACGCAACAGCTGGCATTGCCTGCTGTTGTGAGAAAGCGGACCGACGCTGTCGGCGGTCGTTTCCGCATCCATCACGCGATGTTCCCGCCTGGAAAGCGCCGGACCATAGTGACGGATGCGTGAAGAAAACGTGCAAGCCAACCCGGCCGGAAAGCGTCAAATTTCCCGCGATTTACGCGTGAATCTTATCGGCTAACATGACCTCCCCTCACTTCGGTCCGCGCGCCTCATGCAGAACATCTCGACCACACGCGACCGCTGGGTGTGGGTCATCGCGGGGGCCCTGATGACTGCAACGCTCGCTGTGGAACTGGTCACGCCGCTGGGCTATGGGGTGTGGCTGACCTACTTCGTCGCGGTTGGGGTGACGGTGTTTCAAAACCGCACACAGGTGCCCTTGATCGTGGGCACGCTGTCGTGCGCGTTGTTGGCGGTGGGTTTCAATCTGGCGCCGGCCAGCACCAACTCCAGTTTTTCGTCGATCAACCGCAGCATCGGCGGCGTGTCGTTCCTGGCGATGGCGCTGGTGGTGATGCAGGCGATTCGCGCGCGGCGTCAGGCCGAATTCGCACTGTGGCTGCAACAGGCAGAGAACACGGTCGAAGCCAGTTTGCGCGGCGATCAAAGCCCGGACGCATTGGCCGATGCCGCCGTGCGCGCATTGTGCGACACGCTGGATGCGCAGGTCGGTGCGCTGTATCGCATCGAAGGCGAGCGCCTGCGTCTGACCGGCGGCACCGCGCTGCCGGCCGACATGCCCAAGACGTTGCCAACCAACACCGGTCAACTGGGCGAAGCCTTGCAGCGTGGCGCGGTGCGTCGCGTGCGTGGTGTGGATGCCGGACACCTGCAGATCGCCTCCAGCCTGGGCAGGAGTGCCTGCCAGGAACTGCTGCTGGCCCCGGTCACCGCCGATGGTCGGGTGATCGGCATCGTGGAGCTTGGCCGCGCAACCGACCAGCGCACTGCCGCAGCGTGCGAGCAGGAACTGCTCGCACGCTGCGGCGAGAACATCGGCCTGGCCTTGCGCACTGCGTTGCTGCGCGCGCAGTTGCTGGCCTTGCTGGAAGAAACCCAGCGCCAGAGCGAAGAACTGCAGAACCAGCAGGAAGAACTGCGCGTGACCAACGAAGAGTTGGAAGAACAAAGCCGCAGCCTGCAGCAATCGCAGAGCGATCTGGAAAAGCAGCAGGCCGAGCTGGAACAGGCCAACGTGCAGCTGGAAGAACGCACCCAGGCACTGAGGTTTCCCCACGTTTTCCCGAGATAGATCAGCTGGTTGCACCCGGATCGTGTAGAAACAAGTGCGCGCATGGCGC
>NZ_MDEJ01000221.1 GCF_002940065.1 Xanthomonas populi
GATCGCTGATTTTTTGAAGGTATGGTCATCATCCAGTGCGTGTCACCACGGCTACGACTTGGTTGTTCGAGGTGCCCTACAGCGAAGACGTGCCGAAAGCAGTCGAGAATTGGCAGAAAGCCGCACCGCTTTCCAAGGATGGCGAGACCTATCTGAATCTGGCTAAGGTGCTGCATTCGGAAGGGCGTATCCCCGAAGCGAAGCAGGCTGCCCAGCAGGCGATCGCCAAAGGCGTCAAAAAACCTGAAGACGCAAAGAAGATCATCAACCTGAAGTAAAAAAGAAAATAAACCCCCGAAATGCTTGTGTTTTTAGTGGTGACAGGACTCGGGATTGGTATAAGATTGGGGGTTACTGCGGTGTAAAACCCGTCCGAAAACCTGGGGATCATCACCGTGATCCGGGGCCCCCACTGAAAGAGCCATTGGCGCATGACGGAACAACTCTTTATCCACAGGCATGACTATGATGCCGGGAACCAGGGTCTGAGCTGGGCCCGCATTATCGGCATAGCTTTTGTAATTGCTTTGCACCTCACTGCGCTGATGATGTTGCTGATACCAGCAGTGGCGCCGAAGGCTCCGGCTGAGAAGGAGCGGACCACCATGGTCACCCTGGTGGATGCACCGCCTCCTCCCCCGCCGCCGCCGCCGCCGGAAGACAAGCCGCCGCCGCCGGTCAAAAATCTGTCGCCGCCGAAGCCGTCACCGGTTCCGCCGCCGCCTGAAGCTCCGGTGGTCGACGTTCCCGAACCGCGTCCCAGCGATATCGTCACGCAGCAGAGCCCACCGTCTCCACCGCAACCGCCGAATGACATCGGCGCCAGTGTCGATATTTCGTCCAAGAACATGAACCCGCCGAAGTACCCGCCGGCTGCATTCCGTGCCGGTGTACAAGGTGAGGTCATCCTGATCGTGGATGTGGATGCAAGCGGCAACGTGACCAATGTGTCGGTCGAAAAGTCCAGCCGCAACCGCGACCTTGATCGTGCCGCGATGGACGCAGCACGCAAGTGGAAGTTCAATGCCTCCACTGTCAACGGGCAGAAATCCGCCGGACGTGTTCGCGTCCCGGTCAACTTTGCTTTGAACTGATCCACGGGCCGGCTACGGCTGGCCCAGGATCCTGTCTTCCTTTCGCTCCACCCTTCATCACCACACACAACAAAGGTAAGCGTCATGCTGCAGGAATTCTTTATCGCCGCCGCTGCAGGGGGCTCCAATCCGTCGGCCGCTCTTTCGCAGATGGGCTTCGAGCATCTGATCACCGAAATGACCTCTCAGCCCGGCGACTTCGCCGTGTCCTGGGTCGTTCTGATCACCCTGATCGCCATGTCCGCTGCCTCCTGGTACTGGACTGTCATCAACATTTTCCGCGCCACCCGTCTGAAGAGTGCGGCTGACCGCGTCACCACCGCGTTCTGGGATGCCCCGAATGCGCAGGACGCCATCCGCGCCATGGAAGAGCAGCCGGCTTCCGAGCCGTTCTCCAAGATCGCGCTGGACGCGGCCCAGGCTGCCGCTCACCACCAGCGTGCCGAAGGCAGCACCGGCGGTCTGGGCGAGAGCCTGAGCCGTTCGGAATTCGTCGATCGCGCCCTGCGTCAGGCTGTGACCCGTGAAAGCACCCGTCTGCAGTCCGGCATGACCCTGCTCGCCACCGTCGGTGCGACCGCACCGTTCGTCGGTCTGCTCGGTACCGTGTGGGGCATCTACGGCGCGCTGATCAAGATCGGCGCAACTGGTTCGGCCTCTATCGACGCCGTTGCCGGCCCGGTGGGTGAAGCGTTGATCATGACCGCGATCGGTCTGTTCGTCGCAATCCCAGCGGTGTTCGCGTTCAACTTCTTCTCCAAGGTCAACAGCTCGGTGATCGCCAAGTTCGACACCTTTGCCCACGACCTGCACGACTTCTTCGCCACTGGTTCGCGCGTTCGCTAATCCATAGTAAAGAACGACTTCGCAACGATTTAGACGGAGCCCATTATGGCCTTCAGTAGTGGAAACAGCGGTGGCCCGATGGCCGACATCAATGTGACGCCCCTTGTGGACGTGATGTTGGTGCTGCTGATCATCTTCATCATCACCGCACCGCTGATGTCCCATAAGATCAAGGTGGAGCTGCCCGAGGCCAACCTGGTTCAGAAGGAAGATGCGGAGAAACGTGCCGCGCCGATCACTCTGGCTGTCAAGGAAGACGGGTCGCTGTACTGGAACGACGAGCCGGTCTCCAAGGAAGCCCTGGAGTCGCGACTGTCCACCGCCGCACAGCAGACACCGCAACCGCCGCTCAACCTGCGTGGCGACCGCACCACCAAGATGCGTACGATCAACGAGATCACCAAGATCGCGCAGGGTCAGGGCATGTTGGACATCGGTTTCGTCGCGACCAAAGAGAAGGGGCAGTAAGCCATGACATTCAGTACCGGTGGAAGCCGTGGCCCGATGGCCGATATCAACGTCACGCCCCTGGTGGACGTGATGTTGGTGCTGCTGATCATCTTCATCGTGACCGCGCCGATCATGACCTACCCGATCGCCGTAGATCTGCCGCAGCGGGTACTCAACCCGCCACCGCAGACGACCGAACCGCCGCCGCCGATCGAATTGCGGATCGACGCGAGCAACCAGGTGTTCTGGAACAACAGTCCAGTGCCGGTGGCTCAGCTGCAGCAGAAGATGGAAGAAGTGATCGCCAGCGATCCGACCAATCAGCCGGAACTGCGCATCGATGCGAACCAGGACGCGGAGTACGAGGTGATGGCCAAAGTCCTGGCTGCAGCAAAGAACTCGCAGATGAAGAAAATCGGCTTCATGCAGTAAGACATCGCAAGACCGCACCACAACAGTCATGACGCGACTGCGAACGCCGCCGGAAACGGTGGCGTTTTTTATGCGTCATCGATTCACAGCGCGATGCTTTGGCTCGGTGGTCGAGCGGTATTTGCCTGCTGCCGCCCTGCCCTTCCGTCATGCCTGGCCAAGTGTATGCGCGATCGTGCAACACCCACGGTCACAGCACCGTAGGCAGTCATGGCTTTCAGTACGACAGGCAATCGGGGACAACTGCCGCAGACCAATGTCACGCCGCTGGTGGATGCCATGTTGGTGTTGTTGATGATCTTCATCGTCACCGCGCCGATGCCGACGCGACCGATCACGGTGGACCTGCCACAGCGCAGCGATCAATCGCAGGACAGTTGGAACCGCCTGCACCGATCGCATTGCGTGTGGATGCCGATGGCCAGGTGTTCTGGAATGCCAGCCCGGTGACGCTGCAGGAGTTACAGCCCCGGTTGATCGAACAGATGCGCGAAACAGCTGGAAATCAGCCGGAACTGCGGATTGCCGCCAGTACAGATGCGGAATATGCGGTGATGGCCAAGGTATTGGCTGCGGCCAAGAACGCGCAGGCCGATCACATCAGTTTTGAGCAGTAAACGCTCTGGTGACTAATGCATCTGGGCAGAGAAACTCTGCTCAGATGCAGATAATTATTTTCATAACGTACAGCTGCTTTAAAGCGATTGACTAAATGTAGCGAGTAGGGCACCTCGAACAACCAAGTCGTAGCCGTGGTGACACGCACTGGATGATGACCATACCTTCAAAAAATCAGCGAT
>NZ_MDEJ01000222.1 GCF_002940065.1 Xanthomonas populi
CGAATTCATCTGCAAGCAGTGGACATCCGAACCCGAGCGGTTCAAGGTGGACCCGATCCATCTAATGCCGGGACTGAACATGGATCACGTCCCACCCGTTGGTGGTGCGATCCAGAGTTGAAGCCGCCGGAAATATTGGCCGACTTGCACTTTGTTGTCTTCGCGATCCTGATGCTTGGAAATGCAGCCACGCTCTTCCAAAATTCATAACACGCTTTAGCAATTGGTTTTCCGAGGAATAGTTTTCGAGCGTCGGTGCTCTGGTCAGTGATGCTCTCGTCACTGCTGCCCTAGTCACCAGCGCACTGAGCACCGATGTCCTGACTCTCGCTGCCGGCTCAAGACGCGTTGGCAGCAACAGTTAACTCGCTCACATGCGGCCAAGTGCCGCACAGCAGCGCCGCTGCATGGCTGAACGCGACATGCGATTGGCAAGCAACACCTTAGGCCACCAGCCGCGCAATGTGACGGTCGCGATTGCACCGCCAGGTCGGCCCAGACAGTTGATGTTGACCAAACAACGCATAGCGCAGCGTCGCTGGTGCATACGCAAATGTATTCGGGTAGGCGAAGACACGCCCAACAGCAGACACATTTCATCTGCCGAACAAGGACTGACATATTCCGTTGTGGAATGATAATTTCGCATTTGAAGCACCCCGGATCTCCGACTTGAGGTTATTTATTTACCCACTGAATAAGATGATTTATTGCACAAAAGTAGCCGTGAATACATGGGCACGCTTGCGCGCTTCGATTGCACGCTGAGACGTTCGCATTGTATTTGCACGAACAGTTGATTATGAAATGCCGTGACGAAGACACCTTCAACCAGCGCTTCCCACCCAACGCGTTTGAACATCGTAGACGTTGTGATCGAGATGCCGCCGCAGCAGCGCAATGAGACGCAGACATGCTCGGCGGGCGCTGCACTGTCGGGACTAGCGCGCAAACCTGCCGGACGACGCAACAACTCGGAAAGCGGCAACGGTTCTGGCGGCGCGGTCGACAGAAACCAGCACACCGGCAAGCACCCACTGTTGCATGACTCCGACGCGTCGATCCTGCAAGGCGAAGGTAGCGACAGCGAGTTCTTCCACAGCACCAGAAGCTTCCTAGAACCGTTGGACCCACCTCCTACCGTTGACGAACAACCTGCACTACCCGCCCCGCCCATGCACGCAGGTGAGATGATCACCGCACCTGCGGCAGCAACCAGCGTAACCACAACCGCCGAGCGTCTGGGTGCGCTGGCCGCATCGGTCGGAACCGGAGCGGCGCGTGGCGTGCGCACCGCGCTTGGACCGACCGCCACAGCGGTGGCGGCCGCTGCGCGCGGCCTGCGCCTGATCAGTTTCGACAAGCAATACCTTGGCGCAGCGTTGGGGCATCTGGTGCACCAGACCACCTCCGTGGGTCCGCCCACATTCGCGCGCGAGTTGCTGGGCGAGGGATTGTTTGCTGCCTTCCGTCAGCTCCCGACCGAAGCGGTCGTCGCCATGCAGGCAGTGTCGGGCACGCTGCAGATGGCGCTGCATACGCTGCGAAGCAACCGCGAGAACCGCAATCCCGACGCGGCTGCGCGGGGCTTCCACAATATCAGTCACGAACAGTGGGATGCATTGTCCGAAGACGAACGCAATCACAAGAAAGCCGAGCAGAAGCATTACTCGGATCTGGTCACCCGGCTCGCGCTGGGCGGCATCATCAGCAACATCGCAGTGGGCGCGACCGGCAAGTCAGCGGGCCAACCGGAGATAGCCGCCAGGCTGCTGGCCACCGATCTGAAAATCGCCGCCTATGCCGCAGCGCGCGACACCATCCAGGCGACATTTCGCATGGTGGGAATGCGTGGCCCCACCAACGGCGGCATCAGCGATCCGCATATCACCAGCGCCGGAAGGTTCTACGGCATGGCCAATGTCCTGACCAATCTGGCCGCCAATGAAGTGGCATCGCAAGATTTTGCTGCTGCACGGCAACGCTGGGCCGGCCTGAACGCGCCTTTCCACAAGGGCGAGGCGACCAATGTGATCGTGCGTCAATCCGCAGTGTCGGCTGCATTGAATGTCGGGATGGAAACGCTGGATTGGCTCAACGTAACCCAGCACGAAGCCGATGAAGCCGGGACGCAGCAATTCCTGGAACCTGCATTCAAGGGCAAGCGCAAGGATTACGAGCGGGTCATGGACCAGTCGATCACGCGCACCGCTGCAATCAACTCCAATATCGCACTCGGCACCGCCATCAATATGATTGGTGCGTGGCTTGGGTTGTCGCCCACACGCAGCGCGTTGCTCGCCAATACGGTGTCCGGGGTTGCCGCCGGCTTGCAGTATAAGATCATCGGCGCCACTTGGCAGGCAGAGGCGGCAGTTCGCGAGGCCGAAGCGCTTCGCTCGCAGACTGAGTAAGAGCGGCAAAAAACGTAGCGAGCAGTCGTCAGGTGGGTGCGGGCGGAGTGCATGAGCCGAGTGTGCGAGTGGTACATGCCACTCGCACACGCAATGCGAGCAAGCCAGCAGCCCGTTGCGCAGGCGCTGCTATTACTCCAAGCGCGCTGTCGGCATCCACTCACGACTGCTGGCGAGGTTATCCGCCACGTCAAGCGCCGCATGCTCGGCGACCGATGCACACGCGCCGGTCGCCGCGGTTATTCCGCCATCGTGCTGCCGGCTTTAGCGCGCCTACAACAGCCATGCTGAAACCTTGTGCATGCCATGTGCTGCACCAGACGCGCTACCGCGGTCGCAGCAGCGTTACTCAGCAACCACGCCGCGCCTGGTCAGAATCGCGTGAATGGCATGCGCATATTTGTCGCGCTCCGCAGGCGTTTCCGAATGATAGGCGCCCACTGCGGCCCAGGTATTTCCGTATTTATTAGTCATCTCGCGCAGCCGCCAGGCGGCTACATACACGCTGACGCACGGCTGCATCAACGCGTCCCTGGAGATGCCGTAGCTGGAAAGGCGCCGCAGATGGATCGAATTGATCTGCATATTTCCATAATCGATCGTACCGTTGTTGTTGCGATGGATCGCGTTGGCACGGCCACGTGATTCCTGCCACGCAATAGCGCGTAGCACCCACGGATTGACATGCTGATAACCGGCGGCTTCTTCAAAACAGTCTGCGCGTGCGAGCGGCGTGGCGCACAGCAACGCCGCCGCAATCAACACGCGTCGCCGAGGGGCAGCAGCCTGCATGGGCAGGAGCGCGCACAATCGCTCGCCCATTCGCATGTTTCTGGAGAGCGTGGCCCAACACTGTGGACGCCAAACATTCGTTCCGTGCACAGGCGGACACGTGATCGGCGTATCGGTATCTGTCATGTCTGTCACCTGATCGTCGTTGATTCCAGCAACGCAGTGGAGTGGAGTGGAGTGGACACGCACCCCCCGGTTGATCCAATGCCTGGCTCTATCTCAACACCATAGCGGTGCCGTGCGCACGCATGCATACGCTGAACGAAGCGTCTATGACATAAACGAAATCACAGCACGCATCGTTGCAACGTAGCTGTTTCTAGGGCCTGTTAACACTAATGGCCTGAGCGAGTAAACTATCGGGTATGGAGATCACACCAGAGCAATTTTCCCTAATC
>NZ_MDEJ01000223.1 GCF_002940065.1 Xanthomonas populi
ATCGCTGATTTTTTGAAGGTATGGTCATCATCCAGTGCGTGTCACCACGGCTACGACTTGGTTGTTCGAGGTGCCCTTTATGACGTAAACTATCGCCACCCAGCAGATAATGGGCGCATCGCATGCGGTGTCCGTTGGGGCGCAGGCACGGTGCATGCCCTTGTCGTTTCACCAAGAGAGTCCTATGTCGCCCACCTTCACCCTGTCGCCATCGCTTTGCCTACGCGCCGCGTGTTGCCTGGTCGTGCTGTCATTGGGTGCTTGCGCGCATACACCGCAGCGCAATCCGCTGGCGCAATGGGTGCCGTCGCCCAATTACGACGCGCGGCGGCCGATCCTGATCGTGTTGCACTTCACCGACCAGCACTCGGTGCAGCAGAGTCTGAGCACGCTGCGTGAGCGTAACAGCAGTGGCCGGGTCAGTGCGCATTATCTGATCGGCGACGATGGCCGGCGCTATCAGTTGGTCAGCGACGACCAGCGCGCCTGGCATGGCGGCGCCGGCCGCTGGGGCACCATCACCGACATCAATTCCGCCTCGATCGGCATCGAGCTGGACAACGACGGCAGTGAGCCGTTCGCGGCTGCACAGATCGACAGCCTGCTGGTATTGCTGGACGACCTGTGCACGCGCTTGCGCATTCCGCGCACGCAGATCGTCGGCCATGAAGACGTCGCGCCAACGCGCAAGAACGACCCCGGTTCGCTGTTCCCCTGGAAACGCCTGGCCGAAGCGGGATTCGGCCGCTGGCCCGCAGCCGATGCTCCGGCTGCGCCGCCAGGTTTCGACCCGTGGCAGGCGCTCGCCTTGCTCGGCTACAGCGTCAACGATCCCGCCGCCACGCTGCAGGCGTTTCATCATCACTATCGCGGCAACGATGCGCGCACGTTGGACGCCGAAGACTTGCGCATTCTGCATGCGTTGACCGGACCGCTGCGGCCACCGAGCCTGCCTGGCGCTGCCGAGCCGCTTGAGGGCGACGGGCAGTAAGCGCATTGTCCTTAAGGCTGGCCACTCCGCATTTCGGCGACTGGGTAAAGATGGACGAATGGCGCGCGTCGTTTCCGGTTTGCGCAGGGGTAAGACAATGCGGAAGACCAAACTGTTACAAAGCTCGCGCCGTTGCTGGCAGCCGGCAATCTGGGGGACGTTGCTCATGATGGCCCCGCTACCTTCTGCCGTCAGCGCAGCCGAGGTGCGCGTTTCGCCAGCGCAGACTGCCGCAGACGCCGGCTTGATCGACGTGCACGGCCTTGCGCCCGAAATTGCGGTGGACATGCGCTATGCGGGCAGCAACAACGTCACCGGGCGTGTGGTGCCTGGGTATGCAGCGCCCACGTGCTATTTGCTGCGTCCGGCGGCTGAGGCGTTGGCACGTGTGGCGCGCACGCTCCGGGCCAAAGGATATCGGCTGCAGGTGTTCGATTGCTATCGACCGGTGCGGGCGGTGCAGGCATTGGTGGCCTGGGCTGCGGATCTGCAAGATCAGTCGAGCAAGGCGCAGTATTACCCGCGCGTGGACAAGCGCGCGCTGCTGGGCGATTACATTGCCCAGACATCCGGCCATAGCCGCGGTGCGACGCTGGATCTGGGATTGCTGGATTGCCGATCAGGCAAGTGTCGAGCGGTTGACATGGGGACCGATTTCGATTTTTTCGATGCGCGTGCGCATACCGATACACGCGATCTCAACGTGGCGCAGCGGGCGAACCGTCAGCGCTTGCTGCGTGCGATGGCGGCAGAGGGCTGTGCCAACTATCCGATGGAGTGGTGGCACTTCACCTTCCGTCCCGAGCCGAACCCCGACACTGCCTACGAGGTGCGTGTCAACTGATCGCGCGCCACCAAGCGACTGCGCAGTGGCCAGTGTTGCTGGTGCTCGGCATCGTCGAACGCCACTCCCACACTGCGCGTGTTGCCTGCCATCCGTGCACTCCGCGTCGCTTGATTGCCGCGTAGCGTGTTTTGCCACTTTGAGGAAGTGTCATGTCTGACCCGGAGCGCGTTGTCGATATCGCCTGCCCGTATTGCGGGGAGTGGATCACCCTGACGCTTGATCTGACCGGAGGCGACCAGAGCTACGTCGAAGACTGCCAGGTCTGCTGCAAGCCGATCTCGGTGAGCGTGCAGTGGGACGACGAGGGCGAGGCGAAGGTGAGCGCGCGCGACCAAGACGACGCATGAGCGTGGCTTGTCGCACGATTGAACCATCGGATTGCCCGGCCGGTCCCATGCGCGTGACCGGTCGTTCCTGTGGGTCTGGCAGGGCCCCATCGCCCGCAGCCGCTAGACTGATGCGCCTGCTGCCCGGAGTGTCACGATGAATTTGTCTCTGCACTTCGGCCTGCTCGGTTCGCTGGAGGCCGGCCTGATCGCGCTGGTGCTGGGAGTGCTGGTGTTCGCGGCTGTGGAGCGGAGCGGGCGGCGCCTGCACTTCACCCATGGGCACACGCTGGGTATCGCCTGTCTGCTCACGGTTGCGATCGGTGCCGGTTACGACATCTGGAATCTCGTCTATACCAGCATCGTGCGGCTGGAGTCGCCCTTGTATGCGCGCATCGCGTTGGCCAAGATCCACGACCCCAACGAATTGGGATCGCGAGTGGTGATGGAAGTCTTCGGTGCGATTGCCGGTGTGGTGCTGGGTTGGAAACTGTTCAGTTCTGGACGTTGGAATGACGCGCCGCCGAATGCCTGACATCCCTGGAAAATGTGGCGTAGTCCGCACATTTTCATGCATTGAATGCGGCGCTTCTGTTTACCTCACCGATGCCTAACAGACGCCTAATCGCAAACATCTGCGCTGTGGTTAAAACGATGTTTTGCGCGAATTTAGGGTGGGTTTTGTATTCATTCGCTCGGGGTAGAGTGGTGGCATGTGCGGCGACACCGTGCATTCCCAAGCCAAGGAGACCACCCAAATGAAGCATCGCAACCGCACCTCGCTGCTCGCTGCCACCGCCGCCCTTGCCGCCGCTTTGGCGCTGCCGGCCATGGCGCAAAGTACGCCACAAGACGCAGCAGCGCAGGCGGGCAGTTCGGCAACATCCGCTCAATCCAGTGGTGCAAGTTCCGGTGGCGGCCAGACTTGGGCCAGTGTGGATACCGATAGTGATGGCGCCATCAGCAAGCCGGAAGCGCAGGTCAACGCAGGTCTCGTACAGATCTTTGACCAAGCCGACAGCAATACAGACGGCAAATTGACCACGGATGAGTACAAGGCATTCGTTGCCAAACAACAGAGTGGCGCCAGTGCGACCGGGTCGCAGGGTAACTAATGCATCCAGCGCAGTGACAGATGCGCCGTAGTCCATAGGCGCAGCAACAGTGTTTTGATCAATGACAATGATTTGATTTGATGGCTTCAGCAGTCAGACGCCGCAACGACACGTGCATCAGGATGGACAGGTGGGAGCGATCTGCCAGGGTCGCTCCCGTTTTTTTTACGTCTGTCTCGCTAGGGTGACGTTGCCTCCTGACCCTGAGGTTTCCCCACGTTTTCCCGAGATAGATCAGCTGGTTGCACCCGGATCGTGTAGAAACAAGTGCGCGCA
>NZ_MDEJ01000224.1 GCF_002940065.1 Xanthomonas populi
CATGTAGAACCTGGCCCATTGTGCTTGCTTCCATTCGAGTGAAAAGAGTGCACCATCAAAGCCTGGGATCAAACACCTAGTGAAGCGCTACTTGCGACATTCCATCAGCGCTTAGCCGCCGCGACGCGCACGTTCTTCGATAGCAAAGCATTCGTCTGGGCGCGGCACCGGCGGCTTGAACGCGACCGGCACCTGGATCGTCTGCGGCACCGTCTGCCCGTTGCGGGTGGCGGGCTTGAACTTCCATTCGCGCACGCGCTTTTGCGCAGCTTCGTCCAGCACCGATTGACCGCTGCTTTGCGCCACCGACACGTCGGTCGGTGTGCCATCGATACCAATTACGACTCTGAGCACAGAGGTTCCACCTACGCCGGCGCAGGCCAGTTGCGGGGAGTATTCCGGTGGCGGCGTCTTCACTGCGGCCAGCTCGGTTGGCTCAATCGCCGGCGCAGACGCCTGCTGCGATGACTTGCCACACCCGCTGACGCCGATGGTGAAGAGCAGGCCGGCGAGGGCGGCGCGATAGAGGGTCATGCAGTGGCTCCCTGATCGTAGAGCTGCGCCGTCTTGGCCGCACAGATGAAGTCGTTCTCGCTCAGCCCGCCTACATCGTGGGTGGAATAGCGCACCACCACGCGGTCGTAATGCACGCCCAGATCGGGGTGATGGTCCTGGCGGTGGGCGATCCAGGCCAGCGCGTTGACGAAGGCGAGGGTGCGGTAATAGTCGGCAAAGCGGAACGTGCGGGTGATCGCCGTGCCCGCTTCGGCTAGCTCCCAGCTCTGCACTTGTGGCAACAGTTCGGCCAGGCGGGCTTGGCCAAGCTTGTGGTCGCTCCCTTTGCGCGGGAGGCAATGGGCCTGTTCCAGGGGGATCAGATCGGTCATGACGGTCTCGCAGGGGTGGCGGACAACGCGCCCAGCGGGATCAAGGTGTTTTCCATGAGCGCGGTCGCATTGAGCGGTAGAATAACCCGCATGATCCAGATATCCGACAAAGCTCAAACCTATTTCCGCAAGCTCATCGAACGCGAGGGCGTGCCCGGCATGGGCGTGCGCCTGAGCGCGGTGGATGCGGGCACACCGCGCGCTGATGCCCGGCTCGAGTTCGCCGAACCGGCCGATCTCAGTGGCGACGAATGGGCGATCGACTGTGACGGCTTCACCTTATATATCGTCGCGGCCAGTGTGCCGTGGGTGGATGGCGCCGAGATCGACTACGTCATCCAGTCCACCGGCAACCAGCAGCTCACCATCAAGGCGCCCAAGATCAAGGGCGAAGCGCCGGCCGATTCCGCCTCGATGGTGGAGCGCGTGCGCTGGGTGGTGGAGAACGAAATCAACCCGCAACTGGCATCGCATGGTGGACGCGTGGCAGTGCAAGAAGTCTCTGCTGATGGTGTCGTGCTACTGCGCTTCGGTGGCGGTTGCCACGGTTGCGGCATGGCCGATGTGACCCTGAAGCAGGGCATCGAGAAGACCCTGATGGGACGCGTGCCCGGCGTGATTGCGGTACGCGACGCGACCGACCACGCCACAGGCGATGCGCCGTATATTCCGCGCGACAGCGCGGCCTGATTCCGCGCCACCGGTGACAACTGCCGCCGATCTGCTGCAGGCGCTGCGTACGCGCATGCCGAGCAAGCTGATTCTGGATCGGCGCACAGGTTTGCCTTACGGCTGGGCGATCTGGATGCGCAACCGCCACAGCACCGCTGCGCCGTTTGACGACGACCAGGTGACGGAGGTATTTCTTGCGCGACCAGCGTCGCCACACAGCATGCGTACTTCCGCATTGCTGTCGCCATTTCAGGCCTTTCGCAGCCTGTGGTGGCAACACTGGGAACCGCGCCGGAAAGACGAACGCCCGCTGCACTGGCTGGCGCTGCTCGGTAGTTTTCTGATCCACCTCGGTTTCATGGCATTGCTGATCTGGGTGGTCAGCGTGCGCTGGGCGTCGGATGAAACCAAGCAGGGCGACGAATCGCGCGTCCGCATGAGCTTCATCGGCGAAGGCGCGGCGGAGCAGGGCGGTGGTGCAGGGGAACCTGCTGCTGCGCAGGCAGCCTCGGGTGAAGCCTCTGCAGCGTCGCAAGCGAATGCGCCTGCGGCGGGTGGTAATCCGACTGTTTCGGTAACGCCGCCACCAGAGCCAACGCAGGCCACCTCCGATTCCGTTGACAGTTCAAGCGTTGCCGAGGCGCAGCAGGTCGCGCCCGAACCCGTGGCTGCCGTCAGTGAGCCAACGACACCGGATGTGCCGCAGGTGAGGGTGCAGGTGTCGCCGGTGACGATCGAATCGCCGCTGCAAGTGACCAAAACGCCAGTGGCCACGAACGACTTTGTGGTGCCGTCACCTCCCGCGACCACTGTGGTTCCGCGCTCGATCGAGCCGGCAGCGCCGCAGGTCCAGGTCCGTCAGCGCGCCATCCAGACGCTGACCGAACAGCCGCAAGTACGCGAGTTGCAACGTCCTGCCACCAACGTCGCGGTGCGATCTGCCAATCTACCAGCGGTTCGAGAGCGCGAAATCGTCGCGCCGGATCGATCTCAAATCGCTGCGCCGGTTGTCCGCAATCGCGAGGTCACGCTTACGGTTCGCATGCCGGAGATAGCGGTTCGAACGGCAGAGTTGCAGAACGTGCCGGATCCGGCGCCGTCCACTGCGCCGTCCACACAATCGCAAGCGAACCAATCGCGATCCGAGCAACCCACCAAAGCGGCTGCAGCGGTATCTTCATCCAGCAAGCCTGCAACCAGTGGCAGCGCCGGCCCGAAGCCTGCAGACCGCAGCGGTGGCTGGGATGTAGCAACGAATGCCGACGACTGGAGCAAATCCGACAGCAACCGTGACGAGAAAACGACCGGCGCAAATGGCCAACGCGACGGCATGTTCAACGCCGATGGCAGTGTCCACGTTGCCGCCGGAACCGGCGATGCGGGTAAAGGCGCCGGCGAACGCGGACCGCCAGGCAGCGATACCGACACATGGACCCGCGACCAGATCGCCCAAGGCGGCACCTGGCTCAAACGTCCGCCGTACGGCTACACGCCGACCTCGCTGGATAAGTATTGGATGCCGAACCAGTCGCTGCTGCAGGAATGGGTGCGCCGCGGCCTGAAGAAGATCGAGATCCCGATCCCGGGAACGACCACAAAGATCAGCTGCCTGGTGTCGCTGTTGCAGTTCGGCGGCGGCTGCGGCCTTAGCGACCCAAATCTCAACGATCAACCAGCGACCGCAAGGCCGCCGCCGGATGTGCCGTTCAAGCAAGAATTGCAGGAGGACAATGGGGCTGGGCCGACTGCAGTTCCAGGGGGCAACACTGATTAATCAGTCGCCCCTGAAAAACCCCAACCACCCAACTGTTTGATCCCAGGCTTTGATGGTGCACTCTTTTCACTCGAATGGAAGCAAGCACAATGGGCCAGGTTCTACATGGGAGC
>NZ_MDEJ01000225.1 GCF_002940065.1 Xanthomonas populi
CACCTTGAAGACTGCGCCATGCGCGCACTTGTTTCTACACGATCCGGGTGCAACCAGCTGATCTATCTCGGGAAAACGTGTGGAAACCTCAGAGTCAAGGCCTATTTTTGCGTGCTATTGCTCGTAGATCTTTTCTATCCGTATGCCCAGCACGGACCGCCGTCCGGTCAACAACACCTGCACCAGCTGCTCCGGATGCCGCCGATAAGATGCTTCATTGATGCAGAGATAGTTTCGGACACCATGCTCGATTGGTCCGCCAGTCAACCGGTACTCGCAAGCATGGCGATCTTGCTCGTGAGGCGTTCGCATGACATACGCCCGCTCAAATGGCGCACCAAACGCAATGGTGAACAACCACGGCAGAGTTTTGCACAGCAGCACATAGCAGACGGCCCCCAGCAATAACGGCGTTAGGCAGCTCATGAACACAGTGACCAGCTGCCTGTTTGATCGACGATCGACCGCCGTCCGTGCCGGCGTGCGTTTTTGTGCAGCAGCACGCTAAGCGCTGCTCTCATGCCCGTCATCGGCCAGAAGCAAGAGATCAAATCGCAGAAACGCAGCAGGTACAAAATCGATGAACAGACTCACCGGCACCAAGCCTATCGGCGCACAGAGCAGCATTACCTTGCCCCAGGCGAGAAGCGTGGATGTTTGCGGAACCGTCCCTGGAAACTGCGTCTCCATCATCTCTCCAGAAAAGGCCTTATAACGCCCGATGCTTGGCTTCACCAAAAAACGGCGTGTGATGCGCGCAGTCGTTGAGTCGCACCACTTCCAGGTGATCCACGTCCTCACCTTCGAGCAGGTTGAGCGTGGTCGGCGCCTGGCGGAAGGTCCACAGCTTGGACAGCGGCAGGCCCAGAATCTTGCACAGGATCACGCGGTTGACCGCATCGTGCGCCACCACCAGCAAGGTGTCATCGGCGCCCAAGCCGTCGGCCGCGCGTACCAGCCCGCGCCAGCTGCGGTCCAGCACCTGACGCAAGGATTCGCCACCAGGCATCAGCACGGTATCGGGCTCTTCGCGCCAGGCGCGCAGACGTGCCGGATCCTTGTCGTTGATCTCGCTGGCCAGCAAGCCTTCCCATTCGCCATGCGCGATTTCCTGCAGGTCCGCATCGGTCTGCAGCAGGCTTTCGCGGGCGCTGCCGAGCGCCAGCTTCGCGGTGGCCTGCGCGCGCGACAGCGGCGATGCTACCGCGCGGGTGATCTCCAGCGACTGCAGACGCGCGCCAAGCGCGGCGGCCTGGCCTTCGCCGACCGGCGACAGCGGGATATCGATCTGGCCCTGGTAACGGCCTTCGGCGTTCCACGGCGTCTCGCCGTGACGAGCAAGCAGAATGCGCATGCGCGAGAGATTCCTTGGGAAAAGGGAACGACGTGCCTTGCGGCCCGACGGGAGCGGAATGATACCGCCCCGCGCCCTCCGTGGTTTGCGCTGGATGGCGGGGATCGACGCATGGCCGAACCGGTATCCGCTTGCTGCGTGACCAACTACAGTGCCACCGGGTTCTTCTGCCTCAACTGCATCCACGCCACACGGGTGCAAGCGTGCGCTGCGCCCGCTACTCAGGTGCGACCGAACGCCGGATCGCTGCGGCTGGGTTTGCCGGTTTCCAGATGTCCAGCCAGGCGCCGGCGGAATGCCCCATCCGGCTGCTCTACGACAAGGTCATACCAGTGATCGCTCGCTGCCAACGCCAGGCGAATGGTCTGGCGCTGGCGCGCGGCCAGATGCACCGCGCGCGGGGTCGGGTCCGCGTAGTCCAGCGCGCGCACTTGCAATGTGCAGGCGTATTGCCCGGCGTTGCCGAGTTCCAGCACCAGGGTCTCGCCGTCCTGTCGCGCTTGCAGCCACGGCGCAGCCAATTGCGCAGGCGCGGTGGAAAGTTCACCAGCGAACTCGCGCAGGAATCCATTCGGCCCGTGCACGCTCAAGGCATAGGCACCGTTGTGTGCAGCGCCGAGCGGTACATCGTCGAGTTGCGTGCCGGGCAACACGGTGTAGTACCAGGGGCCGCCACTTGCAGCGCTGGTGTAGACGTTGAACGCGGCCGCAGCAGCGCCGCTGTTGACGAACTGCAGTTGCACGCCGTCTCCATTGTGCACACGCGCGTGCACCTGCAACGCGTATGGCAGCGCGCGTGCCGGACGTTGACCGGGTTCCTGCTTCGGCATGCGCGCGGTGGTCGGCGGCACCGGCAACGGTTTGCCCCGCACGGCAGCGGTGCGTGCGCGATAGTCGTCGATCGCCGGCAACGCGCTCAGCGCCGAATCGTCCGGCTTGCGGAAATCGAACACGCTGGTCAGATCGCCGCTCACCGCACGCCGCCACGGGCTGATATTGGGCTCGGCCACGCCGAAACGGCGCTCCAGCAAGCGCAGCACCGAAGTGTGATCGAACACCTGCGAATTGACCCAGCCGCCGCGCGTCCACGGCGAGATCACCAGCATCGGCACGCGGATGCCCAGGCCGATCGGCAAGCCGTCGTAGACTTCGCCACGCGTGTCGACATTGCTGCGTCCCATGCGCGCATCCAGCGCCGGCAATGGCGCAGGCACGTGATCGAAGAAGCCGTCGTTCTCGTCGTAATTGATGATCAGCGCGGTCTTCGCCCACACCTGCGGGTTGGCAGTGAGCGCATCGATCAAACGCGCCACCAGCGATTCGCCATAGGCCGGGGGTGCTTCCGGATGTTCGCAATATGCGGTGGGCGGAATGATCCACGACACCTGCGGCAAACGATTGGCCTGCACATCGGCCGCGATTGCAGCGATCAGATGATCGGCCTGCGTGGTGGCTGCATTTTCCGCAGTGGAACCGGGCACGCAGGCACGTGCGCGCTGATAGCGTTCGTCGCCGGGCTGCAGATCGCGATAGTGCGAAAAATAGGCCAGCGAGTTGCAGCCGAAGTTGTCGTACTCCTGATACACGCGCCAATCGACACCTGCGGCCTGTAGGCGCTGCGCGTACGTCGTCCAGTCCATTGCGGCGTAACCGGGTTTGTCGCGCGCCATGTCGGCGGTCCAATTGCCGTCGTCGGCGTTGGTCACCGCCTGCGCGCCCACATTGCCCACGCTCGGGCCGCTGGTGCCGGTGAACAGATACATGCGATTGGGATTGGTCGGCCCGTGCAGGGAACAGAAATAGCCATCGCAAATGGTGAAGGAATCGGCGAGCGCGTGGTAGTAAGCAATGTCGTGACGCTCGAAATAACCCATCGTCAATTCGCCCTTGTACGGCACCCAGGCGTCGTATTCGGCCCAGCGCGCCGGGGCTTGCCCGTGACCGGCCTTCCACGAGTGATCCAGGCTCTTGACCAACGGCGCGGACGTGTTTTAGGAGCCTCTAAAAACCCCAGCAATCTGCCATCATTGACTTGACGCCCTGCCAGCGGAGAACGACAGACATGAT
>NZ_MDEJ01000226.1 GCF_002940065.1 Xanthomonas populi
GGAGCGATTACGCACACTGCCCGAACACGTCTACAACCAGATGGTCATGGGCTGAAAAACGTGGGGATACCTCAGGATCAGGGCCGGGATGCCCGGAGTCTTGTCATCAGCGGCGGCGGCCCGGCCAACAATCTGGTGAAGTCGCAGGAAGCCTGTTTCTGGAAGCTGTTGCATCACGTCGTCCGTTACCGCACCGGGTGGGCGGCTTGGGGCTAGTGAATGGTCAAGCTGCCTGGCTCGAATAGGCGCAGTTCACTGCTGGCACAGGGTGGCGGGTCAGTCGAAGTCATTCTTAAATAACTGTTTCCAATAGTTTTTTATGGGTGACGGGAACTATTTTCGAGGGCCGGTTGGTAATCCATCTGCGCGCAGGACCGTTGCCATGACTTGCGCGTTTCTCTCAGCTACGCCGCGCGCTTTCAACCAATCCACAACATCCTTATTCTTTGGAGCCGTAGTTGCGTCGCTGGGGTCATATAGCGCCCAGAACTGTAAAGCTGCTGCCGATAGATTCCGCAACAAATCAGTCTCGTGACTACCCCATGGCCAACCGTGGGTAGCGGCGGCGGACCCGCGCGCTGCCTCTTTGCGCTCTCTTACTGCTGCTAGCAATGACGAAGGGAAAGCATTGAACCTCGTTGCTGCCCATTCGGCTGCGATGACTGGGGAGTAATGGCGCGCAGTGCCATACATCTGATTCGCTACATCGGTGTCATCTCTGGGAACGAATGCAAGCGTCTGAGAAAGAGTTCCCCTGCGAATGTCGTCAGTAGCGCGCAGGATTGCTACGGCCTGTTGGTCGCTACCTGCGACCCTCCCGGGATCGGCTGGCATTCCGCGCTCATCTGGCACGAACCCGCAGCACAGCGCCGCAAACTCTGCCTCGCTCCACAGATCCTTTTTTGCCCAATGTTGCCAGCGTGCTTCGCGCAAGAGATTTGTCTGCGATGCGTCCTGTTGTGCTTTGTGCAGGTCGGCGGCTTTCGCAGCCTCGACCTGTGCCTGAAGCTCCTTCAAGCTCATCGCTTCGTATTGCGCACGCTGCCTGTCCATCGGCGTGACCTCATTGGAGCGTCCTTCCACGGCCAAGTCACGCTTCCACATCGCTCTATCACGCACCGGGGCGGTGTATCCGCCCGACAGCGTGGTCACAGGAGGCGGGGCCAGTGAGCGGAATTGCCTGCGCAATAAAGAGTCGATCAGCTTCTTTCGGTCTGTAATTTCGGCCATGGCGCACCCTTGCGCCCCTGAAAAGTCCCCGCACCAGGCCGGCAGGGTGTCCGGCTTTTCGCCCCGTCGGGCTAGGTGCGGGTTTTCGGTTGAGATTAGCCCGCCTTGGCTCGCAGCGGCACGACGTTGCCGCCCGCGCGCAGGCCGTCCAGGTAGTCGGCCCACGCTTGCATCATGCGGACGCGCTCGGGCAGGTACTGCGCCGCGTGTGTGTACGCCTCACGGACCTTGTTCGTTTCGGCGTGGGCCAGCTGCCGTTCGATGGCGTCGGCATTCCAGCCCATTTCATTGAGCCGCGTTGCCGCCATGCTGCGGAAGCCGTGACCAGTCATTTCATCGCCCGCATATCCCAGCGCGCGCAGAGCGGCATTAATGGTGTTTTCGGACATGGGGCGCTTCGGGCGCAGGCCCGGGAACACATGAAGGCCACCGCCAGTCAGCGCGTGCAGGTCGCGCAGGATCGCTACCGCCTGGCTGGACAGCGGAACCAGGTGCGCCGACTTCATCTTCATGCGCTCGGGCCGGATGCGCCACACAGCGGCGTCCAGGTCAATTTCGTCCCATTCCGCCGCGCGCAGTTCGCCGGGGCGCACGAACACCAGCGGGGCCAGCTTCAAGGCTGCATGGGTGACAGGTTGCCCGCAGAATCCCTCGATGGCGCGCAGCAACTGGCCGATCTTGACCGGCTCCGTCACAGCGGCGTGGTGGCGGGCCTTGGCAACTTTGAGCGCGCCGCGCAGGCTGGCGGTGGGATCAATCTCCGCCTTGCCCTCAAGCATGGCGTGACGAAACACCTGGCCGGCCTTGATCTTGGCTCGGCTGGCCGTTTCCAGCTTGCCGGTGGCCTCGATCTTGCGCAAGGCGTCTAGCAGCTCACGGGGCTTGATCTCGCCGATGGGGCGGCTGCCGATCTCGGGAAACAGGAACGTTTCCAGCAGCCAGCGGTTTTTCTCGGCCGTGACGCGCGCCACGGTCTGGCGGCTCATCCACTCGCGGGCGACGGCCTCGAATGTCTCCCCAGCAGCGGCCACCGTAGCAGCCTGTGCCTGCTTGGCTTGCTTGCGTTGTTCACTTGGGTCAAGGCCAGCAGCCAGCAACTTGCGGGCTTCATCACGCCTTGCCCGGGCCGCCGCCAGCCCAGTATCGGGGTAGGTGCCAAGGGACATCCGCTTTTCCTTGCCGTCAATGCGGTATTTCAGGCGCCACCACTTCCCCCCGGCCGGGGGGATTTCCAGGTACATACCCCCGCCATCGAACAGGCGCTGGGTGCGACTGGCGGGCTTTGCCTTGCGGATCGCGGTATCAGTCAGGGGCATTGGGGGCAACTTGGTGGGGGCAAAAAGGCGTTGCGGCGCCGTTGCCCCCATATTTGCCCCCAACTGCCCCCGGATTGCAATGCACCGCAATGGACGACACCGGACGGTCGGGCACAAAAAAACCCGCTAAGTTGCGGGTTTAATTGAAGTTTCTGGACGTAATCGCACTTCCTGAAACTATGCATTGGTGCCGAAGGTGGGACTCGAACCCACACGCTTTTAAGGGCGGCGGATTTTGAATCCGCTGCGTCTACCGATTCCGCCACTTCGGCGTGGCCGCGCAGTATAGCGACTTGCGAGAGAAACGACCAGCGTCAGAACGCGCCTGACGAATTCAGCTGCAAGCGGAGTCGGCAACCCGTGGGCGAACCGGTGTCGATATACTGGCCGACTTATGTGGAGGAGTGGGCAATGTCGGTGTTGCGTGGAGTTCGGGTACTCGTGGTCGAAAACGATGACATGAATGCCATGCTGCTCGAGTTGCAGCTCGTCCAGGCTGGCGCCGCTGTGCTGGGCCCTGTCGGAGAAGTGGCGGAAGCGTTGCAGCTGATCAAGGCCGACGCGCCGGATATGGCAGTGCTGGACTACCGTCTTGGCAATGGTCAGACGAGCGAGCCGATCGCCAGGCTGTTGTCGGAGCTCGGAATTCCGTTCGTGTTGGCCACCGGCGTTGCCAGCGGCAGCATCCCGGGCGGCTTCGAACGCGGCGTGATCCTGACCAAGCCCTATTTGTCTGAAGAACTGGTCGGCGCGCTGTCCAGGGCGCGGCAGCTGAGCGACGCAAACAGCTTAAAGGAGCCTCTAAAAACCCCAGCAATCTGCCATCATTGACTTGACGCCCTGCCAGCGGAGAACGACAGACATGAT
>NZ_MDEJ01000227.1 GCF_002940065.1 Xanthomonas populi
GGCGGTGGAAGCCGCCAGAAACGCGCAAAACCTCGTCTGATAAACCCACCTTGCGCGTTCATGGCGCTCAAGATGCTGGAATTCATGCGGCCTGGAGCGTTGTTCAGACCTTCCTTAGACACGCAAGGCTTGCCGCATGCCATCGCAGTGACGACGGCGGAGGTGACCGATCGCCAGGGTGCGCTGCTGGCACTTGAGCGCAACAAACAGAATGTGAAGCGCTTAAAAGGCCTGCTCTGCGATCGCGGCTATATCGGCGACCCATTTGCACAGGGAGTGCAGGAGATGTTGGGCAGGAAAGTCAAAGTGCAGATCGCAAAGCGCAGCGAACTGCACACCTTCAAGGTCATGCCCAAGCGCTGGATCGTGGAGCGCAGCTTTGCATGGTTAGAGAAGAACCGAAGGCTATGGAAAAACTGCGAGCGTCGGCTCAACACCAGCTTGCAGATGATCCACCTGGCATTGCTGCTTAGAAGGCTTTGAACAGGCTCTTTGAGAGAACCGCCCGGAGCGTGCTTCGGCATGAAAGATGGCATGTTAGTTCTTCGACACATTCCGCATTAAAGCGGCGGGGCCGTCCAACATTCGATTGCCCATTTGGATCGAACCCGTATCGAATTCATCGTGGAAGGCGGGTGATCTCAAAACCACCTTTGATGGTATTACCTTCAAGCCCGGTACCATCAAGCATTGCCTGCAATGCCTGTTCGGGCGTCATCATGCCAACAACAGGCTTCGAACGCTTGC
Source organism: Xanthomonas populi (assembly GCF_002940065.1). Classification (GTDB taxonomy): domain Bacteria; phylum Pseudomonadota; class Gammaproteobacteria; order Xanthomonadales; family Xanthomonadaceae; genus Xanthomonas; species Xanthomonas populi. The sequence continues at coordinate 748 of NZ_MDEJ01000227.1, forward strand.
CACGAGCGAGATTGGTGCCGGAGATAGGGCAGCGGGTGGCTAGACGTAGCTGCTCAAGAGCATTTCCCAGGCGGCCCCCAGGAATTTCTACCTTCACCTGCTCTTTCTGGCAATTATATTGGAAGTCCTGTCCGAGTGGAAGGCGGGTGATCTCAAAACCACCTTTGACGGTATTGCCTTCAAGCCCGGTACCATCAAGCATTGCCTGCAATGCCTGTTCGGGCGTCATCATGCCAACAACAGGATTCGAACGCTTGCCACGAGCGAGATTGGTGCCGGAAATAGGGCAGCGGGTGGCTAGACGTAGCTGCTTAAGAGCATTTCCCAGGCGGCCCCCAGGAATTTCGACCTTCACCGGCTCGTTCTGGCAATTGTATTGGAAGTCATGTCCGATGGCCTCATTTGCAGCAATTGCCAAAGTCGCGGCGAGCGTGGCACTAATGAATCGAAGATTGAAAAATTTCATGTACTTTTCCTTGAACGTTGCTAGCATGGGAATCGATTGGAGCGCGTCACTTCGCCACAACCAACCGACGCCCTCAATTGTAGCAGCCTTAGGGAACCTTTGAACAACGCGCCCAAGATGCGCGACACTATCCGCTCACGTTGAGGAGTCCTCCATGCAACTGCCCTTCGGTGATGCAGAGGGCCTGGCAAGCGCAAGCAGAACCGCCGCGAGATCTTCTCGCCGCGCCCAGCTCGACCAATAATTCCGATCACGCGCGCGACCCTGAGATGCATCAGACCAAGAAGAGGGTCAGCAGGGAATCATTACGTCCAGGGCCAAAGGCTGCCTAAGCGACTGAAGTGCAAGGCTGATTGCTCATCTCGCCGGCAGGTTCTCCCCATCTATGGGGTCTGTTCAAGAACCTTGGCTGTGTAGCTCAGCGGCGCCACTTCCCTGTCAAGATCCAGGTGGTAATCGCCGAAGCGATTGATGTGGCTGGTCCGATAAGGCGATAGACCGGCCAGGATCTCGGGCGTCAGTTCGATCCCCTCCTTCCGCATCTCAGCCAATGTCCGGCTCATACCCTCCACGTTGTGGAGGATGATCATGTTGGCCACCAGCTGGCTGTACTTGATGATCTTGCGCTGCTCGTGTTGTACGTTCTCAGCAATGATCCCTTGGCTGCCAAAGAAGACCCATTTCACGAAGCCGTTGTACTCCTCGCTCTCACAACGAGTCGATATTGTGTCAGATCGGCGCGGACCGCCGATCCAACACGACAGATGATTACAGCGCCTCGATAATGCCTGCCGCGCCCATGCCGGTGCCAATGCACATAGTGACCATGCCGTACTTGAGCTGACGGCGGCGCAGGCCGTGCACCAGCGTTGCGGCACGGATCGCGCCTGTGGCGCCCAGCGGGTGGCCAAGTGCGATTGCGCCGCCCAGCGGGTTGACCTTGGACGGATCCAGTTCGCTGTCGCGGATCACCGCCAAGGCCTGCGCGGCGAAGGCTTCGTTGAGCTCGATCCAGTCGATCTGGTCCTTGGTCAGGCCAGCCTGCTTGAGCGCCTTGGGAATCGCCGCGATCGGGCCGATGCCCATCACTTCCGGACGCACGCCGGCCACCGAGAAGCTGACAAAACGCGCCAGCGGCGTCAGGCCGTAATCCTTGATCGCCTGCTCGGAGGCCAGCAGCACTGCACCGGCGCCATCGCTCATCTGCGACGAATTGCCAGCAGTGACGCTGCCGCCGAACTGACCGTTACGGAACACCGGACGCAGCTTGGCCAGACCTTCGAGCGAGCTGTCCGGGCGCGGACCTTCGTCGGTGTCGAACAGCCGCTTGCGCAGCGCGATGACATTGCCGGCCAGGTCGGGCTGGTGCGAGAGGATTTGGTACGGGGTAATCTCGTCGCGGAACTCGCCGGCGGCAATCGCGGCAATCGCCTTCTGATGCGAAGCAAGTGCGAATGCATCCTGATCCTGGCGCGAGACTTTCCATTCCTCTGCCACTTTCTCGGCGGTGATGCCCATGCCGTAGGCAATGGCGACATGGTCGTCGGCGAACACGTTCGGCGACATGGCGACCTTGTTGCCCATCATTGGCACCATCGACATCGACTCGGTACCGCCTGCCAGCACCAGGTCGGCATTGCCCAGACGGATCTGGTCGGCGGCCATCGCCACAGCCTGGATGCCGGAGGAACAGAAACGATTGATGGTCTGACCGGCAACAGTAGTGGGCAGGCCCGCCAACAGCACGCCGATGCGCGCCACGTTCATGCCTTGCTCGCCCTCGGGCATGGCGCAACCGATGATGGCATCGTCGATCCGCGACAGATCGATGCCCGGCGTCTGCGCGACCACTGCGCGCAAGACGTGCGCCAGCATGTCGTCGGGACGGGTATTGCGGAACACGCCCTTGGGTGCCTTGCCGACCGGCGTGCGAGTGGCGGCAACGATGTAGGCTTCTTGAATCTGCTTGCTCATTTGGCTATCTCCGATAGCCGGGAATGGAGAATCGGGAATCGGGAATCGCAAGTGCGGATTCGCATGAGTTCGCCATCTTCATGACCCGGCAAGATAATGGGGAGAAGCAGGGAGTCGGTTCTGAGGTATCCCCACGTTTTTCAGCCCATGACCATCTGGTTGTAGACGTGTTCGGGCAGTGTGCGTAATCGCTCCA
>NZ_MDEJ01000228.1 GCF_002940065.1 Xanthomonas populi
GATTAGGGAAAATTGCTCTGGTGTGATCTCCATACCCGATAGTTTACTCGCTCAGGCCATTAGTGTTAACAGGCCCTAGTGTTCGATAACCCACGTATCGATTCGACCCTGCTGCTGACCGAGGTCGCCTATGTCACGCCCTACAAGCTCTCCGGCGGCGCAGTGGGCATCAACACGCTGCTGCCGCTGATCAATCTGGATGCTTCGTTCGGGCGCATCAGGATTGCCACCTTGCGCGATAACGGCGCCGATGTCGGCGACCTGACCTTTGTGCCTTACTTGCAGATGCTGCAGGTAATACGCAGCGGCTGCCCGGTGTTTTCGCAGCGCTCGGAGATCGATGCCATCGCGCTGATCGGCAAGTTCGATCGCGATCTCAATCTCAATCAGAGCGCCGGCTATTGGTCGCTGGTGCCGCAATATGCGTTCACGGTGTTCCCGACGCCAAACTGGGAAGCCAGCGCACGCATCAACTACATCTACAAACTCCGCACCCAGTTCCGCGACAACCCCACCAACGGCCAGCGCGTGGCCGACACCCGCCAAAGCGTGTTCTATGCCGGCCCTGACGGCGTCTGGCGGATGTATGCCAGCAACATGCTGTTTGCCAATGTGTCTCTGCCGGTGGACGTGAAGAACGCTGCCTCCGGCAATAACGTCAACTTGCAGTACGTCGATGTGGTCTAGTGCCGGCGCGGCCGGCCTCTTCGGAGAGTGGCAATGAATTTGCAGAACAAGACGATCGTGGTCACCGGTGTGGCATCGGGCATCGGTGCAGAAGTGGCGCGGCTGGCGCGTTTTCATGGCGCCACGGTGATCGGCATCGATCGCGCACCGGTGCAGATGACGCTGCACGGCTTTCATCAGGCCGATCTCGGCGATCCGGCTTCTATCGATGCGCTGGTGCAGGCCTTGCCGGAGCGCATCGACGGGCTGGCCAATGTGGCCGGCGTGCCGGGCACCGCACCGCTGGAGCTGGTGGCGCGCGTCAACTATCTGGGCCTGCGCCATCTCAGCCAGGCGCTGCTGCCGCGCATCGTGCCGGGCGGCGCCATCATCAACGTGGCCTCGATCCTGGGAGCCGAATGGCCGCAGCGTCTGGACCTGCACAAGCAACTGGGCGCCACCGACAGCTTTGCGTCCGGCAGTGCGTGGTTGGCGGAACATCCTGTGGCCCACGACACCTGCTATCAGTACTTCAAGGAAGCGCTGATTGTGTGGACCCTGCTGCAATCGCGGCCCTGTTTTGCCGAGCACGGTGTGCGCGTCAACAACGTCGCGCCAGGGCCGGTGTTTACTCCAATCCTTGGCGATTTCGTCACCATGCTCGGCGAAGAGCGCGTCAAGCAAGATGCCAAGCGCATGACGCGTCCGGCGTATGCCGACGAAGTGGCCGAGGCCATCGTGTTTCTCGCTTCCGATGCCGCGCGCTGGATCAACGGCATCACCCTGCCTGTCGATGGCGGGCTGGCGTCGACCACTCTGTAACACCACCCCTTCAGCAGGAGGCTAGACCATGCATGCTCTCCCCGCCGTAAGCGTCTCCGCGCCGATCACCCCGGCGTGGCACGGCTGCATCTTCAATGGCGACTGGGTGCCCGGCAACGGCGGCACTTTGCAGATCTACGAGCCCGCCACCGGCAACTTACTGCACGAAGTGACCAAGGCCGATCGGTCTGATGTCGCAGCTGCTGTGGCGCAAGCCAAACACGCGCAGCGTGCGTGGGCCGCCGCCGCGCTGCGTGAGCGCGCTGCGATATTTCACCGTGCAGCGCAGCTGATGGAAGCGCGCAGTGCGGAAGCGGCACTTCTGATTGCGCGCGAAACCGGCGGCATTTCGCCCAAGGCCCAGCGCGAAGTGAACGAGGCCGTGGCGTTCTATCAGCAGGCTGCGGCACTGCCGCTGCAGGCAGTGGGGCAAGTGCTGCCGACGGGTGCCGGTCAACTCAGCTTGGCGCGGCATCTGCCGTTGGGCGTGATCGCTGTTATCTCACCTTTCAACTTTCCGTTGATTTTATCGCTGCGTTCGGTCGCCCCGGCGCTGGCGATGGGCAATGCGGTGGTGCTCAAGCCCGATTCGCGCACGCCGTATACCGGTGGCGTGATCATCGCGCAGGTGCTGGAAGAAGCCGGCTTGCCGAAGGGCTTGCTGCATGTGCTGTATGGCGATGCGCAGATCGGTCAGGCGCTGGTCGAAGCGCCGGATGTGCCGATGATCGCCTTCACCGGCTCCACCGCCGCTGGCCGGCGCATCGGCGAGATCGCAGGGCGGTACTTGAAGAAGATCGCGCTGGAACTGGGCGGCAACAACGCAGTGATCGTGCTCGACGACGCCGATCTGGATAAAGCCGCATCGGCCATCGCGTTTGGCGCCTACATGCATCAAGGGCAGATCTGCATGGCCACCGGCCGCGTGCTGGTGCAGCGCAGTGTGGCCGAGGCATTGACACAGCGGCTGGCAGAAAAAGCACGCCATCTTCCCATGGGCGATCCGGTCAGCGGCACGGTGGCGCTTGGCCCGATCAACGACCAGCGCCAGCTGCAGCACGTGGTCGATATCGTGCGCGACAGCATTGCCGCCGGTGCGGTGGTCGAAGCCGGTGCCACCAACGAAGGCCTGTTCTATGCGCCGACCGTGTTGTCCAACATGCGTCCGGGCATGCGCGCATTCGACGAAGAGGTGTTCGGCCCGGTGATCAACATCACTGTGTTCGATACCGACGACGAAGCGGCGGAGCTGGCCAACTACGGCGATTATGGGTTGGTCGCCGGCATCCTGTCGGCATCGGTGTCGCGTGCGATGAGCTTGGGCGATCAACTGCACATCGGCTCGCTGCATATCAACGACCAGACCGTGGTGGATGAAGTCATCAACCCGTTCGGCGGCACCGGTGCGTCGGGCAATGGCACCAGCGTCGGTGGCCCGGCCGATTGGGAGCAGTACACGCATTGGCAGTGGCTGACGATCGAGAACGCGGTGCCGCAGTACCCATTCTGATCGGCGGTGTGCGACCGACGTGGAGTGGCTGACAAACCCTCTCGAACGCTGTATCGATGGCGGCAACGTGTTGGCCACACTTGCCTTCGTTGTTCCTGATTCGCCCTGACTCTCAGCCGTGAAAATTGCTCGCCGCACGCAGAACCGGCTCTGGACATGGTGTGGATTGCATCATGGCCGTGGCCAGTCGTGGCAGCATGTCGCGCAAGCGGAATCGACGATTAAACCGATAGGCCGCTTCTCCCATGTAACGCCTTGCGTATTTGCATTGCGCGATGGCGTGATACACGCCACTGATGGCGCGCTTGAGGTTGCCCAGCACCACGTTGACGCAACGTGCACCGGCCG
>NZ_MDEJ01000229.1 GCF_002940065.1 Xanthomonas populi
ATGAAGAAGCTGCCGGCCTCGAGGCGGACAAGCCTGACCTGCGATCGTGGCACCGAGCTGACGTGTTATGCCGAGCTGATCCAGGGGTTGAACATCGACGTGTGGTTCGCTGATCCGCATGCGCCGTGGCAGCGCGCAAGCAACCAGAACACCAACGGCCTGCTACGCCAGTTCCTGCCCAAGGGCACGGACCTGTCCACCGTCAGCCAGGAGTATCTCAATCACATTGCACCGCTGATCAATCCCCGCCCTCGTCAGACGCTTGGAGGGAAGACACCGAGCGAAGCGATGGAGGCAGAAATCGCAGCATTCAAATCAGGTGTTGCGCTTGACTCTTGAGACTGCCCAGTATCGACACTGCCGATACTGCGCACACAGGCCGCACACTGCAGCTCAGCGTTTGGCGGTTTGCGCCTGCTTCAGTGCGGCGCACAGGCGGATGGTTTCGCCGGTCTGCGCGACGCCGCGGTCGGCGCCGCTGAGTTTGGCCAGGCGCGGCTTGAAGAACGCCTCCAGGCGGTCGGCTTCTTCCACGCTGCAGCCACCAGTTGCGCCCATTGCCGGCAAACCGCCGCCGTCGAACGAGCCGCTGCGCTGCACGATGCGGTCGAAGTTGGCGGTGAACCATGCCCACATCGAAGCGTGCGAGGTCTCATAACTGTCCCCGCGCGACAGCAGGCCCTTCATCTCGCCGACCTTGATCGCATCGGTGAGCGCGAAATCGCGCGCCTGCTTGAGCAGCGCCGGGTCCTGCACCGTGCCCAGGGCGGTGATCATGGCGTTGCGCTGCGCGGGGTCGGCATGCGTGCGCAATGCATCGATCAAGGTCTGCACAGCGGGCGCGCCGCGTTCCTGCGCGGTCACTGCCAGCACGGTACCGAGCAGATCCGGGTTGGCGGCAGAGAAATCCAGCGCGCCCTTGCCACCGGCCAGCACCGCATCGCCCTGCGCGAGCAGTGCGATGCGCACTTCTGCGTTCTGCAGACATAACGCAAACAGGCCAGCCAACGACGAGCGCAGCGTGGTGTCGTCGATGGAGTCGCCGCTGCGCCGCGTATAACCCAGCTGATGCAGACGCGGCAGATAGGCTTGTTCGGCAGTCTTGCGCAATGCGCCGCGCTGTGCATCCGGTGGTGGCTTGGTAACGCCGGATCCACACGAAGCGATCCAGCAGCGCGGTCGAGACATCGGCCGATGCGGACGGTGCCAACTGCGTGAGCGCCGCCAGCACAGCGTCGCTGTCGGCATCGCCATGACGGTAGGCCGCATCGATCGCATCGGCATACGCCAGCCGTTCGTTTTCGTCGAGCTGGCCGATCTGTTTGCCGAGCGCGGCCAGCTGTTTCTTTGGCAGGCTGAAACGGTAATAGCCGGCGCCACGCGCGTTCGGGAACACCCAGGTATTTTTACCGGCGCCTTCCAGCGCGATGCTGCCGCTGCGGTCTTCGAGCATCTGGCAGGCGGTGCCGACCTGGTTCTTGCCCTTGCCGTATTTCACGCATACCGGCACGCCCCATTGCTGTGCGGTGGAGCCGGTGGAACCCAGCGGCAGGTAGCGCTGCTGCTGCAGTTTGACCACGGTCTTGCCGCCTTCGCGGGCGAGCTGGGTCTGCAGAGACGGCACGCCCGGCTGATTGAGGAAGCTGCGGAATGCGGCCTTGAACTCCTCGCCCTTGCCGGTGGCCTCGGCGATCGCATCGACCAGATCGTCGGCGGTGGCGCTGCCGAATTTGTGTTTGGCGATGTAGGCGCGCATGCCTTCGCGGAACACGTCTTCGCCAACGAAGGCTTCGAACATCGCCAGCACCGCCGCACCCTTCTGATAGGTGATGCCGTCGAAGGCGGTTTCGATATCGCCGTTGCCGGTGATCGGCTGGCGGATCTTGCGCGCACTGACCAGGCTGTCGTTGTCCATTGCATGCTGCGCGCCGGTGATGCGGTCCAGATTGGCGCGGTATTCCGGGTGCAGCTGCATGGTGATTTTCTGCTGCATCCAGGTGGCGAACGCTTCGTTCAACCACAGGTCGTCCCACCACGCCATGGTGACCGCGTCGCCGGTCCACTGGTGGGCCAGCTCATGCGCATTGGTGTTGAAGGAGCGCTGTACGTTCTCTGCCGGCGAATCCTTGTCCAGCAACAGCAGCCAATCGCGGAAGGTCACAAAACCCGGGTTTTCCATCGCGCCAGCGCTGAAATCCGGGGCGGCGACCAGATCGAGTTTGTCGAACGGATACCCGAAGGCGTAGTAGTCCTCCAGCGCGGCGATGATCGCCGGGGTCTGGTCCAGCGCCGACGTGATGCGCGGGCCCTGGCCCTTGGCGGCGATGCCACGCAACGGGGTCGCGCTGGGGCGCTGCGGGGTGGCCGGCATCGGTGGCACGTCCAGCACGTCCCACGGGCCGGCGGCGTAGGCGACCAGATAGGTCGGCAGCGGCACGGTCGGCGCGAAGGTCACCGTCTTCCAGCCCTTGCCGGCCGGCTTGGTCGAGGTGGCGATGGTATTGGCCAATGCCTGGTCGTCCTTGGGCACGGTCAGGCTGAGGTCGAACGGGTTCTTGAACGCGGGCTCGTCAAAACCCGGGAACGCATAACGCGCGCTGATCGGCTCCATCTGCGTCATCGCATAGGACTGGCCCTGATACTTCACCTGGTAAAGGCCCTGCAGCTGCTGATTGAGCGGCGCGCTGTAGACGATGTCCACGGTGAGCGTCTGCGGCTGGAGCGTGCGGCCGAAATACAGGCGCACCACGCCGGCCTGTACATCGGCGTCCACATAGCGCGCGTTCAGCCCCTTGCCCTTGCCTTTGCCCGGCTTGACCGTGACCTTGCTGACCTTCAATTCCTTGCCATGCAGCCAGAGGTGGTCAGAGGCCTGCTTGAGCTGCACGCGGATGCTGGTGCGGCCGCTGAATTGCGCTTGGTCCGGGTCGATCTTGAGCGACAGACTGTAGCGCTCTGGCACCGCCCAGGTCGGCAAGCGGCCGTTGGGAACCGGCTCGCCGGAAGACTGCGCCAGCACGGTGCCGCAGCACAGCCCAAGCAGAGAGGGAGCAAGCAGGCAGGCAACACGACGCATTGGCAATTCCGGGCAGGGTAATTGCCGAAGTCGACCACAGCCGGGCATGACTGTCATGTGACCTTAGTCATTGCGCGAGCTGGACTGCCCGCGTGGAATGACCTGCAAAGACCCGCTACTCCTCTTGCAGCAAAACGCTTCGATTGTTGCCTTACCAATAAATGCCACCGCGAACGACTTCTTGCTCGCATGCACGGTGATGGTGCCGGGGCAGGCGACGGTGATGTTGCCGCCTTCGATGGTCACGCTGGC
>NZ_MDEJ01000230.1 GCF_002940065.1 Xanthomonas populi
CTGGAGCGATTACGCACACTGCCCGAACACGTCTACAACCAGATGGTCATGGGCTGAAAAACGTGGGGATACCTCAGGCCCAAGAACGCGATCGGCGGCATGACATCGGCTGCTTATGCCCAACATCTGACCAACACCGATATCGTTACCGCCGGACTCTAACAGCGGCTAACAAAACGTAGCGAGCAGTCGTCAGGTGGGTGCGGACGGCGCGCTCAGAACCGGAGTGTACGAGTGGTACATGCCGATTCCGAGCACCGGCCGCGCCCGCCTGGCGGCTGCGTAGTAGTTTTGTTAGCCGCTCTAAACACGACCGCTACTCAGAGCCGGGGAAGTCGCCTGCACATTGACGGCGATCCACTCGTGCAGGAGTCAGATCATGGCAATGAACCGCGTGCAGGTTCAACCAGNCGGGCAAGCGCTGCAGCAGGTTGCACCGACGCCTGCGGCCAGGGGCTGATGTGGACAGCGATGGGCTGGGCGCCTTCCGCGTTCTGGAAGTCGAGCACGCGCAGACGGTGATCGAGGGCCACGGCCGCAACCGGTGCGAGCAAGACAACGCCCGCTGGGTCACTGTCGTACTGTCGCATCTGAAGCGGTGGTTGGACGGTGCCTATCACGCCTTCAAGCTCGCCAGGTATGCGCATCGCTCCTGGCCCAGACCCGATGGCGGTGCAACCGGCGCTTCGATATGAACGCCCTGGCGCCGCGCCTGCTGGCCGCCGCCGCCTGGCTCAAGCCATGGCCCGCATGACGCATCTCACGGGCGCTCCCGTCTGCTGCCATTTGCTCACCAGTACCGGCCGGTGGACGCATGGGCCGCATGCTGTGGACGCAACCGAGGGCGGGCTGCAACGGCAGGCCCGCCTTTCCTGCCATCCGGATCGGAACAGAACACACCGCCGCTGATCGCCGGCCATTAGGGGTTGCAGGCGCGGAGTCAGACGGTTGATCTGCACCGTGGATCACTCTATCCCTGGCACATCCAGCGACTGGTGAGGTTGTACCTTTTTCCGCCCAACCACTCGATGCCTGCGCCTAAAAGCACGATATTTTTCGTTTGCGAATAGCCGCTGAGGAGACAGCGTTCAACTGCGAGTTTTTGATGTTTGTCCCAGACGAACTTTTCGGTGACACCATTTCCATTGGATAAGGAAACGCCGGACACAACGTAAACGTCGCCAAGATTCGTTAGTGCTCCGGGGCTGGCTGCCGAGACCGGGCCGGCAACAGTGGTGGCAAGTAGCGCCCCAAGCAGGAACGATGTTTTTGGTGCGCAGGGTAAGATGTTCATGATCTCTCCTTCGGTGGTGAGTTGCGTGACCATCGCTGTATATCAGCAATGGATCTCTCGCAGCAGAAACGACGGCTCACTTACGCAATGATTTTCTCAACGCTTCGCTTGCATGAAACGCTCTTCGCCAATTGGGGCTGCGCCATTGCCATAGCGCGTGCCGGCAGCACCTGAAAAAGACGCAATGGGCAGGCATCTGGCGAGCGCGAACGGCATGCCGAAACCGCCATGACAGCCGGAACAGACATTGAGGCCCACCACGCTTTAGTATCCGGCAAGCGCAGAAGAACGCTTCGCTTCGTACGGTTGTAGCGCACTTCGCTTATCAAGCTCCCAGGCAGATAGCGCCTTGTCCACAGTGATCCGTCATCGATCGCATCGGCACGAGGACAGCAGATGGACTCCATCAGGCATCAACCCAAGACAGCTATCGATCCGAGCGCTCAGCACGCGCACCAAAACGCGGGTGAGCGCGCAGCCACTGCGTCGTCGGCAGGCACTCAGCTCTCCCGCCCGCACAGCAGCGACGGCGTGCTGCAGGCGTTGCCGCAGAGAAGCCTCCCCGGCGCTGCTGTGCGCAAGCGCTCACGCAGCGCTCCCCCAGTGACGACAGCACAGCGCAGGATGCTGGCGGAGCTGGGAGCAGAAGCCGATAAAGGCCTGACGCCCGACGAAGCGGCGGTGCTGCGGGAGCTGACATTCCACACGCCGGCGACACCGTGTGACACGGTGCTGTTTACCGACCCCAACAAGGACCCAGACGATGTGGCCGCCTACACCATCGGCAAGCAACTGCAGGTGGCGGGCTTTGTGCGCCTTACCGACGTTGCGGTGACACTGGGCGCTGCCAGCGTGCGCGAGCAGCGTGCCCGGCTCGCCAAGGGCGTGTTCAATCGCCTGCACTTGCCCGACGTGCGGGTCTCGCGTGGGCAGGATTACCCGATAAGTGCGAAACAAGCCAAGGACCACGACAAATTCCTGCAGGAAGGCCATGCGTTGCGTGCGGAATCGGGCGAAATTTGCGGCAACAGCCTGCAGGCGATGCAGGACAGGCTGGTGCAGGCACCGCAGGGGTTGAGCATGGTGGTGATTGCAGGCATGACCGACGCCAATGCGCTGGCCGATGCGTATCCGGCGCTTGTAGCCGAGCGCGTCAAGACCATCACCATCATGGGGGGCGTCGAGCCAGCCAAGGACGCAGACGGCTATGTGCAGCCTGACACGCGCGCCTACAACAATGCGACAGACCTGCACGCAGCCCGTGGCCTGTATCGCAAGGCACAGCAGTTGCACATCCCGTTGCGCATCGTCACCAAGGAAGCTGCCTACAAGACAGCGGTGTCGCCACTGTTCTACGAAAGCCTGGCGAAGAGTGGACATTGCGTAGGCAAATATCTGAAAGACGTGCAGAAAAACGCATTGAACGGCTTGTGGGACGGGATTCAGGCAGGGCGGCTTCCGGGCCTGGACGCGGCGTGGTTCTTCCGCACGTTCACCGCAGACGCCCTGCCGCAAACGAACAGCCCGCAAGACGGTGCAAAACAAGCCATTGCCTTCGACCAGATCTGGCCGAACGTCACCAAACTCAACTTGTACGACCCACTGACACTGCTGGCCGCAGTGCCCGGCGCCGCAGGGATGCTGTTCACGCCGAGGCAGATACACACCGATGGACTCAGCGTTGTCGAGCTGGTGAGCGAAAAGCAAGTCAAGCATCCAGAAAAGGCGAAGCTGTTGATGTCTGCCTTGGCAAAAGCGGCGCTTGCTTCTAAAAAAGAAGAGTAAATCAGTCTGAAAATAACGACATTATCGAATTATGGCCTGTTAACACATAAGGGCACCTCGAACAACCAAGTCGTAGCCGTGGTGACACGCACTGGATGATGACCATACCTTCAAAAAATCAGCGATCTGAGGCTGAGGTATCCCCACGTTTTTCAGCCCATGACCATCTGGTTGTAGACGTGTTCGGGCAGTGTGCGTAATCGCTC
>NZ_MDEJ01000231.1 GCF_002940065.1 Xanthomonas populi
GCATGATCTTGTGCTTCATCCGCCAGGCGCGCTTGTAGTTGATCCCCAGATGACGCATCAGCTCCCGTGCGGCCATGTTGATTTTGGTCGAGGTCAACCGGTGCAACGCCAGCATCCAGGTGCGCAGCGGCAGTTTGGTGCCTTGGAACATCGTGCCTGCAATCAGGCTGGTCTGATGCCGGCACGCGCTGCATTGGGAATAGATCGCAGCACCCCGCTTGAAACGCGACCGCACCCGTCCGGCGCAGACAGGGCAACGAAAGCCTTGCGGCCAGCGCCACTTGTACAGCGCGCGATAGCACGTGGCTTCGACGCCGTAGGACGCGAAGAACTCAGGCATCGATCATCCCGCCTGGAACTGCACGGCATTGCTGCGCATCACGTCACCGCGTTGGCTTCAGGTGACAGCAGCATCCACAAAGCGCGGCGCAGATCCTGCGACTGGCGGCTGAATGTCAGGGCTAATCAGGTTGCACCATGTCATGCAGGCGCGCCTGCTGATTCTTCAAATCTATCTACGATGGAGTTTCGGTCTGCTCACCAATCCGTCGGCGCATAGTCCTTCAAGAACTGTCCCCACACATGCTCGCCGGTGTTGGCGCCTTGGATGATCGGGTCGACGATGCGGGCGGCGCCGTCGACGATGTCCAACGGTGGATGGAAGCGTTCTTCCTTCACCTTGAGCGCGGCGATGTCGGCCGGATCTTCATCGGTCACCCAGCCTGTGTCGACGCTGTTCATATGTATGCCGTCGTTTTGATAATCGGCCGCGGAGGTGCGCGTCATCATGTTCAACGCGGCCTTGGCCATGTTTGTGTGCGGGTGGCGGGTGGTCTTGAAGTTGCGGTAGAACTGGCCTTCCACTGCGGAGACGTTGACGATGTGCTTGTCGCGCTCGGGCGTGCGCAACATCAGTGGCTTCAGGCGCGCGTTGATGATGAAGGGGGCGATGGCGTTGACCAGCTGCGTCTCCAGCAGCTCCACCGAGGGAACTTCGTCCATCAGTAGGCGCCACGAGTTACGCCCGCGCAGATCCACCTGCTGCAGATCCTGATCCAGCCGTCCATCGGGGAAGAGGTGCTGCTGACCGACCAGTTCGTCGTCCAGCAACGCCACTTGCGACAACTCGGCGGCGCGGGTGAGCCCATCGGCGCCGTCCAGGCCGCGACCATGCACAGCCGGCAGCGCCATCGCCGAGGCATCGCGTAACAACTCGGGCGTGCGCAGGCCTTCGTAATGGCCGACCAAGTTGCGCACTGTCTCCTGCAATTCATGCAGTGCGGCGGTTTCGCCGGCCATCATATGCGCGTAAAAATGCGGCGGGCGGCGCACGGTCTGACAGGCGTTGTTGATGATGAAATCCAGCCGCGTGCGCGTCGCTAGGAGCTGGCTGCAGAACGCCTCCAGGCTGGGCGTGTGGCGCAGATCCAGACCGAAGATCTGCACCCGATGACCCCACTGGGCGAAGTCTGGTTCCTGCGCATATCGCGCGGCCGAATCACGCGGGGAACGCGTGGTGACGATCAGTTCGGCACCGGCACGCAGCAACTTCAAACCGGCCTGGTAGCCGATCTTGACCCGGCCGCCGGTCAGCAGCGCCACGCGCCAGCGCAGGTTTGCGGTTTCGGTGCGTTTGAAGTAATTCAGCTCGGCGCAGGTCGGGCACATCTGATCGTAGAAGTGATGCAGCTGGGTGAACTTCTGCTTGCACACATAGCAGTGGCGCAGCTCCGGCGAATGCGTGGGCTCCGGCGCGGCAGCGGCGTTCTGGCCGTTGTGCGCGTCGTGCAGGCCGGCGGCATGGGGCGGGAAGACGTTCGGAGTGCTGAACACCGGTTTGCGTCGCAGTGCGCGGATGCCGCGTTGTTCGAGCAGCGCCTCGGCCTTGCGTACCTTTTCCTGATGCCGCTCGCGTTCGCGTTGCTTGAGCAACTGCCGCCGCGCCTTCGGCTCTGGGTGATAGACCTTGGCCACCACCTTGTGCAGCCGCACGCGGTCGGCCTCGGGCAGCGCGTCGAGCACGCTGCGGTCGGCCTCAATGGCCTCCAGCAGATCCAGCGCCACGCGCAGGCGGTCTGTGAGGGGCGGGTCGTCGGCGGGCAGGGGCGGGGCGTTGGTATTCAAGGTGGATCCGAATGAGGCGGCACAAGCCGTGGCAATGGCGGCGGGTGGCCGACGAGAGAAGGCGGTGGCAGCTGAGCGCACGGGCAGGGCGCGGAGCGCTTGACCACATGCCGCAGAAGCTGACAGGCAGTTATTTTCGCCGATTGTGGGCGGTTGGCGCCAATGAGCCGGCTGGTGTGGGTGGTCGAGGCCACTGTTGCGACGCGCGAGGCACTGGATGCATGGGCGCGGCACCAGGATTTCGTCGCGATTCTCGGCGCACGGTGGCACTGGCTGAAGCCGCTGTGACACGCAATGCATGCAGGTTCCGTGACTTGCCTGCGTCTCTTACACCCCAAGTCCCCTAGAATCGGGTCGCACGCAGGGCCAGCAACAAGGCTCTGGAGAATGTCCGGACCACGTCCAGCCAGGCAAGGACCCGTCGTGCCAACGTTTCCAGTCAAGCGATTTTGCCAGCGCTTCCTTGCAGCCGCGGTCACAGGATTGGCTGTGCGCGGCGCTGCTCCGGAGCAATCGATACCGGCGCCTGCCATCGGACAACACGCCGCAGCAATGCGAACGGTCGTTCCACTGACGCACCCCGTTGCCCTTGACAAGGCTGGCACGATTGCGGACTTGGAGTTCGAGCCGCCGCCGTCCGGCCTCGTAGTCTCGTCATTGCTGAAGGTGGCGATTCGTTTGCCGGCCGATGAAGGAGCAGCGCTATTGGCGCCATCTGATCAGCTGGTCACCGTGGGACTTGCCGCTCGAGTAACGCTGCATAACCTGGCAGCGGGGAGCCGACACAGATACCCATTTAGCGCATCTGCCCCACCCTGGAACCGATGTTCCCATCGGCACGGACGCACATGAGATGGATCGGATTCACCTTGAACCGCTCGGGTTCGGATGTCCACTGCGTGCAGATGAATTCGTACGGTGTCAGACCCTGCAGGGCTTTGAGTCTGCGAGCGAAGTTGTAGGCGTCGATAAAGTTGGCCAGATGTTGTTGCAGTTGTGCGTGATCGTTGTAGTGGACGCGTTTGACAGTGGCGTCTTTGATCGTGCGATTCATCCGCTCGACCTGCCCATTGGTCCAGGGATGCTTGACCTTGGTCAAGCGGTGTTCGATGCCGTGCTCCTCGCAGACACGAGTGAAGAGATGCGCAC
>NZ_MDEJ01000232.1 GCF_002940065.1 Xanthomonas populi
TGACGCCGCCAGATACGCGCAAAATCTCGTCTTACATACCCAATTTGCGCGTTACTGGCGCTCTGGATACTGATATTTTTGGGTCTTGCGAGTTGTTCAGACGTTTCCTTAGCGGGCGATACGCCGTGCGCGTGCGCTCAAGATCGTCATCTGTGGTTTATCGCGACCTTGCGCATCCGGATGCACATTGAACGGATAGGTCTGGTTCCACCATGCACCGGCGGCCCAAAAGGCCCAGCCGATCCACACCTCGCTGTTGGCTTCCATGTAACCCAACATGCCGTTTAGTGCGCTATTGCAGATCGCATTGTTGGCGGTGCCGAACTCGCCCAGAAATCCGCGTTTGTGATTGATGCGCAGCCATTGAGTAAAACTGCGCAGGCGTTCGGCACCGACGGTGCTGCTGACGCAACCGGCGCTGGTACCGCTGGAGTCGGTATCCAGATATTGATGCACTTCGATGGCGTAGCGATTGAGCGGGTCGCGAATGGATGCCAGTGCCACGGCATTGGATTGCCCGGCAACGGTGGAATACCAACTGTGCGCGCCGCTCCACAACGCACCGGGAACCAGAATCAGATTATTGGCGCCGGTTTTGCGGATGGTGTCGATCGAGGCTTGTGCCGCGGTGGCCCAGGATTGCGGATTGATGTCGTAAGGCTCATTCATCAGCCCGAAGATCACCGCGTTGTCGTTCTTGAAGGCGATCGCCAGACGACGCCACAAATCGGTAAAGGTGCTGATCGGCACGCGGCTGCTGCCGATCTTGTTGCCGTAGTATTTGGCGTAGTTGTGCACATCCAGAATCAGATAGACCTTGGCGGCCTTTGCATTGGCGACGGCCTGGCGGATCAGTGCCAATTGCGCCGCATCCAGTTCACCGCCAGCCTTGGGTTGCAGGCGCTCCCACAGGATGGGTAACCGAATGGTGTTCATGTGTTTGCCGGCGAAGTAGTGGTAATCGCTTGCGGCCGGATACAGGTAGTCGACGTTGAGCACACCTGGTTTTTTCGAGGATTTGGTTTCTGCGCCAGAGAGATTGACCCCGGCATACTTCAGGCGATTGCCGCTCTGTGCATGTGCAAGCGGTATGTTGACAAGCAGCAGCAATAAGAACGCGCAGCTAAACAGACTGCATTTCCTGGGTGAAGAGGGCAACATGTGTAACTCCTGAAGCATTCGCGGGGGGGGGGGGGGGNCACGACAATGCAACACCTACAACGTAGGCGCATCTGTGCATTCAAACTACGAATGCGAGATATCACTTAGTTGGAGCTGTGAACGACGTTTCAGTTATTGTCGAACATGCACCGCTTATTGCTGTGGTGAAGCACCACCATGCGATCCACATCGCTATACGCGGTTCGCACTCTGCGCAGCAGCGCTGTAGTGGATGCGGTGTCTCCATGATGGAGTGACGTTGTTGTGTTGCGATTTCAACACTGCACATCGATACCGTTGCGCGCTTTGCATCGATGTACATCGCAATGGCGAAATGCAATGCATTCGTTGATTTGCGATAGCAAAACGCAACGTGCAGCGAGGTGTGCGCAATTGCAGATGCGATGCGGGATCGACGCGCCTGCACGCACAAAAGTCACCTGGTGCGCCAACGGAACGTGCGCACTTGGGATGTTCTGCGCGCGAGGGTGATGCGCTGTGTCGTGATTGCGGCAGCAGTCCGTCAGTGCGGATCCAACAACACACGTAGCGCGATCACGAATAAACCGCGCGATTTGCGCGTAGCGCTGTCATGTGATTGCCGGGACATCTCATGCGTCGGTACATTGCGTGTCGCACGCAAAGCACCACGCAAAAAAAACGGTGGCCGCAGCTCCTTGCTGCGAACACCGCATTCGAACAGGTCTGCGCGTGTTACTTGGTGGCGCGGCGTGCGTACTTGCTCAGGATGGAGATCTGCGGCTTGTCGCTGCCATCCTTGCCCGGCTGCACGGTGAAGAAGTATTCCGGCTTCCACCATGCACCGGCGGCCCACCAGGTCCAGCCCAGCCACACGTCGCTGTTCTTCTCCATATAGGTCAACATGCGCTCCAGCGCCTGGTCGCAGACCGGATTGTTGGCAGTGCCGAATTCGCCCAGAAAGCCTCTCTGCTTGTTCTCGCGCAGCCATGCGGTGAAGCCGCGCAATTTCTCTTCGCCAACCGTGGCGCTGGTGCAGACCGGCTTGGTGCCGCTGTAGTCGCTGTCCAGATATTGATGCGCTTCGAAGGCCAGGTTGTTGCCCGGGTCCTTGACGATCTCCAGCGCCTTGGCATTGGAACCGCCATAGTTGGCGCTGCGCCAGCTGTGCGCGCCGCTGTAGGCGGTGCCCGGCACCAGGATCAGGTTCTTGGCGCCGGTCTTGCGGATCGCGTTGATTGCGCCTTGCGCCGCTGCAGCCCAGTCGGTTGCGGAAATCCCGTTGGGCTCATTCATCAGCCCGAAGATCACCGATGTGTCGTCCTTGAATTCCAGCGCCAGCCGGCGCCACAGATCCGCCACTGCGGCGGCGGGTACATCGCTGGTGCCGATGCGCTTGCCGTTGTACTTGGCGTAGTTGTGCACGTCCAGGATCAGAGATTGCTTGTTGGCCTTGGCCGCTTCCACTGCTTTCTTCAGTAGCGCCAGTTGGGCCGGATCCAACTCGCCGGTGAGCTGTGGCTGCAGGCGTTCCCACAAAAACGGCAGGCGGATCGTATTCATGCCTTTGCCAGCGAAATAACTGAAATCCGACACGGACGGGTAGATGTAGTCCTTGTACAACGTGCCTGGCTTCTTGCGCGAGTTGAACTCGGCTCCGGAGAGATTGACGCCGACATATTTCAGGCCACTGGACTCTTTTCCAGGGCGTGCAGGCTCGTTGGCATGCACCAGTGGCATTGCGGCGAGCAAGGTCAGTGCGAGTGCGGCACTGCGCAAGGATGCGAATTTTAGGGGAGAGCGGAACATGGAAGCCTCCTTCGGCATTAACGTGAGGGGCCGCAGGGGGAGGGCACGGCCAGCAGGGATGGTGCAGTGCAAGACGTTGGCTGGTCAGCGTAGAAGCTCTGGCGTTAGCGCGCCATTCACGCCGACCACATGGATTTGATCGCGTGCAAACACCTGCAGAGCGCACCATACCGCTGCGCTAGAGTAAGTAATTGGACAGGCAAGACGCACTGTCGCAGGAGTGCGACAGGCGCCTGTCTTATACTAAAGGGCACCTCGAACAACCAAGTCGTAGCCGTGGTGACACGCACTGGATGATGACCATACCTTCAAAAAATCAGCGAT
>NZ_MDEJ01000233.1 GCF_002940065.1 Xanthomonas populi
AGATCGCTGATTTTTTGAAGGTATGGTCATCATCCAGTGCGTGTCACCACGGCTACGACTTGGTTGTTCGAGGTGCCCTGCCGTCTATCATGAACCGACCTCCAGGGGCCCCGAATGAGCATCCAGATCTTAGACCATGGCCGTCTTCGCGAAATCCGTCTGGCGCGCCCGCCGGTCAATGCATTGGACACTGCGTTATGCCAGGCATTGAGCGTTGCGGTGCAGCAGGCCGGCGATGCGGCCGATGGCATCGTGCTGTCTGGCAGCGAACGGATTTTTTCCGGTGGCATGGACGTGCCGCATCTGCTGGCGCACGGCAACGACCGCGCCGCATTGCTGGCCAGTTGGACGGCCTTCTTCGATGCCGCGCAGGCGCTGGCCAACAGTAGCGTGCCGGTGGTGGCGGCCATCGGCGGGCATGCGCCGGCGGGCGGCTGCGTGCTGGCATTGTGTTGTGATTATCGAGTGATGGCGCGCAGTGCCGACACCGCCAAACCCTATGCGATCGGCTTGAACGAGGTGCAAGTGGGCCTGGCCGCGCCCGAAGGCATCCAGCGGCTGTTGCGCCGCGTGGTCGGTGCGCACCGCGCCGAGCGCCTGCTGATTTCCGGCCAGCTGCTGCCGGCCGAACAGGCGGTCACGATCGGCCTGGTCGACGAGCTGGTCGATGGCGATCTGGTCACCGCGCGCGCTGTAGCGTGGCTGCAGGATCTGCAGCAATTGCCGCGCCAGCCGATGCTGACCACGCGCGCGATTGCGCGTGCCGATCTGCGCGCCGCGCTGGCACCCGAGCTGATCCAGCTGCAGCGTTTCATCGACGGTTGGTACGCACCGGATGCGCAGGCCGCGCTGCATGGCCTGGTCGCGCGCCTGCAAAAGGCCTGAGCACGCGCCTCGCGCATGGTGACGACGGGGCGGCCGGTATAATCGCGGTCCGTCGCACGCCCAGGCCAAGCCTTTGTCCGCCACTGCCGAACCCGTCGTCTCCGAACTGATCAACCTGCTGTCGCTGGAGCGTCTGGAAGACAACCTGTTTCGCGGCCAAAGCCGCGACATCGGCACCAAGTACGTGTTCGGCGGGCAGGTACTAGGCCAGGCGCTGTCGGCCGCGCAGGCCACGGTGGAAAACGGTCGTCAGGCGCACTCGTTGCATGCTTACTTCTTGCGCGCCGGGGATATCGATCACCCGATCGTGTACGACGTCGATCGCACCCGCGATGGCGGCAGTTTTTCGGTGCGCAGGGTTACGGCGATCCAACATGGCAAGGTGATCTTCTTCTGCGCAGCGTCGTTTCAGGAACACGAAAACGGCGCGGAGCACCAGTCGGTGATGCCGGTGGTACCGCCGCCGGAAGACATCGAATCCACCGCGCCGCTGGCACCGGAAGTACTGGAAAAACTGCCGGCAAAGGTGCAGCGCTGGCTCTCGCGTGGTGGCCCGTTCGAGTTCCGCCACGTCTTTCCGCGCGACGAACTCAGACCACCTAAGCGCCCACCGTTCCAGCAAATGTGGCTACGCCTGAGCGACCCGGTCGGCGACGACGTCGGCCTGCATCGGGCTTTGCTCGCATATGCCTCTGATTTTCAGCTACTGGGCACCTCGACGTTTCCGCACGGCATTAGTTACTACACGCCGAACGTGCAGATGGCCTCGCTGGATCATGCGCTGTGGTTCCATCGCCCGTTCCGTACCGACGACTGGCTGCTGTACTCGCTCGACAGCCCCACCGCGCAGGGCTCGCGCGGCTTGGCGCGTGGGCAGTTCTTCACCCGCGATGGCGTGCTGGTCGCCAGCACCACGCAGGAAGGATTAATCCGCGTGGTGCCCGATGGCAGCGCGATCGCCGTGCCGGCCAGGGAGTAGGAATGCAGTCGCTTGGCCAACAGATTTCGCTGCGCGCAGGCATTTCTTCCGCTGCAGCCTCTTTCGGAAGTGGATCCACGTCCACGCCACTTCTCTCCCCTGTCTCGAACACGCGCACTCGCAGTGCGACCTGTTCGGCAATCGCCGGCACACTTTAAGCATGCGCAAGATCTTCAGCAGTCAACGTATCGAAACCGCCGAAGGCGTCGCCAACCTGTTGCGCGATGCCGGCATCGACGTGCGCATGAGCAATGGCCGCTCCTACGAAAGCAAGCGCACCGGCCAGTTCAGCTACCTCGAACAAAGCAACGCACAGACCTATCCAACCGTGTGGATCGTGCATGCCGACGACCAGCCACGCGCACGCGAGTTGCTGCGCGACGCGCGATTGCTCGACACCACCCGCCGCGATCTGCCGAATGTGGAATACACCTTTCGCGAAGGCGAAAACGGCTCAAGCTCCAGCGCGCGCAGTTGGGCCTGGCGTATCAGGCTGGTGCTGCTATTGGTCATCGGCGCGGTGGCGATGTTCGTGGTGCTGCGCCATCGCAGCGCGCCTGTGCCGGCGGCTCAGCCGGCATCGCAGCAAGCGGCGCCTGCCAACGCGACACCACCGGCGGCAGAGGATGAAGAAGTGCGCGTGCGGATCCAGCCGGCGCGCTGAGCGCGGCCGACCAGACTGCAGAGCGACCGCCGGGCGGTGCGGGAGGCGCTACCACCATCACATCGGTCACATCCAGCGTGTGATGGCGAGGCAACTGCTTCGTCGTCACGGTCATCGCAATGAGCAATGATGCCGCTTCAGGTCCGCCAGCGTCAGATTTTTCTGACTCCGCTGAGCGGACTTAGCCTATTTTCCTTGTGTGGGATTAGCGCAATTGTTAGTATCGCTGTCAACGCGTTATCCCCGGAATCGGGTCGTCCAGAGCGCGGAGCTGAAGGGGACATTCGGTCTGCCAGCTCTTCATTATTTGCGCCATTGTCTCTTTTGTAGGTAGTAGTAAGCGCCTTAGATTACGTCCTCTGGCGCGCACCTATAGTCAACGCGTTCCCGTACATGTCTCTTCGTTTATTCACGGTGCACCGCCCAGATGGACTTGATGCAGTATTTTGATGTCAGTCAAGACGGTCGCGTTCTTGAACTACAGTTCGGCGGGCAGAACGCACCGCGTCGCACTCTGCTGTTTCCGCTGCGGCTGCAACTGACCTGGGCACTGAGCGAGCCTTTCACGGCGGATGTGACCTGCCTGAGCCAATCGTCGGCGATAGAACTCAAGACACTGCTGGGCCAGCGCGCTGGCATCACCATCCGGCACCTGAGGTTTCCCCACGTTTTCCCGAGATAGATCAGCTGGTTGCACCCGGATCGTGTAGAAACAAGTGCGCGCATGG
>NZ_MDEJ01000234.1 GCF_002940065.1 Xanthomonas populi
TTAGGGAAAATTGCTCTGGTGTGATCTCCATACCCGATAGTTTACTCGCTCAGGCCATTAGTGTTAACAGGCCCTAGTCGATGGAAGGGCGAAAGGTGACCGGCAGGCGTTGCGGGCAGCGAATGACGTAGGACGGTATGTAGGTCACGTCTTCGGCGGCGATGGCCAGCGCCAGGTCATCCAACCGTTCAAACAGCGCAGGAAAGGCGCAGCGCAGTTCCAGGCGCGCCAGAGCAGCGCCCAGGCAGAAGTGGGGCCCTGACCGAACGACAGATGGGGGTTATGGCGGCGAGTGACATCGAACCTGTCGGCGCCTGGACCGAAGGCCTCCTCGTCGCGATTGGCCGCATGGAACGCCATCAGCACGGCATAGCCGCGGCGCACGGGGCAGCCTTCGATATCCATATCCTGCGTGGCATAGCGGAACGGAAAATTCGCCACGCTGCTGCACCAGCGCACTATCTCCTCGATCGCTTGCGGCCACGGTACCTGGCCGCTGCGCACCAAGTGCAATTGCTGCGGATGGGTCAGCAAGGCCAGCACGCCATTGCCGATGACGCCGGTGGTAGTCACGAAACCCGCGGAGAGCACCATGAACAGCATGTCGATGAGTTCGGTATCGGACACCAGTTCGCCGTTGTCGCGCCCGGCGATCAGCGCCGAGGCCAGATCGTCGCCTGGCTCGCGCCGCTTGCGCGCGATCAGCCGATGGAAGAACTCCGGAATGCGCTGGCGCGTCTGTTGAACCTCTTCTGCGGTGGCGGAGGTGTTGGCCAGTAGCCGTCCGAGCGTGCCGTGATGGCCTGCAGCCCAGGTCACTCCATTGCCGGGAAGCGCTACCGGCGCCATCCCCGGCCGCTGCAGAATCGCGGAAGATAAAGAATCCAGTTGCGTGGGAGCGACCGAAACATCGATCACGTCGCAATGATCGTTTTCTGGGCACATGCCAAAATTCCTTGAATGGCAGCAGGACAATCTCAGGATTAAGGCAAAGCCTCGCGCAGTGCACTGGTCGAAGAAGAAGTCGACTCCCTGCGCGATAGCGGCGACGACTCAGATGGCGCGGCCTGCTCTGTGGTGTGGGTTGTATAACGCTCAGGTGAGCCTGCAACGCTCGGCTTTGAAGCGCATAGACCCATGTCGATTTCCTGCAGTGACTGTAGAAGCAAGTTTGGCGGGGAGCGCTCCGGTTCGCTTCGCATCACCGAAGTCACAGCTGGGACAACGAAGGCATTGACACGGAGGATGACCGAGCCTTCCCCAAACAGGCTGATCATCGGCTTGCCGGCGTTGCACCGGCTGAGATGGCCTCAACGGGGCGCGGTGGCCGCAGCTGCGTCAGGAGCTGTTCCAACGTGCTCAGGCGCACCGTTGCCCGCAAGGTGTCCGCCTCGGCGTGTTCCCGGCGCTGGCGCTCTTCGACCAGGTCGGTCCGCGCCGCCGCGAGTTCGGCGCGCACGCTTTCCAGCGCTAGGACATCGTCGGTCCAACGCGCCTGCAGGCCTTGGTGCTCGGCGGCCGCCAGGTGCAGCGCGTCGCGCTCGCGTTGCTGGGCGTCGGCTCGCTGGCGTGCCTGCGTCAGTTCCCGCTCCAGGCGGGTGTGGCGTTCCAGCCACTGGCCATTGTCGCGGTTGAGCTGCATCAGGTCGTGGTTCTTGGCGGTCAAGGCATCGTTGGCCTGCCGTAGCGCAACCTGCAGTTCCTGTACTTGGCGCCGGGGCGCTGTCGCGCTGGTGCCCGGTGGCCGCGACGTCGCGCTGGATCGCGGCGGCCGCGTTGACCGACGGCCCGGTGTTCCGTGCGATCGACCAATGGGGTGGTGTCGCCGACACTGCCTTGCACCCCAACAGTCTGGTGCCGCTGCTACGGCGCATCTTCGGTGAGGCCGGCTCGGCGTCGCCGAACCCTTACAGTGGGCACTCGCTGCGGCGCGGCTTCGCCGGCTGGGCCAACGCCAACGGCTGGGACATCAAGCGTCTGATGGAATACGTCGGCTAGTGTGACGTGCACTCGGCAATGCGCTACCTCGACGGGGCCGATCCGTTCGCGCGCCAGCGCATCGAAGCCAGTCTTCCGGAAACGCCCGCGCTGCCAAGGCCTGCAACGACCTGAGGGTGCTGGATGGCGTCGATCGAACGGACCGCATACCCCAATTCAAGCGCAGCCCGCTCGTCCTCACCGATAGCGCCCGGCAACCAGCCCACCGCTTGATCCTGGCCCTGCTGCTGAAATCTTTCCAGCGCCTGGTCTAGTTTTCCACCGGTGACGAGGTTCCTGCAGCCGTCGTCCGACACATCCGCAATGCTGCGGTGCCGGAATCCAGGTCAACCCTATCGAGATCGCGCCGAACAAGCGCTATCGCTACCAAACAGCTCGTCCGTGACCGCATTGAACTGCCTGCTTTCTCTGCTGGCGTGTCGTGTTCGTCTCTTGGTCAATGGCTGTTACCTCGCCCTCATTGACCCACGACTGACGGTCGACGAGAAGCGACGGCTCGATCCACGTGAAAGGGTTCGGCGATTACCTGGGCGACGTGGAGACAATCCCTGATCCGACGAAGTGGAGCTTCGGCTGAACCCCTATGCCGGAACTAAGGCGCGGCCTTTGGAGCGCCTGCAGGCATCTACAAAAACTTATTTCCCAACAGCAAGTTAGCTCATTATTTGGCTGTTTTTTTTACACGAATCCCTGCCGACCCTCAACACCAACTCGGCGGCAATCAGGGTGCGCCAGGCGCAGGCCCAGCCGATCTTCAACCCGGACAGGATCGCCGGCCGCGCGGCGGGAATCAGCAGCAGCGCGACGTAGCGCGGCCCACGCAGCCCATAATTGCGCTCTGCCATGCGCAGCGTCTCCGGCACCGCCTGGAAGCTGGCGTAGGTGGTCAGCGCCAGCGGCCATAGCACCGAATGCACCAGCACGAACACCAGACTGCCGGTGCCCAGGCCGAACCACAACAAGGCCAGCGGCAGCAGCGCGATGGCCGGCAGCGGGTTGTGAACATGGCGGTCAGCGTGCCGAGCACATCGCGGCCCCAACGTGTGGAGGCGGCCAGCGCGATTAGCACCACGCCGAGCGCATAGCCCTGTGCCAATACGCAGATTAGGTCGACTGGGCGACGAACAACAGGGTAATTCTCGTTAAACGTATCCAAGCGCTGAGGTTTCCCCACGTTTTCCCGAGATAGATCAGCTGGTTGCACCCGGATCGTGTAGAAACAAGTGCGCGCATGGC
>NZ_MDEJ01000235.1 GCF_002940065.1 Xanthomonas populi
CTTTGAGAAGCTCGACGTCATGTTCCTCGGATTCCTGAGCTTCGTCCTGATCGTTGAAGGGCTTATTATGTGTTAACAGGACATAGTGCATGCGCTGCTCCGCGATTGACGGCGGCGCAGCGTAGAAAACACACGGCTAGGCGGGCGTGATCGATGCGTCAGTGAGGTGTGACCCGGTGCCGTTGCGTGGTTGCGCCAGTAACCAGGCCAGCTTGCGCGCGCGTGGTTGCTGCTTGAGCTGCCACTCTGCGCGCGAGGCGGCGGCGCGGTCCGCATACGGGTGGCTGGCAAGCACTTTCAGCGGCGGATGTGCGCGTGTGTAGCGTGCGCCGGTGCCACGCAGGTGCGCCTGGAAGCGCCGCTCCAGATCGTTGGTGATGCCGGCGTAATAGCTGCCGTTGCGACACAGCAGCAGGTAGAGGTGCCAGGGCTTGGGTGCATCCATAGGCGCATTATCGCCACTTGTCTGGCGCCGCGCAGCGGTTGTGGTCGCGCGTGCTGACGTTGCTCGCAGGCGCACGCTGCAGTGCGTGAGTGAATAACCACTTAGAGCGGCTAACAAAACTACTGCGCAGCCGCCAGGCGGGTGCGGCCGGTGCTCGGAATCGGCATGTACCACTCGTACACTCCGGTTCTGAGCGCGCCGTCCGCACCCACCTGACGACTGCTCGCTACGTTTTGTTAGCCGCTCTTAAACATTGGTTATTTGACGCTCGCGGCAGCCGCAAACAGCATGCGCTGCTGCATTGCACCGTCTTCCCGGCCTGCGCGGCGCCTGGTTCGCTGCGCGGGCACTGCGTTGCAGAACAACCAAATCTCCCCACGCTGCTGCAAGACAGCCGACGCCACGAAAAGACGTACATGCCTGCGCGACACCGGGCCCCTGCAAGCGCATCCTTGCTGCTTCGAGATGGGTGGCCAAGCCGCAGGTGTTGGCCTGGAGTCTGGTGTGGGCATGTACGCCAGTGCTGGCCGAGGAAGTGGGCGAGCCTGCAACCACGCCTGACCGCGCCGCGCAGACCTTGGGCACTGTCACCGTAACCGCCACGCGCCGCGAAACCACCTTGCAGCAGGTGCCGGTAGCGGTGTCGGTGGTCCAGGGCGAAGCGCTGGAGCGCGAAAACCGCAACAGCGTGGCCAACCTGCCGGCGCTGGTGCCCAGCCTGACCTTTCGCACCGGCGCCTCCAACAAGGACACCTCGTTGTTCCTGCGTGGCGTGGGCACCATTTCCACCTCGCCAGGCGTCGAGCCCAGCGTGGCCACGGTCATCGACGGCGTGGTGCTGGGGCGGCCAGGCCAGGCCACGCTGGATCTGCTCGATGTCGAGCGCATTGAAGTCCTGCGCGGGCCGCAAGGCACCTTGTTCGGCAAGAACGCCTCGGCCGGCGTGCTCAATATCGTCAGCAAGCCGGCGCCAGATGTGTTCGGCGGCTATGTGGATTACGCGCACTTCGGTGGCGGCGACGAAGACCGCGTGCGTGCCAGCGTGGGCGGCGCGCTGGTGCCGGACGTGCTCAAGGCCAGCGTGTCGGCGTTGTGGGTCGAATACGGTGGCAATGTGCGCAATGTGGCCGACGGTCAGACCGTCAACGGTTATCGACGCTCCGGCGCGCGGCTGCGGCTGGATCTGACCCCGAGCCCAAGCTTGACGCGACGCTGCTCGCCGACTATCTGCAGTCGCGCAGCGACGCGCCCAGCGGTGTGGTGGTTGCCAGCACGCGTGCGGACTTCGCCGCTGCGCTTGCGCCAGTCACTGCCAGCGCCGACAACCGGCAGATCAACAGCGATGACCGCACCCATCTGGACGACACCAACAAGGGCGCCTCGCTGCAGCTGGACCAGCACCTCGGCGAGGCGCTGCTGACCTCGATCAGCGCGTGGCGGCAGTGGGACAATACCCAGTTCCAGGATGGCGATCGCACCGCCCAACGCAGCGCCGCGTTTCCGTCCTCGCACGATCGTGGCGATCCGGGGTACACCCAGTATTCGCAGGAATTGCGCATCCAGACCCCGCGCGACCGTGCGGTGGAAGCGGTGGCCGGGCTGTATTACCTGCATGCGCGCAACGACGAAACCTATCGCCGCACGGTGACCTCTCCGACCGCGAGCAACGTAGGTGTTGCCGACTACGCCACGCGCGCAGAAACGTATGCGGCATTCGGCGAGGCCACCTGGCATTGGCGCCCCGATCTGCGTGCCTTGCTGGGTGCGCGCTTCACTCGCGACACGCTCGACTATCGGCATCGGCGCGTGTCCAGCTCCGCAACCGCAGTCACCGGCATCCAGCCCTCCACGGCGAGCAGTGGCAGCACCGCAGACAACGGCGTGTCGGGCCGCACTGGCCTGCAATACGACTTCGATGCGCAGACCACCGGTTACCTCACCTATTCGCGTGGCTACAAGGGCCCGGCCTACAACGTGTTCTTCAACATGCAGCCGCGCGATACGCCGACGCTGAAGCCGGAGACCTCCAATGCCTGGGAACTCGGCGTGAAGGCACGTGCGTTGGACGATCGCCTCAGTGCAAACGTAGCGCTGTTCCACACCGAGTACGCCAACTATCAGGCCAACTTTTTCGACACCGTGGCCGGGCAGGTGGTGACGCGCTTGATCAACGCCGGGCAGGTGCGCACGCAAGGCCTGGAACTGGATCTGGATTACCGGCCCACCGAGCGGCTCAGCCTGGCCGCCTCACTTGCCTATACGCAGGCGCGCATCCAGCGCTTTGCCTGCCCCATCGCGGCTGCGGCCAACTGCAATGTCGATGGCGGGCCGTTGCCGTTTTCGCCGGAATGGAAGGGCAACCTGCGCGCCGGTTACCGGGTGCCATTGCGCGGCAGCCTGGCGATGGAATTCAACGGCGATGTGAGCTGGCAGGACAGCGTGCAGTACGACCTCAGCCAGACCCCGCAGACCATCCAGGGGCCTTACGCGATCTGGAATGCCAGCATCGCGCTGGCCGACGATGTGCACGGCTGGCGGGTGGCGGTGCTCGGCCGCAATCTCGGCGATCGTTCGTATGCGCCGCTGCTGGCCAATGCCACCGGCAACGTGTTCCGGCTGGTGCCGCGCGACGACCAGCGCTATGTCGGGCTGCAATTACATAAGGGCACCTCGAACAACCAAGTCGTAGCCGTGGTGACACGCACTGGATGATGACCATACCTTCAAAAAATCAGC
>NZ_MDEJ01000236.1 GCF_002940065.1 Xanthomonas populi
ATCATGTCTGTCGTTCTCCGCTGGCAGGGCGTCAAGTCAATGATGGCAGATTGCTGGGGTTTTTAGAGGCTCCTTTGATTGTGTTTTGCTCCCAAAACCAGCCTCCGCCAAGTCGACCTTCAGTCGGAGTATTGCCGCCACTCTGCCCGCAATAGTCGGATGTGTAGCCATGCTTGTTAGCCAATGCGGCGCAAGTCGCAAATGCCTCGCTGTATGTTGCGCAGTGCCCCTCATAAACGTAGTGAGTGTTAGATTCGGGGAATAATGAGTAAACCTCTTGGGTGCAGGCGGCAGAGGCATTTGTAGAAAATACGGAAATGGCGATCAAAAAAGTCGCGACAACCACTGAGCGTAAGTGATGAGTTGAGATGGACTTCTTCATTCTAAAAAAGTGTGCGATGACCCCTTCTGGATTTTTCATAGTTCCATCATTGTAGTGATATATTGCTATTTGTCTAATGTGGTGCTGTCAGTTTTGCTTAGCTTTGATGTTATTTAATGCGGGGGTATTGGTTTTAATTTGATTATATTTATATTTTTGCTGCATGATTCTGCGTCAGGATTCTAAGGTGGAGGATTCAATTTCCTATCGCTGCCGTTCGAAACTGCATATTTAATCTTCGTGCTTCCACTGCTAGTAGCTCTGGCTGATCGCAGTTGCTCACGACATCATCTGCAATGGCCAAGCGCTGTTCACGCGAGGCCTGCGCGGCAATCATCCGATCAGCAAGTGCTGGTGTGCTGCCGTCGCGCTGCATCAAGCGAGCGTGTTGCAGCGCAACCGGTACATCGACGACAAGGGTGCGGTCGAGCCAAGGGTAAGTCGCCCGTCCGCCAGCTTCGGCGAGGAGTGGGATCGCCACGATGGCGTACGGGCCTTCGGCGGTCACTGCCGCACGTTGTAGCTCGGCGCGGATAGCAGGATGCGTGATTGCTTCGAGAGCTCGCCGCTGCGCCGGATCGCCGAAGACAATCTGGCGGAGCGCTTGGCGGTCCAGTGTTCCATCCGATAACAGGATCTCGCTGCCGAACTGCTCGGTGATGGCATCGAGGATAGGGCCAGGCGCCACCACCTGCCGAGCAACAACATCGGCATCGATCACCGGCACCCCCAACTTCTCGAACTCGGCAGCCAGGGCGCTCTTGCCGGATGCGATACCGCCAGTGAGGCCGACGATGAAGTCGCTCATCGTCGTGCCCCGGTCAACGCAGGCCTGCGAAGTGCAGGTAGCCGTCCACCAGATCGTTGCCCCAGAAGAACACCACCCAGCCGGCGATGGCCAGGTAGGGGCCGAACGGGATGGGGGTGGCACGGTCGCGGCCTTTGGCGACCAGCCAGATCGAGCCGAGGATGGCGCCGACCAGCGAGGAGATCAGGATGATCGGCAGGATGCCTTTCAGCCCGCACCAGGCGCCAAGTGCAGCCAGCAACTTGAAGTCGCCGTGGCCCATGCCTTCCTTACCGGTGAGCTGTTTGAACAGCCACCACACCGTCCATAGCGAGACATAGCCAACCGCCGCGCCCAGCAGGGCGGGCTTGGCCGGCATGTAGAGGTTGTCCATCGAGCCGACCAGGCCCAGCCACATCAGCGGCAAGGTCAGCTGGTCCGGCAGCAGCTTGTGGCGCAGGTCGATGCCCGACATCGCCACTAGAAAGCAATTCAGCACGATCGCGCCAAAGCCCTGCCAGCCAAAGCCGAAACGCCAGACGCTGGCCACGCACAGAATCGAGGTCAGCAACTCCACCAGCGGATACTGGAGGGAGATCGGCTTGCCGCTGTAGCGCGACTTGCCGCGCAGCATCAGCCAGCTGAAGAGCGGGATGTTCTCCCACCAGTTGAGCTTGTCGCCGGTGACCGGGTCATGCGAGGGCTCAACCACGATCCCCGGCGGCGGCGGCTCGTAGATGTCTGGCAGCTCCAGGATCTCGCGCGCATCGCGCCGCCACTGCCACTCCATGCGCTTGGGCAAGCGCAGGATCACCACGTTCAGGAAGCTGCCGATCAGCAGTCCCAGTCCGGCCGCGGCGGGAAAGCCGAGACCGAGATGCTGGTCGAGAAATGCCATTCTTAATTACACCACAGAAGCAAGTTTGAAGATTGGTAGATACATGCCAATGACCATCCCGCCAACAACCGTGCCTATGAACACCATGATCAGTGGCTCAAGCAAACTGCTAAGAGCATCCACAGCATTATTGACTTCCTGTTCGAAATATTCAGCCACTTTAAACAGCATCGAATCAAGTGCACCTGCTTCTTCGCCGATGGCTGTCATCTGAACAACCATGTGCGGAAACAGATTGACCTGCTTCATTGATACATTGACAGGGTAGCCAACTGACACATCATCGCGCATCCGAAGCACCGCTTCTTCATATACCTTGTTGCCAGTTGCGCCTGCCACAATGCTAAGTGCTTCTACAAGTGGAACACCTGCTTTGAAGGTTACTGCAGTTGTACGTGCAAACCGTGCAATCGAGCTATTATGCATGATTTGGCCGATAACTGGGACCTTAAGAATTAACCTATCCATGCGGTGCTGCATTGCAGGTGAGCGGTTGTAAGCAAAAGTAAAGCCAAAAATCGCTCCAAGCGTCCCGAGCAGCATAAGCCACCAGTAAGAAACCATGAATCTCGACGCGTTTACGAGTAGCTGGGTGAAGGCGGGTAAGTCGGCGCCAAAGCCTTTGAACACTTCTTCGAATTGCGGGACAACAAAAATTAGAAGTATTGCGCTGACAAGTATTGCTACCGCAATTACCATTGCCGGATAGAAAAGCGCTTTTTTTATCTTCCCCTTAAGTGCTTCTATATTTTCTTTGTAGCTGGATACGGTATCGAGAACGGTTTCAAGAACGCCAGCGCCCTCGCCAGCACGAACGAGGTTTCTGTAAATTTCGTCAAACTGAACAGGATGCTTGCTTATGGCTTCATACAGCGATGAGCCGCCCTCAATATCCGTCCGAACCTGGCCGACCATCTTTCTCATGCGGGGATTTTTATGACCCTCACCAATGATTTCCAGCGAACCCACAATAGGTACACCAGATTTCATCATAGTAGCCATCTGACGGCTAAAGAACGCAATTTCTTTAGTAGGGCACCTCGAACAACCAAGTCGTAGCCGTGGTGACACGCACTGGATGATGACCATACCTTCAAAAAATCAGCGA
>NZ_MDEJ01000237.1 GCF_002940065.1 Xanthomonas populi
CGTCAGCTCAACACCAGCTTGCAGATGATCCACCTGGCGTTCCTGGCGTTGCTGCTTAGAAGACTTTGAACAGGCTCTTAAGCGCTGCGCAACGCGGCGGCATTTGCTATGTGTCATCCCGATCGGGATGACCTTGCATCGATACGAGACCAACCACACCTGAATCCTGCTGACGTGCCGGTTTCAGTTTCAATGGCTAGGGTCGCTAATAGCCACGTACAGACGCAATCGGAGCGGCAGCAGCCATGTCGTTTCAAGGAACGTGCACCTGCCTCCGCCTCCCTGCTGCTGGGACTCCCCGCTCTCCGCTTTGTCGGATCATCGATCAAACCCCCATGCATGTCTTCTTGAATCTGCGTATTGGTCAGCGCCTGGCCCTTGGCTTTCTTTCGATCATCGTGCTGATGGTGAGCCTCACCGTGGTCGGCATCCACCGCGTGCGCAGCATCGACCAGCAGCTGACCGCAATCAACGAGGTCAACAGCGTCAAACAACGCTATGCGATCAACTTTCGCGGCAGCGTCCACGACCGTGCGATTGCTCTGCGCGATGTGGTGCTGATGGACGACCCGGCAGACCGGCACGCGGCAGAACAATCGATCGACAAGCTCGCCGCAGACTACGCCCGCTCCGCGCAGCCGCTCGACAGCATGATCGCCGCCTCGTCGGCTGCCAAAGAGAAAGGAATTCTCCAGCAGATCAAGGAGATCGAGCAGCGCACCATGCCGTTTATCGCCAGTGTGCGTGCACTGCGCGAGGCAGGCGACAAATCGCAGGCCGAGCAGCTGCTGTTACATGAAGCGCGGCCCGACTTCATCGCCTGGCTGGCCAGCATCAACGCCTTCATCGATCTGCAGGAAGCCAAGAACCACGAAGCGGCCAAAGATGCCGTCGCCACCGCGCGCGGCTTTGCGATGCTGATGGTGATCTCCACCGTCATCGCACTGCTGCTGGGCGCCACAATTGCCTTCCTGCTCACCCGCAGCGTCGTGCTGCCCTTGCGCCAATCGCTGCGCCTGGCAGAGCGCATTAACGACGGCGATCTGCACAGCCAGGACATGCCCACCAGCAAGGACGAATCCGGCCAGCTGCTGCGTGCCATGCAACACATGCAGCGCCGCCTGCAAGAAGTGATCTCCGCCCAGCGTGCCATGGCCGCCCGCCACGAAGCTGGCGAGATCAGCTATCGCACCGATGCGCAGCGCTTCCCAGGCGAATACGGCGTTATGGTGCAAGACACCAACGCCCTGGTACATGCGCACGTACAGACACAGCTACGCATGACCGAGGTCATGGGCAGCTACGCGGTGGGCAATCCCGCGCAGGACATCGAACAGTATCCCGGCGAAAAGGCCGCCATCACCGCCACCATGCAGCAGGCGAAGCAGAACCTGCGCGCCATAAACGCACAGATCCAGGAACTCACCCAGGCCGCCTGTGCGGGTAACTTCGCGCTACGCGGCCAGCCGGAAAAGTTCGAGCACGACTTCCGCCTGATGGTCGAAAACCTCAACACCATGATGGCCACCTCCGACACCAACCTGGCCAAGTTCTCCGATCTGCTGCGCGCCATTGCCGACGGCGACCTGACCGTGCGCATGACAGGCAACTTCCACGGCGTGTTCGCTTCCATGCGCGACGATGCCAACAGCACCGTGCACCGCCTCACCGACATCGTCACGCATATCCAGACCACCTCCAACAGTATTGGTTTTTCCACCGAAGACATCGCCAGCGGCAATCAGGAACTGGCCCGCCGCAGCGAGCAACAGGCAGCCAATCTCGAAGAAACCGCCGCATCGATGGAAGAGCTGACCTCCACCGTCAAGCAAAACGCTGAGCACGCAAGCCGCGCCAACCAGCTCGCGCTGGGCGCCGCAGCAATCGCCTCGGACGGACGCGACGTGGTCGGTCAGGTCATCGAACAGATGTCCGGCATCGAAGCTTCGTCCAAGCGCATCGCCGATATCATTTCGGTCATCGACGGCATCGCCTTCCAGACCAACATCCTTGCTCTCAACGCCGCCGTCGAAGCCGCACGCGCCGGCGAGCAAGGCAGCGGATTCGCCGTCGTTGCTTCCGAAGTACGCACCCTCTCGCACCGCTCATCGGACGCCGCCAAGGAAATCAAACGCCTGATCGACGACTCGGTACAACGCGTCGCCGACGGCGCGACACTGGTGCAAAAGGCCGGCACCACCATGAGCGAGGTCGTCACCAGCGTCCAGCACGTCACCGACATCATGGGCCACATCTCCGCCGCCTCCCAAGAGCAAGCCGGCGGCATCGAACAGGTGAATCAGACCATCGCCCAGATGGACGAAACCACCCAACAAAACGTCCGTCTGGTCGAAGCAGCAAGCACCGCCGCGCGCTCGCTTGAAGAGCATTCGACGCAGCTGACGCGGGCTGTCGAGGTGTTTAAGGTCTAGGCAGTGGTGATGTAACCGTTCGCGAGGTCGCCTTGCAGTCCGTTGGCACACTCCTGTTGTGGGGCATAGTTCCGCCCTCCTCCGCTTCCGAGTGGACAGCTTGTTCAAACTGAATCGCCCAGGGTTCCCTGGACATCTGACGGCCAGGGGAAAATGGCGAATTCGGAGGTGTCCATGAGCAACAAGCGGTAGCCGGATGAGGTCAAGGCGGAGGCGGTCCGGCAAGCGACCGATCGCGGGTTCGAGGTGGCAGAGGTGGCCGAGCGACTGCAAGTACGCCTTCATGCAGGCCCATCGTGGGGAGTTCCGGCTGTGCGCGATGTGCCGGGTGTTGCGGGTGAACCGAGCCGGTTACTACGCCTAGCTGCGCTCGCCCAAGCGTGATCGCGCCGAGGATGACGAACGTCCGCTGGGGCTGATCACGCACCAACGGCTGGCCAGCGGCAGTGTCGATGGGCATCGCAAGATCACCAAGGATCTGCGGGATCTGCGCGAACACCGCAGTCGCCGTCGCGTGCATCGGTTGATGCGCACGCAAGGGCTGCGTACTCAGGTGGGCGATGGTCGCAAACCACGCGTCCATGGCGGGTCCGAGTGCGCAGCGGCGACCAACCTGCTGGATCGGCAGTTCGACGTGACTGCGCCCAA
>NZ_MDEJ01000238.1 GCF_002940065.1 Xanthomonas populi
CGCCATGCGCGCACTTGTTTCTACACGATCCGGGTGCAACCAGCTGATCTATCTCGGGAAAACGTGGGGAAACCTCAGTCCCCGACCCACTAAAACATACCGTGCAGGACCGGCGTGCCGAGCACAGCTATCTGGCCAAATACGAGGAGCTGCGTGCGCGTAATCCGTGGCGCCCGGCACTGACAGACGAGCAGATCGCCGAAGTGAACCCGGCGCAGTATCCGATCGTGCGCACGCATCCGGAAACCGGCCAGCAAGCGCTGTTTGTCAGCGAGCATTTCACTACTGGCATCGTCGGGTTGCCCGATGACGAGAGTGATGCGTTGCTGCAGATCTTGTTTGAACACAGTACCCGCGAGGCGCTGGTGTATCGGCATCACTGGCAACCGCACGACATGGTGTCCTGGGACAACCGCTCAGTGATGCATCTGGCTGCCGGCGCGCCGGACCACCTGCGTCGTCGGCTCAACCGCACCACCATCGAAGGCGATACGCCGTTCTGACGGCCAGCCTTTCGGGCCTAGGGCTACAGCACAGGCAACGTTCCCTTGATTAGGCCTGCCGCTCAGCCATGTGCATGACGTATGCCTCTACAAACCGTCATACATAAAATTGTCAGCGCAATCCTGACCGCAGAAGGTCGCCCCGCTATATAACGACTAGGACATATAGAGCCGTATTCGGCCCAAGGCCTGAAAGTTGGTTGTAAATTTCGCACGGCTTTCCCGGAGCTGTAGGCATCGCGGAAAAAAACCTAACTGTAAACACAGAGTTCGCAAAAAGATAACTTTTTTCGCAAAGGCCAAATGTTACACAAGGCGGCATGATAGCGTGAACTCGCGATGAGGCATTTATCTCCTTGCGCTCTGAAATACAATACCCAGTTGTTTTAACTACGAGGCTAATCATGAATATCGCTGAAGAAATTGAAAATATCGAAATCGAATCGGCTGTCGATAGCTGCGAGTCGGGATCCCCCGTTATCATCATTCCGGGTGGTATCGTGTACATCTATCTTCATAGTCATGGCTAATTACAGCTGATCGAGGTGGGCGAACATAAAATCGCCCGCCTTTTTTGTCGGAGAAAATATGCACTCGCTTTTCACCATCAAAGATGAGGTAATGGCAGTGTGCGATGACGATTCCGCGTTCATCGATTACTGTAATTATAAGTTCGACGCACTTGGAAACATCGACCACTGGCAGTTAGTGGCAGATACAGCGGCTGCCATTCAAGCAGACGCGGGCTTGAGCCACTTGGTGACGCAGCAGGCGATACCTCTTGTGACAGGCGAGAACTACAAAGAATTATTTGCATGCCTCATTTTTACGGGGTGCACATCTTCAAACATTCTCCACCTCGACCCATCGCTTGGCATGACAGATTCACATGACTCAAACAATATCGTCTCGACGCCCAACTTTTCGATTGTGAGCAAGGTACTGCAGGGCAGCCCATCGCCTACGCGATACACTTCAAACCTTGATTTTCCAAGCGAAATCACGAGTCCGAACATCCATGAAGAAATTCAGTTATCGGCGCCTGAACGTACAGAATTTAAAACAGGAGATATCATAGTTCACGACCGACGAAACACGATCATCGTGCATGACGATATTAATCCATCGGTGATGCTGGCGATCTGCAACCCGAAAAAGAGATCGAAATACCAATATGCTTTCCATAAGGAGACCCGACGACTCTCCAGCATCTCAGAATTCGAACCTAAAATCAGCAGGAAGGAGAAAGCGATTCGCATACTTGAAAAATATGGAAACGCATCTTCCCTGCCCGCCCTCATGGCCGCGTCAGGAAGTGACCGTCATACGATTCGCTGGCTTGCAATCAGAGCGATGATCTGCCTGGATCCAGAAAAAAAAGACATCTATCTTCAGAAAGGCGCTTGCGATGACAACAGAAATATCCGTGATACATGTGAAAAACTAATCGAAAAGTACAGGCGAGTATGAGCACGGAATTTTTTGAAGCAAAAGTGCACGATACGATTTCGCTGGAAGAATTATCCGAAATCATACATGCACATGAAAATGACCTGGATGTAGAAACAATAAAATCAATGAGCCACCTGCTGCAAGGCGCATGCTTGAATCCGCAGTGGTTTCTTGAATACCTGCACCAAC
Source organism: Xanthomonas populi (assembly GCF_002940065.1). Taxonomy (GTDB): domain Bacteria; phylum Pseudomonadota; class Gammaproteobacteria; order Xanthomonadales; family Xanthomonadaceae; genus Xanthomonas; species Xanthomonas populi. Next base: position 2,145 of record NZ_MDEJ01000238.1, read on the forward strand.
AACTCAAGAAAAACTTCGATAGCGACGAAACGCATGGCAATCTATTCTCGTCGAATTCGTTCGTCCTTGATCGAAAATTGCTGAATAAAAGATCAGGACTATACTCATTTTTAGTCAGAGCAAACGTTTGGCTACCGGCAGCGGACTCCTTACGAAAGAATACCAGAAAAAATTTATTCGCCGAGAATCTATGGCATGACCATTCATTTCATCTTCTTACCGCAGGATTGCTTGGACCGGGATACGGAACCGAGATCTGCGAGTACGACTTCAACGCCTGCACCGGATTAAGAGATGAAGAAGTAGATACTTCAGCATACCGAGAGCTTCGGCTGAAGCAGGGAAGCGCCTTGTTCATGGAAAAGAATAAGACAATTCACACACAGCTCCCTCCCGAACAGCCTTCCGTTTCGCTCAACCTGATTTTTCAACCTTATTCAGCGCTCACAAGGCAATACATATTTGACAGGATAGACGCTCACAGGCTGAGAATAAAATCCATTCATTATACATCCCATCTGAACTCAACAGCGACCCAAAACCTGGTTAACATATGCGGCTCTTTTGCGAATGATAATACCAAACAGATAATGCTGGATCTTTATCGAAGACTGCTCGACCGTGTCGATCAGAACGAGCCTGCCCTGCTCATTCTGCTAGGGTGGTTCAAACAACTTGGCATCGAGTATGAGGCGATTGACCACCATCATCGAAAAATTTCACCGCTTATGAAGCATGTACTGGAAACACTCTAACCGACGTCGATTGTCACTTACGGGCACCTCGAACAACCAAGTCGTAGCCGTGGTGACACGCACTGGATGATGACCATACCTTCAAAAAATCAGCG
>NZ_MDEJ01000239.1 GCF_002940065.1 Xanthomonas populi
AGCTGATCATGTCTGTCGTTCTCCGCTGGCAGGGCGTCAAGTCAATGATGGCAGATTGCTGGGGTTTTTAGAGGCTACTTATATGTGATTTAACTCACATATCAGCTGTCGCCGCATAACGCAGTCCAGCCATCCCCCCACTAGCGCGGAACGCTCCGCGCTCACTCGGATGCCCTCGGCAACGACGGTATCCGATCCCTCCTACGCGTTAGCAACGCTGCCGTGGAATCCATTCGAGTGTCGCCGCGCAACGCGGCGGCGAAGCCGTGGGCCCCTACCAAGGAAGCAATCTCATGACGTACCAAACCACTACCGGCAAACAGATACGCGACGATTGGGTGGACTGGCTACGCGGCGCCAGCGTGTTGATGGTGATCATGCTGCACGCCTATGGCTTCGCTTTCGACGCCTACCCCGAGCTACGCAGCGGTGCAGCCCGGGAAAGCAGCACGTTCATGCTGTCGATCGAGCGCATCAACCGCTCGCTGGCACCGTTGCGCATGCAGTTGATGTTCCTGCTCTCGGGCCTGTTCGTGGCGCGTGGATTGGACAAGGGCATCGCGACCTACTTCAGCGGCAAGCTGCGGCGTGTACTGTATCCCTACCTGATCTGGTCGCTGCTGATCTTCGCGTTACGCGAGGCCGGCTCGGTGCTGGCCAGGGCCGAGCCCATCGCCTGGATGGACCTGGGCAAGATCGCGGTCGGCAACGTGGCACTGACCTGGTTTCTGTTCTACCTGTTCGTGTTTCTTGCACTGATCCCGCTGCTGCGTCGGTTGCCGGCCCCATTAGTGCTGGCCGCCACCCTGCTGGGCTCGGTCTGCCTGGGCCCATTGCTGCGCCAGGGCGCCGACCCGTTCTATTACTTCGTGTTCTTCTACATCGGCACACTGCTGGCCGGCCGCGTGCCGGCACTGCTGCAGCAGGCACCGCGCTGGATCTGGCCACTGTCGTGCCTGAGCCTGTGCGCCATCGTGCTGATCGCCAATCTCACCGCGCTGCACGGCATCTGGATCGGTTACCTGCCGCTGGTGCTGATCGCGCTGCCGCTGGTGATCGCTGCAGCAATGTGGGCCAACCAGAAACCGGCCGCGCAGGCGATCCGCTATGTGGGCCGCAACTCGGTGGTGTTCTACCTGACCCACTTCCCGCCGTTCATCGTGCTGGCCTATCTGCTGCCGCGCTGGATCCACGATGGCACGCTGCTGTTCTTCGCCTTGTTGGGCACCGGCGTGCTGGCGCCGGCCATACTGTGCCTGCTGCGGGCGCCAGGCCGCCTGCCCGCGTTGAACCTGCTGTTCTGCGCACCGATGAAGGCACGCACCACACGCTCCACTATGCCGCTGGTTTCGCTCTCTTCCGCGTAGGGTGCCGGGGTGGTGGCAGCAGAGCAGGGTGCATGACACTGCTGCCCACATCAGTGTCTGCCGATGCCTGAAGCCGATGACCGGATGCCGTCCGGCAGCAGCGTGACGCGGCGCTGCCGCGCCCACGCGGCGTTCGATGGCACATGCACCTGAGGTGCAGCCATGCTGCAGGGCTGCACCGATTGCCAGCCGCGCGATGCGTTTAGGCCACCTTGTCCAGCGTGGCCATGTCGATCACGAAGCGGTACTTCACATCGCTCTTGAGCATGCGCTCGTAGGCCTCGTTGATCTGGTCGGCGCGAATCGTTTCGATATCCGAAACGATGTTGTGCTTGGCGCAGAAATCCAGCATCTCCTGGGTCTGGCGGATGCCGCCAATCAACGAACCGGCCAGCGTGCGGCGCTTTATGACCAGATTGAACACGCTCGGCGAAGGGTGCGACTGATCGGGCACACCGACCAGCACCATCGCACCGTCGCGCTTGAGCGCAGCCAGGAACGGGTCCAGGTTGTGCGGCGCGGCCACGGTGTTGAGGATGAAATCCAGCGTGTTGTACTGCGCCGCCATCTGCGCCTCATCCCTGGAGATCACCACTTCGCTGGCGCCCAGACGCAGCGCATCGGCGCGCTTGCCCTCGGAGGTGGTGAACAGCACCACGGTGGCGCCCATCGCCTTGGCGATCTTCACTGCCATGTGGCCCAGGCCACCCAGGCCGACCACACCCACCTTGTGGCCAGGACCGACCTTCCAGTGCGCCAGCGGCGAATAGGTGGTGATGCCGGCGCACAGCAGCGGCGCTACCGCTGCCAGATTCTCGCTGTGCGAAATGCGCAGCACGTATTTCTGATCGACCACGATGTGGTCCGAATATCCGCCGTACGTGTTCTGGCCGCCACCGAACATCGGCCCGTTATAGGTGCCGGTGAAGCCCTGCTCGCAATACTGTTCTTCGCCTTCCTGACAGGACGCGCAGCTGCGGCAGCTGTCGACCATGCAGCCAACACCAGCCAGGTCGCCGACCTTGAATCCGCTGACCGCATCGCCGACTGCCGTGACGCGGCCGACGATCTCGTGGCCGGGCACCGAGGGATACAAGGTGTTGTGCCATTCGTTGCGCGCGGTATGCAGATCAGAGTGACACACGCCGCAATAGGCGATATCGATCTGTACATCGTTAGGGCCGGGCGCGCGGCGTTCGACCACGAACGGTGCAAGCGGCTGATCGGCGGTTTGGGCGGCGTAAGCGTGGGCTTGGCTCATTGGGAGGCTCCGGGGCGTTACGTCTCCCGCGACGGTGCAGGAGACAAAAGTAATTTAAGGAGCCTCTAAAAACCCCATCAATCTGCCATCATTGACTTGACGCCCTGCCAGCGGAGAACGACAGACATGATCA
>NZ_MDEJ01000240.1 GCF_002940065.1 Xanthomonas populi
ATCATGTCTGTCGTTCTCCGCTGGCAGGGCGTCAAGTCAATGATGGCAGATTGATGGGGTTTTTAGAGGCTCCTTTGAATGAATTGTTAGCCGTCAATCGCTGAGGAACTCGCGAACAATACGACTATCGGCTCCAGGGTCAATTTGCTCTAGGCGCGTAATCAGTGGAGCGATCCCAGCATCAGAGATGGCAGAGACCTGCACATACAGAACTGGGATGATAGTGCCAGGATGATCTGCCCCGACAAACGGAAGCAGTCGCAGGCTTCGCCAGACTTCACGACAGTATTCCTCTTCTGGCGCATAAGCAAAAATTGTCTAGTAATGTGAGAGGTGGTCCTGGCTTAGCTCTTTGACACTCACAGAATCCATAGGAAACTCTCCTTGACGGCTAACGCCTGAATTAAGCCGACCCGCGAAGCGGGTTCGGCTTGAATGAATTGTTAGCCCGCAGGCTTGTGTAGTTGGGTAGGCCAAGCACCTTGACCATTGCCACCCTTGAAGAAGACACGACAATTGGGCTGGATGGAGGAAATTACAAACTCCTGCTCGAAAGAGCGTAACTCTCCGTCATGCTCGAATCGAGTGAGGCAAATAACGCGATCTCCAGGCTTTAGGTTGAGCGCGAAAATTGCATCTTGGTTCTTGGCGAAAAGAGCCTCACCAATCTTGGCGCTAGCGACACGCTTTGAATCGGTGGAAACGTCTTGCCCAAGCGATGATGCGAAAGCGCGTTGACGATCGCTTGATGGCTCAGGGGGTTCGTGCCCGATTGCGGCTGCCACACGGTCCAGCAATCGGGCTGCCGCCACGTCAAACGTGTCAAGAGCAACATCGACGCCTAGCGAGGCCGCGAGCTGTATCTGCTCTTCTGATGGTCGAGATGCGGTCATTTTTTCCTGCGGGCTAGCGCTTGAATTAAGCCGACCCGCGAAGCGGATTCGGCTTGAATGAATTGTTAGGCTGCACTACGGAATCCTCGTAAAGTTGAGGCGAAAGCTAGCGTCGCTCAGCTCGCCCAGCCATAGATCATCCGTAGGGTTCAACATGCGGGCGAGGTTTCCCACGACCACTCTAATCTCTGCGGTGGTGCGTGATCCGAAGTAGACGCCGGTCAGTTCTTTGTCTGCGTACTGGTAGCGTGTGCCAGCTTCTTTGTGCAGAAGCCGCCACTCTTGCTCGTATGACCAGTCTTGCGATTTAGTGCAGTACATCTCAGTAATCTGGTCGTAGTCCTCATTGCAGAGCATCCTTTCAAGGTCAATGACGGGGAACTCCGGGCTGTAGACGACTTTGTGCAATAGGGAAAATGTTGGGCCACCGGTATCAAATTCTAGGCACATCCCTGCACCTTGAGAGGCGTAATGAGACCACATTAGAAGGTTGTCATTTTTCTCAGAGAAGCAGCAAACACCGCGATTCCTCAATGTGTTTTGAATAGTATTGGTGATCGTGTCTTGCGATGTGCTCTGTAGGAGCTTGATTATTTCTTCATCTGTTGGCCCGAGCCCAGCGGGAAGGGGTAACCTCTTGCGAATCCTCGCCAGTTGCTCATGGGTGAGGTCGGTGACCTTTGCGGAAAGAGCGCAGTCGTATGGATCATTGAAATTCTGAGGCGAGCCAAAGTACAAGGCTCGGCTAACGAGGTTTTCTAAGCTCCTTGTAGAGATCGGCTGATACTTATAGAGACGCTTTGGGGTCACGATGTGCGGCCTAACGTTGGAGTTAAGCGGAGCGCGGAACGCGCGTCCGCCTTGAACGAGTTGTTATGCCTAGGCCACGAGGATCTCTCTTGCCTTATTGATGAAATAAGAACGAAGCTCATCATCATCTGGGATGAATTTGTTAGCGCGATGTTCGACTTCGAGCATGGAGCGATATTCCTCTTTCGCCAAAAGGTCGCTCAGATATGCGTCTGCCTCAGACTCTCTTTCAATTCTGTATGACTCGATCATTTTTGATCCCTCTGCCTAACGCTGGAATTAAGCCGAGCCGCCAGGCGGCGTCGGCTTGAATGAAATGTTAGGCAACAATGCCGCGAAGCCTTCGATTTGCCAGCCGAACAAACTTTTCATGTGCCATAGTAAAGCAGGGCACCAGCAAATTTATCTCCCTCGCCTCAGCCTGGATGTGCTCAGGTGTAGGGCCAGCCGGCAAACTGTCGGGCTTTACGGATCGCAAGTGGCCCGTCGCTCCAATCGAAACGGTGTTCTTTGCAATTGCCACTCCCAACTCAGATGCCTTTTTATAGACCTTTTCGTGCGCTTTGTTCAGGCGGGAGTCGATGAACTTATGATCGACCGTTCCCCACGAATCCACATAGCGAGAGAATGGTGACCAATAAGAGTTTTTAAAAGCGCCGAGGAAGTCATGACTACGGTAGAAGTCGGCAACTCCGCTATCGACAATTAGTTCCCTGTACTGCTTATACAGGTCAATGTCGTGTTGGTTTTCCTTACCCCTCCCGCCAAATATCTCTTTGATCTTGTCCCAGAAGTACCCGATGGCGGCAATTCCACCAAGAATGGTTGCGACAATTAGTATGGAATCCATGCTGCCTCTTGTTGCCTAACGCCTGAGTTAAGCCGGCCCGCGAAGCGGGTTCGGCTTGAATGAATTGTTAGATGGTGCGCTAGGAGAACACTCGAACTGCCAGCAGTGTTGAGACCGCAAATGAAACTAGGGCCTGTTAACACTAATGGCCTGAGCGAGTAAACTATCGGGTATGGAGATCACACCAGAGCAATTTTCCCTAAT
>NZ_MDEJ01000241.1 GCF_002940065.1 Xanthomonas populi
CGCTCTGCGCGTCGAAAATCAAGAACTTGCTGCATGCGTTGCGCCCCAGTTTCTCGCGGGCCGCGCCAACCTGATTTTTTAACGCCCGCTCCAGCAGGCTCACTCCGTGCTCATCCACTTCGCTCCAGATCTGGAAGTACGCATGCACCGTGCGCCATTTGGGAAACGTCTCGGCAACATCCGCCACTGGCAACCACTCTTGAGCAGATATAGCACTGCGCAAAAAACATCGTACAAATCGACTTTGCGTGGCGCGGTCTTCTTGCGTGCACCTTCAAGCAGAGCGCGGATCTGCTCAAACTGCTCGCGGCTGACGTCACTGGGATAGCGTGCTCTCATCTCCATATGATCGGATAATTCGGGAAGACTTTGAACGGGTTCTTAGCCGCTGCGAGTTCAGCAAAAATTCGGGAAATCCTGGTGGTGACCAAGGGAAGCGGGGCCACAACCCACAACCGGTCCGAGCCGGTGGGTCCTGACTCACCGATTTCAGTCACAGTGTCAGTCACCCATTCTGGGTCCGACGTGCCATCTATTTCGCTTCGGTTGATCGATCTAAAGAATGGTCAGGTGCTAGGTGAGAAGGTTCAACCGGTAGCCGCTAATAGTGATTCGGTGCACTTCGAGTTCAAGCCTGCTCAGCCTTGGTCGGAGGGTCGCCATTTGTTGGAAGCGCGACTTGGTAAGACTGGAAAAGTAGTTCAGCGCGAGTTTGACGTAGTGCAGAGCCAACCTGCCGCTGCCAAAGTCGACGCTAAAGCTTAATGTGCGTTATTTGGCAGGTCTTCCAGTGCATGCAGGAATGCGTGCAAATCGTTCTGTTTTCCTGCAGTCAGTGAGATCGGCGTGCCACGCGCAAGGCTGCGGTAATAGATCTCGCGTTGGATCGCCTCTTCAAGGCTTCGAACGCTACCATCGTGCATATACGGTGGCGTGCGGGTGACGTTGCGTAGCGTTGGTGTGCGGTAGGCAGCCAAGTCACTGCCTTGGCCGCTGATTGCAAATCGTCCCAATGCGGCAATGTCCTGGTCCGATAACACCAGCTCAGCTACTGGGACACCCTGCTCGCGCTTGGTTTTAAAGGATTCAATGGTAGTGCCGATTTGTCCAGCCATCCGATCCATCCCGACGTTGGAATGGTGAAACCGGTTGTCCGTGAAAGCCGCCGGTGCGTCCTCCAACGCGTGACATGAGGAGCATTCGGCTTTCCCACGGAACACATCCAGTCCGCGGCGCTCTTCCATTGTCATGGCAGTAGTGTTCCTCGCAACAAAAGCGTCATACCGGCTGCGGCCAGTGGTCACAGAAGCCAGGTAGGCCAAGATGGCACTGGAGATGCGTTACTGATCGACACGCTCATCGCCAAACGCTGCTTTAAACCGTGTTCGGTAGTCCAGCCTTTGTGATACCGCCTTGATCACCACACTCATATCCGGCTGAGCCATTTCGGCTCGATTGGTGAAGGCCGCCACCGCTGCTTGGTCCAGCCGCTCCTCGCGACCATCCCAGAAGAAGTGAGTGAAGTGAGGAAGGTCCAACAAGCTCGGTACGTTCCGGGTGCCGGTGCGCCGGCCGTAGACGGCGGGAACCGCGACGTCTTGGGCAAACGCTTTGCTGGGGTCATGGCATGAGCTGCAGGACAGGGTCCGATTTGCACTGAGAGTTGTATCTAGGAACAAAGTCTCACCCAAATCCGCCTTGGCTTGATGGCCTTTCCCTTGGTCCAGATCCAACCCGGCCAGCCACCTCATCCCCAGCAAAGGCAGGGCGATGGCCAAGAAGATGGAGATGATGAGCTTTTGCGACATTTTTCTTGATTTCAAAGATTGAACATAGTATGAATATAAGCCACAAAAATCTAGCTCCAAGCTAACCGCTCGATGGATCAAAGGAAGTCTCATGGATGGGCGATTGACCTCGTATCGCGAGCGAGCAACGGACGTGCTTCGGTTTATGAGGGCGCCACTTTGCTTCTCGCGCGCAGGTAAAGTGCTCCTGCTAGTGTCACTGATGTTCTTGTCCGTGGTGTCCTCGGCTGCCACCTATGTTTATGACAGCAGCGGCAAATTGGTTGTGGTCAGTGACGATGTCGGAGCGAGTGCTCTATACATCTACGACAGCATAGGCAATCTACTCACCGTAGATCGATTCGCTGCAGGTCAGTTGGCAATCTTTACTTTCAGCCCGGGACGGGGCGCTCCAGGTACGACCGTCAAGATCAAAGGCCATGGCTTTAGTACGACCGCCGCACAAAATGCGGTCAAGTTCAATGGTGTGGTGGCGACGACTGTAGACGCGACCGTCAACGAGATAACCGCCACTGTTCCCGCTGGCGCCACCACGGGTCCCATTTCAGTTGCAGTCGGCACCGCCGTAACCGCAAGTCCCGTCAATTTTGTCGTTGATGCCGCTGCAGCGGTTCCGACGATCACATCCGTTGCGCCCACATTAGTGGCGGTTGGTGAGCAGGTCTCGATTGCGGGTACACGGCTACTGCCCGTATTGGGACAAACCTCGACCTTGCTCAATGGGCGAGCGGTTTCCACGTCAAGTTCGTCAAATACGCAAATCGTTTTTCCCGTACCGGCGAAGGTGGGCAGCGGCAAGGTCACGGTTATTACGCCTTACGGCTCGGCTATCAGCAGTCAGGATCTGAGGTTTCCCCACGTTTTCCCGAGATAGATCAGCTGGTTGCACCCGGATCGTGTAGAAACAAGTGCGCGC
>NZ_MDEJ01000242.1 GCF_002940065.1 Xanthomonas populi
ACACCGCGCAGGTGCTGACGCTGTTTGCGCTATCCAATCTATGGATGGTGCGCCGGCAGTGATTGCCGGCCAAGGCATCAGGCTGTCCGGCGGCAGCTGACGCCGCCAGATACGCGCAAAATCTCGTCTTACATACCCAATTCGCGCGTTATGGCGCTCTCGGTGCTGATATTTTTGGGTCTTGCGAGTTGTTCAGACCTTTCCTAGAGACCAGCTGCTGCCTGAGCGGGCGCAGATGTCAGCGCAGGCTCGGTAAAGCGCCATTGCGCCGGCAGGCGTTCGAGTACGTGGCCCATGAAGGCGCGCACCTTCGGGGTGAAGTCGCGGCGGTCGGCAACGCAGAGGTAGATCCGTAGTGGTTCGGGCGCGGCCTGGGTCGTTGCGCGGGTATCGGGCACGAACAGCGGCTGCAGCTCGCCGCGTTGAAGGTAGGGCTGCACGACATAGGCGGCCAGCCGCGCGATGCCGCCACCGGCGGCGGCCATGCTGGCGAGCGCATCGATATCGTCACTAACCATCGCCTTGCCCAGCTCCGGCTGGAAGCGCACGCCATTGCGCACGAAATTCCAAGGCAGACAACGCCCGCCGACGGGGTAACGCAGCAACAGGCAGTGGTGGTATTTCAATTCGTCCGGGATCTGCGGCGTACCGCAACGGGCCAGGTACTCCGGCGACGCGCAGACCACCAGCGGCACCTGCGCGATGCAGCGCGCCACCAGGCCGTCTACCAGCTGCGCTTCGATACGCACACTGACATCCACGCTTTCCTGCGCGTGCTGAACGGCGCGGTCGGTGCACAGCAGTTCGATGTCCAGTTGCGGATAGCGCTGGCGCAGCGCCGGCAACATCGGTGCGAGCACATGGCGTGCGAACGCGGCGGTGCTGGCCACGCGCAAACGTCCGGCCGGGGCCTGTTGTGGACCGGCGACCGATTGCCGCGCGCGTTCCAGGTCCCGCTCCAACTGCCGCACCTGTTCGAAGTACAGCGTGCCGCGCTCGGTGAGCGCCAGGCTGCGCGTGGTCCGGTGCAACAAACGCACGCCCAGGTGCTGTTCCAGACGGGCGATGTTCTGGCTGACCGCGGCCGCACTGACCCCCAGCAACTTGGCGCCACCGGCAATGCTGCCGGCATTGACGGTGCTGACAAAACTACGGATGGACCGAAGAATGTTCATTTGTTAGGCACGTATTACCAAACGATTCGTAATTTTTTCTTACGTAAGCCGCAAGGCTACGCGATCTACCCCGGCTGAGGTGGCGTCTCTACAGTGCTGCCCACACTGCGGTTCCGCGGCAATCGAGATCATCCCATGTCGTCATCTCCCCCCTCCTCCTCATTGGTGCGCACGCGCTGGAAACTCGGCGTGCGTGCCAACCCGTTCGTCTTCGCGTTCTACATGGCGGCGATCATGGCGCTGCCGATGTGCCTGGTGATCACCGGCGCCACTACCGGGCTGGCACCCGGCTATGTGTGGCGTGTACTGGACGCCTACCGCATTGCGATGCCCACCGCGTTCTGTTGTGTGCTGGTGGTGCGGCCGTTGGTGATACGGCTGGTGGCGTGGACGGTGCACGCGGGGCATTGAGGTATCCGTCGGCGCGTGTGCGTTATAAGAGAGCCAACTGGCGTGTTCTTCGATACGCGTGCGACTGCATCTGGATCTTTCGGAGATGCCGGTCTCTCGCCGCCAATGCGAAAGAGCGCTGTTGCATGACCGGTGTTAGCGCTTGGATCCGTGCATGATCGATACGTGCGTCATCGCTTTCATCCACATGCCATGGCTTGTGCAATTCACCAATCGCGCATCACAACAATCGCAAACACGTGCTGCGGCGCAACACCACACAGACTGCGTTTGCGACCGGCATCATGTCAATGATGGACTATTCCGAAATGAACACAACGAAACTAAAAAACGCCCCACAATTGCTTTGACACTGAAGTAGCCGCTGCGCAGCGTCGCTTCTCCACGGAGGCGAGTCCGCCTTTTGGGGAAGCACCCAATGAACACGCTACGCAGCGTCGCTGTGCAGTTCGCCGTTGTGTTGGGCATGGCCCTCTCGCCGAGTGCGCAGGCGCAAACCCTGGCGTTGGAAGACAACTTCAACGGGCCGGGCATCGACGGCAACACATGCACCTACGACGTCGGCAACGGTTGCCAGATCGGTTTATGCGGTTGGGGTAATTGCGAGATGGAGTACTCCACCAGCCATGCCGAGAAGGCGCGTATCGACAATGGTCGGCGGGTCATCGAGGCGCGGCGCGAGGCATTTCAGGGCATGCCGTTTCCCTCGGCGAGGCTCAAGACCGAAAGCCGTATGCACGTCACATAAGGCACGCTGGAAGCCCGCATCAAGACGCCGGTGGTCGGCAACCGGCTGTGGCCAGCGTACTGGATGCTGGGCACGATCGGCGTATGGCCCGGTCGCGGCGAAATCGATCTGATGGAAGCCGGCATGGCTGCGGCAGTGGCTGCCGGCACCGCCAACCGCCGCATCGGCGCCGCTGTGCAGTGGGACGACAACGGTTCGCAAGCCGACTACGACACCAGCTACACCACCCCGGTGAATCTGCACAACCACGTCCATGTGTATCGGTTGACCTAAGAGCCTGTTCAAAGTCTTCTAAGCAGCAACGCCAGGAACGCCAGGAACGCCAGGTGGATCATCTGCAAGCTGGTGT
>NZ_MDEJ01000243.1 GCF_002940065.1 Xanthomonas populi
TAGGGGTTCAGCCGACATACGTGTAAAAATAGCTCACAAGATCGGATTTCATCCATTGCATCAGTGAGTTAGCGGATATTTTGGCGCACCAAAACTACCCTGCCAATGCCAGTTCAGTCTCATACGGTTCCGGGACCGCCTCCACATCAATCAGGTAATCCCCGAAGCGCTTTACATGGCTGGTCACGTACGGGCTGAGGAACGCCACGTCTTCCCGCGTGATCTTCCACCCCTGCCGCATCAGAGACTTCATGATCCGGGTCTGTTCGACCACGTTGTAGAAGATGACGGCATTGGAAACCAGGTCGTTGTACTTGACGGCTTTCTCCTGCTCGACGGGGTCGTTGTCGGCAATCACCCCTTCCCCGCCGAAGAAGAAATACTTTGCGAAGCCGTTGTAGGCCTCCACCTTGTTGGTCGAGGCGGTGATCTGTTCGCGCAACTCGCGGTTGGAGATGTACTGCAGCAGGAACAAGGTGCGCACGGCTGAACCGAGCGCCTTGAATGCCTGGTACAGCCGGTTCTTGCGGCTGTAGTTGCCCAGCTTGCGCATCAGCGTCGAGGCCGCGATCTTGCCGGTCTTGATCGAGAGCACGACCTGCATCAGGTCTTTCCAGTGGGTCTCGATCAGATCTCAGTCAACAGTGTCCCGGAACAGCGCATCGATGTGTTCGTAACGAATGTCCTCATCGGGGCGGAAGAACTTGTATTCGCGCCAGTTGCGGATGCGCGGCATCAGCTGGATGCCCAGCAGATGCGAAAGGCCGAACACCGGCAGCGACTGCCCCTGCGTGTCGGCGTGGACGGTGTCAGGCTGGATGTCGGAGGTGTTCTTCAGCAGGCCATCGATGATGTAGACCGCCTCCCAGACACCGCACGGAATGAAGTGGCTGAACAGCGCGACGTACGTATCGGACACGTGGTGGTAGGCGATGCCGCCGTAGCCGCCATAGCGGATGTGGTACGAGGCGAGCAGATTCTGGTCGTAGAGGTCGTACTTGGTGCCGTCGGCGGCTGCGCTCTTGCCATCGCCCCAGCATTTGGGGAGTTGCAGGCCGGCGTAGCTGTTGATGATGTCCCGACAGGCCGCCGCCAGTTTGTTGGCATCCACATGCCGGCGGTTGACGAACGACAGCATGTGCGCCGAGACGGCGCCACGCAGGTGTCGGGCAGCCTGGGCCGGTCCGAGGTTGCAACCATAGGTGAAGGCGGTGAGGACGTAGCGCTCGGTCGGTTGCTCGATCTTGGCGTCCGAGCCGGACAAAGGACCGAAGTGCCGTGGCCAGCGCGTCCAGTGGGCCACATCGCACAGGATCTCGATGACGCTGCGTTCGCGCATGCGGTCGAGGACGGCGGTTTCCAGGGCACGGGCCCCGCAGCTCATCTCCTTGGCCTTGCTGCGCTTGAGTACCGGAATGCCATCCTCGCCGATGACCACTTGGCCGTTCTCCAGATAGCCCTGATCGGTCAGCTCGGCGACTTGCGTCAGGCGCGATTGCAAGGCATTGACGAAGCCCACGGCCGTGGCCGGCAGCCCCACGTGCTTGCAGTAATCTTCCAACAGAGGCTCGCACTGCTCCCACGGCAGCAACTGTTCGCGGTAGTCGGCGTAGTTTTCCGATCCGCGCACAGCCACGTCGCCCGATTTCAGTTCGTAGGCCAGCGATGAGAACACACAAACCTCGAACAGACGCCGGTGGATGCGCTCCTCGCCTCGTTCGGTGCGATGGACGATGGTCTTGCGCCAAAGCTGGGTGGTGAACGCCAGATCGACCGCTTCGTCCAACCAATCGCTGCGGGTTCGTTCCTGCGTCAGGATCAGCTCGATCGCGTCGATCAGCGAGCGGTCCTCCGTGGTCGAGGCCAAGTCCAGCCTACGCACCATCCGCAGGATGGTGGAGCGGTGACTTTTATAGAACGGCCACAGCAGCGGCAAGTGATTGTCGCCACTATGCGCCGCAATGGCGTTGCAGTCGGCCTGCAACGTCTGCACGCCACCATGGGCGTTGACCAAGCGGCGGATTTCACGCCCCGCCTCGGTGTCGCCGCGATGATGGTCGAGGACGCGGACCACATCCGACATCGTCGCCACGATCGCTTCGGTCTTCTCGCGATAGCGCGCCCTCAGCCGCTCCAGTTCCTCTCGGCCCCGGTTGTGGATGTTCCCCATGCGTTTGATGAACATCTCCGCGAGATCGTCGCGCGTCTGGACCCGGGCCCGGTGGATCAAGCACACCAGTACCGCGTAGCGCTTGGCGGGCCGAAACTTGCGCAGCTCGGAAGCATCCAATGCCCGCGCCTCGGCAGCGAAGTGCTTGCGCTTGACCTCCGGGATGCCCGCCAGGTGCAACTCGCTGCCGACCAATTCGTCCAGTTCGGCGATATGGTCGATCAACTCCTGGAAATGCTGCAGCGAAGAGCGCTTGGGTAGGCGCTTGATCGCATGCAGCGGGCTCTTCTGACGCCCCTGTTCGACCTGCAGGAGGCCTTCCAGGCGCTGTTTTTCATCGATGGTCAGTCGAGCCTCGATCTGAGCGAAATAGCGCCCGTTGACCAGCGTGCGGATGCGCCGGGTCAGGCGATTTAGTGTGGAGAACGCCGGCAGCTCGACGCGATCACGCACGAGCTGTTCGATGGCTACGTTGATCAGGTCTGCCGGGTTATCCATCACCGCAGCGG
>NZ_MDEJ01000244.1 GCF_002940065.1 Xanthomonas populi
ACCGTGTTCGAGGTGCTGCCGGCCAACTACGTGCACGCCCCCAAGATCTACCGACGCGGCCGCCCGGCCGCGTTGAAGGCATTGGCCAAGCTCCAGCGCCAGGCCAAACCCGCCAAGCCGGCCAAGACGCCGGCCGGCGCAGCGACCGTGGCCACCGTCGCCAAGATCCTGCCCAGCGATCGGGCGCAGCTGAAATTGCCCGGCCTGCCGCGCACCCGCAAGACCGCCCGCACCGCTGGTGCCGGCGTATGAGTGACCACGACGAACTCCACCAGGTGACCGCCGAGCGCGACGTGCTGGCCGCCCTGGTCGAGCAGCATGAAGCCCGGCTGCGGACCTTCAGCGCGGATCTGCAGCACGTGCTGATGGCCCAGCTCGGGGAACATGAGCTGGGAGCCGAATACATAGATGCGTGGCAGCGTCTGCACGCCTTGATCGCGCCAGTGGCCACCGCTACGCGTCCACATCGGCAGAGCTAGAGCAAGCCCAGGCCGATCACGCAGCACGCCTCAATGCCCTGGTGGCGCGCCACGATGAGAGCGCCGCAACCGACGCCATCGTGCAAACCGACTCGCCGGAGATCTACGAATTGCGTGTCGGGCTAGTGCATGCCAACGCGGCAATGTTCACCGGCCACCGCTTTGTGCACGCGCGGCTCTCCCAGATCCTAAGTTCGTATCGTGAATTGGTCCTGCGGCACATGCCGCAGTTCACTGAGGACGAATGGGCCGCGCTTGCAGAAATGCTCAACGACGAGTGCAACGAAGCGCACTCTTCATACCTGGACAGCCTGGATGAAGATGAGCAGCTATGCGATCACTTGCCACAAGGCCCGTGGACGACTGACGTGGATCGACTGGCAGACGTTGCGGCCAGCCGCGCCTCCGATCGGACAGCGCAACAGCAACAGAAAAACGCCGGTCACTGGGAAATCTTCGCACCCACAGTGGACTTGTTCGATCTTGCATCGAGGTTGTCAGCGCTGACCGATGTCCAACGCCTAGCTGCCTACGAGAAGCTGATGTGGCTGCTTTATCCGGAGCGCTGCGACTTGGTTGCCTACGACGCAGGGCAGGATGCGGCGATCACCGAGCTGTTGAACAGCTCGCAGCCTGTTTTAAGGGACCGTGCGTAGCATCACTAGCTTGGCGGTGGTAATCGTCTCGGAAAAACCACCACCCTTGAAGCGCGCGGACTCGCCAGGCTCTAAGTGGTCGAAGATTACCACTGCCCCCCCCTGACTTACGTGTCCGTCCGCCGCATAACCTTTGAAATCTGCCGCGATATACACGGCGTTTTGCGTGTTACAGCCACGACCGGAAATGCCAGATGACACTGAACATCCTGCGCTCCCGCGATATCACTTGCTACGGCGTGCTTTTAGAGCAGCATCCAGGGCATTGACGGCCCAGTCGGGACACGGGTTGGAGCTCGGTTTGTCGGGATCATTCAGCCATGCTCTAACAGTGCGCACCGCGCACGGTCTTTGAGTGTGTGCGCAGATGAGTGCCGCGCTCTCAGCCTGAGTTATTCCGTGTTTGGCAAGCAGGTATTTGTATCGTGTTCGGTTATCCATGGCCGACTACTCGCTGTCTTTTGGCGTCTCGATAACGATCCTCAACGACCCTTCTGTGGGCACTTCCAGCAGGCTACGAATTTGGCGGTTCAACGCGACGTCGAATGGACTTTGAAACCGGAAGTATTCGGGTGCCAAGAGGGCGACGAAAGGAGCAGTTAACATAGCGACCATCGAGATAAAGCCGAGCAGCTTGCGCAGACCCTCTGTGATCGCTGAGGGGGCTGCAGCTCGAAGATCGGTCAGCACGCCCGTGAGCGTGTCAGGCGTAAGCACTGCGAGCAGCAGGAATAGACCGACGACTACCGAAGGCAACGAGCTATAAAACTTCAAGAGCAGACGCACAATTGATCCAGCTGCGGCTACAGCCCATGCGAGATACAAACGTCGGTCTTTGTGGAGGCTTTTGACGATCTCTTGATAGGTTTCGGCTGGCAGCGAACCAACTTCGATCCCGTTGACATAGATGCGGGCAATGGATTTGCTCATCGTTTGATCTCATGCAATTTTATGGTCTAGTAGGCATAAGTGCCTACTAGACCACAGTAGGCACTTATGCCTATTGAGTCAATTGCCGTGGGATCTAGAAGCCTTACCCGCTATTTCAATGCCGCAACCGGCGCCGGTAAATCCTCACCAAACTCGCTGTGGCGTGCAACAACCGACGCCCAGCAGCGCCGTAACTCATCAACATCGATGTCCTCCCGTGGCGTCGACACATAGCCGCGACCGCCGCAGTCGCTGCAAAACACGTCCAAGCCTTTGCAGCTCGGGCAGCGTGCGAATTGCCAAAACGAGCGGTGCATGAACACGCCAGCGAAACAGAAGTAGCAGACGATCCCGGCTTGATCCAACGTTCCACACGGACCCCCACACGCGTCGCACACGCCAGGGGGGCCGAATTGCCACGGGTCTAGTCGAGGTCGTTTGCGCTTGCACATCCACCACATTACCCATGCCGATGTCGCACAACATGCGAAAACGATGCAATGCCGTGGGTCTGATCCAATCCAGGCGGGGGCGTGACCGCAAGCGGTCACCGGCTTGGGGTGCTGCGCACCGATGCCGCGTGCCGCGTCATCGCCAGTCGGCCCTAAT
>NZ_MDEJ01000245.1 GCF_002940065.1 Xanthomonas populi
TGTCTGTCGTTCTCCGCTGGCAGGGCGTCAAGTCAATGATGGCAGATTGCTGGGGTTTTTAGAGGCTCCTTTTAATGATTTTTCCCAATTTTGGCTTCCTCTGTGAGCGGCCCGCGTCCTTCAACTCATCCGCCAGGGTCATCTCAATGTAAGCAGTTGCCGTTAAAACTGCTGCAATGTCCAGGCCACGTTTGAAGCAGTTCTTCGCTTCCTTGAGCAGAGTGGGTGATTCAACATCATGACTCAAAAAGGCGACGGGAGGCTGCTCCATCACACCCAGCCATTCGATGCGCTCAGCGCGATCAGATCTTGACTCAATGTCAGCACTTTCCAATGCGTCCAATAGGGTGAGATTCATGCGTTTCAAGCCTCGTAATAGACAGACACCACCACAAAGGTGTGCTTGCCGGAAGGTAACTGCGTTTCGAACTCGTCATCCGCGCGTTTTTTCAGCAATGCGCGCGCCAACGGCGAATCGATACTGATCCAGCCCCGTCCGGCGTCGGTCTCGTCCGGGCCGACGATGCGGTAGTGCAGCAGTTCGCCGCTGTCGGCGTCTTCCAATTCGACCTGCGCGCCGAAGAACACAGCGCGTGGGTCGGTCGGCGCGGTATCCACCACACGCAGCGCTTCCAGCCGTTTGCTGAGATAGCGCACGCGGCGATCGATTTCACCAAGCTGCTTCTTGCGGTAGGTGTATTCGGCATTTTCCGAGCGGTCGCCTTCTGCGGCGGCCGCAGCCAGCGCACGCACCACCTCTGGCCGACGCACCCGCCAGAGATCTTCCAACTCGGCCTTGAGCCGGACATGACCTTCGGGCGTGATCAGCGCGGTGCTTTTTTCGGCAGGCGGGCGCCAGCGGCTCATGGGCGGTGTGATCGGACGGCTGGGAAGCGATGCTAGCGCGCATGACCTGCTTGCGCATCTACCGCCGCGCAGCGAAGCTTTGCGTTCTCGGACACGGACGCCGTCACGCTATTGATGCCGCTGCACAAATCCTGGTCGCGCCAGACAGTGCCTGGGTGACGCTGCTGCTGGTGCTGATCAATGTGGTGGTCTACCTGGGCTATCAACGCAAGGACGACGCGCTGGTCGAAAACGCGGTGCGCTATGACGTCGACTCCGGTCTGGGTGCGTTGGAGGCGCAAGCCCACGCGCACTATCTCGAGCAGACCGACGACGCCAAAGTGCGCGCCGCGCGCCAGGCAAAGCTGGACACCGTTCCGGCGCGTCAGCGCGTCGCGTCTCTGGCGCATCTGACGACGAACGATGTGGCGTTCGCGCAGGCCTTGCGCAGCGGCACGCTGTTCAAGGACGAGGAGCGTGTGCGCGAATGGCGCGGGCTGCGCGCGCCCTAAGATGCGCGCCTGTCCAAGGTGTTCACGCTGCGCCATCTCCAGCGCAGTTCGGAATGGTCGCCGGCGTGGATGCTGACGGCTATATTTCTGCATGGAAGTTTCGATCATTTGCTGGGAAACATGCTGTTTCCGCTGGCGCTGGGCACCTTGCTGGAAGGAGCGATCGGCAGCGGCTGGTTTCTGCTGCTGTATCTGCTCGGCGGTTTTGGTGCCAGCGCGGCCAGCCTGTGGTGGCGCTGGGGCGAGCCGGGCGGCTGCTTGGGCGCCTCGGGTGCGATCGCCGCGTTGATGGGGGCTCTCTGCGTTGTCTGGGGGTGCTGAAAAGTGCGCTTTTTCTGCAGGTTTTTTGCAGTGTTCAACTACGTGCGTGGCCCGGCGATTCTGCTGCTGCCGCTGTGGTTGTGCTGGGAGCTGTACAGCCTGTTGTCGAGCGACGACGCAGCGGTCGCCTTCGAAGCGCATGCCGGCGGCTTGGTCAGTGGCGCGCTGCTCGGTGGCCTGTTGGTGCTGTTGCAGCGCACCCGCTCGGCCTTTATTGAAGAGGGCGATGCAGTGCGGGTGGACGATCGCTGGGAGCGCGCGCAGCGGCATCTGTGGCGCATGGAGAACGTAGAGGTGGAGTGCTTATTGGCCGAGTTGGCTGGCGAGCAGCCGCACAATCTGGAGCTGGCACTGGCGCGTTATCGCACCGCGCGCAATGCAGGCCGTAGCCAGGACATCTCGCGGCGCGCGCAGGCGCTGTTGCAGCTGCACACGCATCACGCCGAGCAGACGCGCATCCAGCTGGCGGTTGCTACCGACTTGAGCAAGGCCAGGATCGATGACGCGCCATCGGCGCGCATGGCCGTGATCGGTGCATGCCTGCGCAATGGGCTGCTGGCCGATGCCGAGCGCCTCTTGAAAGAATGCGAGCTCAGTGCGTCGCGCGCAGAGTTGGCGCAGCACTGATTCGTGCTGGCCCTGCGGCACGACGAGTTGCAGGACGGCGCGCAGCGCACGCGCTTGTTGCGTCAGCTGTTGGAAAAGTTTGCCGAGCAGGGCCAAGCCAACAAAGCGCGCTTTCTGCTCGACAATGGGTGAGCCGGTTCGGCTTGCTGGCTCTGTGGTTTGGCTGCAGCGCTCTTGCCCGCCCCCCCTCGCGGGACACGCCGTGAATCCGTCCATGGAGGCTCTTGTGCGGCATCCATGCCGCAGAAGGTCCCGCAACGTGGGCGGGCAAGGACCAGTCGAGATCTGAGGTATCCCCACGTTTTTCAGCCCATGACCATCTGGTTGTAGACGTGTTCGGGCAGTGTGCGTAATCGCTCCAG
>NZ_MDEJ01000246.1 GCF_002940065.1 Xanthomonas populi
GCATGACCGAACGTCGCAGTCGCCTGCATCTGCTTGCCTACTCGCCCGATGGCACGGCCCAGAACGTGCGTAACGCCATCGTCCAACGCCTGGGCAACTGCGCCACGCCGTGCATACCCTGACCGCAGACAACAGCAAGGAATGTGCCGATCATCGACTCATCGCCACTGCGCTGCAGGCCGATGTCTACTTGGTTTTCTGGCTGTTGCGCGTTGATGCAGTTAGGGGTCAGGCTCTTTTCACCGCCGACCTTCAAAAGTGAGCTGACTCGCTGTCAGCACGGACTTTTTCACAGATTCCCGCCGACCCCCAAGCCGGCCAGGCCGGCCAAGACGCTGGCGCGGCGACGGCGGCCCCCAGCACCTTATGTTCGCAATGTGCCCTAATGATTTCGCTGTTTCCGCAGGGGGCTTACCAAAAAGCCGGTTAAATCAAGGCTTCTCCGGAAAGACGACGAGGACTCAAGAATGCGCCCTCTTTCGCCCTGTTCAGCCATTATCGCCAATGAACTGATCGACAACCCCATACACGATCCCGGCTCGCGCGATCAGGAAATCACCGACACCGTCAATTTGCGCCGCACCCACGCGGCCAGGACGCGTTGGCGGAATTGCGTGATATAGCACCTCCTAATTGGAAACGGCGTGCTCCGCCCGCCGATCCCAGGCCGTATCGGATCGAGGAGATTCAGCAACACCTCCTCCACCGCGCCTCCACCTCCATGCAGTCCGTGCCACCTGTGCCACCTGTGCCACCGCCGACATCGTCGCAGTCCGGAGAGGGTTCGTTTGACCCGATGGACTTTCTGAACCTACCAGACGATGCATCCTGTGCCGAAAGTGCCCCTGCTTTGCAGGATGTTGCCAACCGGCCGGAGCCGCCGGCAATCGCGCCCCCCTCCATTGAGCTATTCCCATATCGTTGGACACTCTCGGGCCCCTTCCGCCTCATCGTTGGCCGGTTCGTCGACGCACGCCACGGTCATGCCGGCTCCCGCCAGCACGGGCGAGGGGCCGGCCGCATTGGGTGAGATGGCACCTGCGTTGAGACGGCCTGCTCTGCCCGCCCATCACACGCCGTATCGCATCGAGGAGATTCAGCAACACCTCCTCCACCGCGCCTCCACCTCCATGCAGTCCGTGCCACCTGCGCCACCGCCGACATTGTCGCAGTCCGGAGAGGGTTCGTTTGACCCGATGGACTTTCTGAACCTACCAGACGATGCATCCTGTGCCGAAAGTGCCCCTGCTTTGCAGGATGTTGCCAACCGGCCGGAGCAGCCGGCAATCGCGCCCCCACCTCCATTGAGCTATTCCCATATCGTTGGACACTCTCGGGCCCCTTCCGCCTCATCGTTGGCCGGTTCGTCGACGCACGCGACGGTCATGCCGGCTCCCGCCAGCACGGGCGAGGCGCCGGCTGCCCCCGGTCTTCCCTCACAGACTCCCGGCTCCAGCACGGCCCGGCGAAAGCGTAAGGAGGTGTTCGACCCGGTCACGGGGAAAAACGTGTCAGCAAACGCGCTGTACATGCGTGAGTACAGGCGTCGGAAGGTGTTCGACCCCGTCAAGGGGGACATCGTGTCAAGAAACACGAAGTACAGCCGTGAGAAGGTAGTCGACAAGGTCAAGGGGGACACCGTGTCAAGAAACACGCTGGCCAAGCGTAAGAAGGTGACCGACCCGGTCAAGGGGGACATCGTGTCAAGAGGCGCGCTGCGCATGCGTGAGAAGGTGTTAGACGAGGTCAAGGGGGATTTCGTGTCAAGAAGCGCGCTGTACAAGCGTCAGAACAAGCGTCAGAAGCAGGTGAACCGCCCAGGATGGGGGTCGGCGGAAATTCGTGAAAATCCTTTTCTGATAGAAATTCCGCTCAATTTTGGCTTTTTTTACACGAATGCCTGCCAGCCCTCGACTTGGATGTGCTCGTGGCCAGACTGGAAAGGGAGTGACGGAATTTTCTGGGATTCCGGCTTACAAAACCCCAGGCCAGTGAGAGGGTCGGCAGGATTCGTGAAAAATTTCTTGGCTGACAGCAAGTTAGCTCACTTCTGGCTGTTTTTTTACACGAATCCCTACAGACCCCCAATTAGCCTAAGAATGACATCAAGTCCAAAGGGGCACTGCCCCTCTGGACTCCCCGCCCTCGCCGCCAGGAAACTCGGGAGCAGGCCGCCGCTCCGCTTTGCCTGCCCTTTTCGCGGAGGCTTGGGCGCTGCAACCGCATCAAGGGTTCGCTTCGCCGGACATCTTCACCCGGTCACGGCCTGCGGCCGCGCTGTGGCTTGCGATGCCGCCCTTGACCCGGTGTCCGCGCCGGGTTCCGGGAAGTCTAAATATAATCTAACAGCTGGATAGCAGCTATCTGGCTGGCGGTCGTCCTTTCGTATTTTTATAAAGCTGCGTTGAATATGTCTTGCGTCTGACGATGGCAACGAGCTGGCCGCTTCCCGGAAACGAAAGACCCCGCCGAAGCGGGGCCGTGTCATCATTCGCCTTGGACGCTGCCATCTCTTGCTCGCCCCCAGCTCTTGCCAACGTTATCTAGGGCCTTGTTAACACATACGAAGCCCTTCAACGATCAGGACGAAGCTCAGGAATCCGAGGAACATGACGTCGAGCTTCTCAAAGCG
>NZ_MDEJ01000247.1 GCF_002940065.1 Xanthomonas populi
CTTGCCCAAGCCCTGCGCATCACCGAATGTCAGTTGCATGGATGCCTCCTCAAGGTGAGTGCGTCGTGTCGCGCATCTATAGCGAGTTGTTCAGAGGTTCCCTAAAGCCGACCTCGCACTATCTGGAACGCCGACGCGCCGCCCTATTCAGCAATCGTGTCGATGCACGACGCCAGACAAGGCATGGGTCGGAAAACTGGCTGGAAATCCATTCGCAGCGCTGCGATGCCGGGATGCGCAAGGCATCCGACCGATGAGGCAAAGCAGTGCTTATGTGCTTACCAGGCGTATGCCGAGCGCAACATTACGCAGCGCGGCAGATCCACTGCCATCGCATGCGGTGTTTGCACGCGCATTGCTGGTGAAAAGACGAAACATAGTCATCGATATGGATCGAGGCAACACTGTTGCCCTTTGCACTATTAAGCGCATGTCCCTCTCCCTCCCAGAAGAGATACCGCGTCGCGCGGATCCTTAATGCCGGGAACCTTAGCTCGATTATCGTGGTGCGGAACTGCACGTGCGAAGCTATGCGCGAGCCAGCGAACCTTCTGGACGCGTAAACGTCGCGTTGTCATTCAACTGCGACCTACATCGTTAAACGGATCAGCGCCGCAAGAAACGGCGCAGTCCGGCTGCCACGACACCACGCAACAACCTCCGGCGTGCCGGCCACAACAACCTGTCCGCACGCACCGCCGGTCCCTGGCCCCATGCCCAGCACCCAATCGCTGCTGGCGGCCACGCGCATATCGTGCTCGGCCACGATCACCGTGTTGCCCGCATCCACCAGCCCTCGCAGCGGACGCATCAAGGTATCCGCGCAGTTGCAGACAACCGCTCGCGTTGCGCGCATGGCTGTGCACCTGCGGCGGCGTGCTGAACAGATAACGGCGTGTGGTTGAGACTTCCACGTGTTCCAATCCCGCCGGCGGGCCGCTATTCAGCACTTTCCCACCATGCACGCCGGCGGCCGGGCCCACGTCCACGATCCAGTCCGCATGGCGGATCACATCCACCTTGTGTTCGACCTCGACCACCGAATTGCCGGTGACCTTGAGCTGATCCAACGCACCCAGCAACGCCTGCGCATCGGCCGGATGCGACCCCGCCGATGGTTCGTCCATCACATGCACCACGCCGAACGACTGCCAACGGATCTGTGTGGCGAGCCGCAAACCTTGCAACTCGCCGGGCGATAATGTCGGCGTGCTGCGCTCCAGGCTGAGATAGCCCAGGCCCACTTCCTGCACCACCTCGATACGCGCACGCAGATCTGCGGCAATGCGTTGCGCGGCGATCACTTGCTCCGGATGCTTGGCCGTATCGTTACGCTTTCCGTCCGCAGCCGGATGCAGCAACTGCGCCACTTCGTGCAATGGCCGCCGCGACAACGTACCGATATCCAACCCGTCAAACGTCACCCACAGCGCCTCGCGTCGCAGCCGCTTGCCATCGCATTGCGGGCACTGCGTGCTGATCAGACACTGTGCCAGGCGCTTTTTCATCTGCGCGCTTTGCGTGGCGGCAAACACGCCAGCCGTGATGCGCATCAGTGCGCAGCCGATCACTGACGGCGTGAGCCATCCGCATCCGCCACCCGCAAGCGCGATCACCCCAGCGCGTGCGCCGGCACCAGCTGCTCGCCGGTGTTCGCAAGCGCCTGCATGCGCGTGACCACGCCACTGAACAGGCGCGCAGTGGCCGCATCGCGCGTGCGGAAGATGGCTTCTAGCTCACCGTAGTACCACAACGTGCCGGCGCGCCCGGCGGTGAACATATTGAAGATATCCTGCCCCACGGCGGGGTTTTCCAGGTCCTGCACGATGGTGCGCGCGTTATAGAGTTTGTCGCAGCCGGACACCAATAGCGCCCGCTCGGGCGTCTTGCGCAAGTGCTCCAGGTAGGCCAGCTTGCGCTCGCGCCAATCGCGTTTGCGGGCGCTGTCGGTATTGTCCACGTCGGCCTTGTCTTCGGCAGTGGCATCGGTGCACGCCATCACAATGTCGGCCACCGCATCGCCGAACTGCGCGCGGATCGAGGCCTCGTGGCCACCGCCGCAGTCTTCCACCACGTCGTGCAGCAGGCCGGCAATGGCCTGCTCTTCGTCGCCGCCACATGCCAGCACCAGCGTGGACACGCCCAATAAATGGCTCAGATACGGAATCTGCGTGCCCTTGCGCACCTGCCCGGCATGGGCGATGCGCGCGTAATCCACAGCCAGGGCGTAACGTTCGGTGAGAGCGGTCATGGGGCGTCCGATGCAGGCGATGGCGCAGTATCGCCGAGCCCGACCACGCGCAAGGTGAGGATGCTGCGACGATGGATGTGCAGACTCAACGACGCGCTGTTGCGGCCGATAAGATTAAGGGCACCTCGAACAACCAAGTCGTAGCCGTGGTGACACGCACTGGATGATGACCATACCTTCAAAAAATCAGCGA
>NZ_MDEJ01000248.1 GCF_002940065.1 Xanthomonas populi
GAGCGATTACGCACACTGCCCGAACACGTCTACAACCAGATGGTCATGGGCTGAAAAACGTGGGGATACCTCAGGGTCCAACTCCCAATCGCCAATGCGGCTACGCTGCTCCCCGACGGCCGGGCGTTCTACCCAGCTGCGCCGGTGCTTCAGCTGGCCACGGCCATCGCGTACGCCCTGCCGACGGCGGTTGCGGCGGCGTCGACGCAAGTGCGCGAACAGCTGACCACCATATCGCTGGTCGGCATACATGTGCCGATAGATCCAGTCGTGACTGGCCAAGCCGGTGCAGCCGGCGATCTGTTCGGGACTGAAGTGCTCGGCCAACAAGACCTCGATCTGCGCGATGCGCTCGGCACCGATGCGCGAGCGCTTGCTTGCGTGCGCCGCTGTTGACTCGCGCGTTGCGCCTGATCAGNCGTTCCAAGGCATCGGCGAGCGCACGCAGCGACAGCCCGGTTTCGTGCAACGCATGGAGACGTCATCGTTCGGACAGGTCCAGGCGACTGGATGACATGGGCACTCCACTTGGCGGTGAAGTGGCTCAGGCCAGGTCGCCTGGACCGCTTCACAACCGTTGGTGTTGCGATTCAACGTTGAACTTGCCCGCCCTTTCGCCCGGTCGCAGCCGTCGTTAGCGCAGATGTGTCCGCAGACAGGTAGGCCGGACGAAGTTGAAGACGTCGATGATGTCCAGCACGTGAGGCGACCAGCCCGATGACGGCATGCAGTTCGTTCTATTGACCAGGTGCACGCCTCCAGCCAGCCGTCAAGCCATCGATTCGATTGAGGCATTGCACGCGCGTTGGCAGTACGCCCTGCCCTGCCTGGACGTTGGCACACTGATCTTGCAGGTCCTGCCATTCGAACTTGAGCAGTTTTCGCTCGAAGCATTCGGCATCTTCAACATCGCGTGCCCTGACACGATTGCCCGTAGCGTTCGTAAACGCCAAGCCGAGTATTTCTTTGGTCGGCTTGCTGCACGACAGGCCTTGCAGCATCAGGCACTGGTCGTCACCGGCACGTATCCCTACATCGCCACAGGCAGCTCGCGTGAACCGATATGGCCGGCGCAGGTGATCGGCAGCATCTCGCACACCAATCAGTTGGCCGCTGCGGCGGCCGCATCATCCGGCAGATCGCATCATCCGGCAGATGGCGTGGTATCGGCATCGATCTGGAGCACGTGGTCGGCGCTGACGCACGCGAGGCGTTGTTGAGCACTGTCGTGGATAGCTCGGAGCTGGCGCTGTTGCAGGCGATCTGCGCGTCCACTGACTGGCCACTGGAAGTGTTGCTGACCATCGTCTTCTCTGCCAAGGAAAGTCTGTTCAAGGCGAGTTTTTCAGCGGTAGGGCGCTACTTCGATTTTTCCTGTGCGCACCTGGTGGCACTAGATCCGCTTGCGGGATGGGTCCATTTTCAGTTTAGCGAGCATGTATGCCCGGATCTGCCGAGCGGGCATCTGTGCGATATCAGCTTCGGTTCTGTCGATCCGCAGACGGTGATCACTTACCGCTTCTGGTAAGTCTTGCCGCATAACGTTGAGTCACTGACGCGGAAACAAAGTGCGCCTGCACAAATCTGACGTAACAAAAAAGGGCCTTCAGGCCCTTTTGAGTGATCAACTGAATTCTGAGATTCCGTTGTTATGATCTGGAGCGGGAAACGAGACTCGAACTCGCGACCTCAACCTTGGCAAGGTTGCGCTCTACCAACTGAGCTATTCCCGCGTGGAGAAAATTTTACAGCTTGTCACATCATTACGCTAGTCACTTCACACCATCAGCTAGCTGTTTCCTGCGGTGCCACCCGCTTGCGAACCGGCACCTAAGGTGTGACTAAGACAACGTGCGGTGTGGAGGCCTGGGCCGGAATTGAACCGGCGTACGCGGATTTGCAGTCCGCTGCATAACCACTCTACCACCAGGCCAAACATCGCATTCCACACCAATTTCTTTGTAACAACTAAAGCAGAGCGAAAGGGTGCCTATTCGTCTAAAGGCAGCAACTGCAAACTGGTTGGATGCGTCCAACCTATTGTGTTGCAACAGATTTTCCGCTGTCCCCGACGTTGGAACCGCCTCTATTGTAGCCGTGTTTGGCGTAGACGCCAAGGGGAATGATTGGGCGCGCCACGGCGGGCTGACGGCGGCAATCGCATGATGCGATGTCCATGCCGCCTGTCTGGCAGCTTCACACCTGGGCGTAATCGGGCTTGCCTACCGGATCGAGCGCGCAGGGTTGAGCGATGTCTCAAACATCTGCTCGTCGTCCACCGCCTTGAGCATTGGGTAGCCGCATGACGGCGCACCTTCCGAACCATCAAAAGACTGAAAAAATAGCGTGTTCAGTCCCGGCATTAGATGGATCGGGTCCACCTTGAACCGCTCGGGTTCGGATGTCCACTGCGTGCAGATGAATTCG
>NZ_MDEJ01000249.1 GCF_002940065.1 Xanthomonas populi
GCGCGCACTTGTTTCTACACGATCCGGGTGCAACCAGCTGATCTATCTCGGGAAAACGTGGGGAAACCTCAGGGTCAGGTTCCGTGTCGTCAACGACACCCAGGTGGATCCGGAAAACCCGCAGCGTCGGTTTTCGCAGCGTCAGCTGGTCAAGTGTCTGCAGGACGGCGCCAAGCGTTTCGAGTGGTCCAAGCGCAAGGCCAAGCCGGCCAGCACTCGCGATGGTCGCTGGTTGGTCGGCATTGGCGTGGCAGCAGCATTGCGTAATTCACCGGCAATGACCTCCGGCGCGCGCATGCGCCTGGAGCAGGGCGGCCGCGTGGTTGTGGAAACCGACATGACCGATATCGGCACCGGTTCCTACACCATCATTGCGCAGACCGCTGCGGAAATGATGGGCGTGCCATTGAATTGGGTAGACGTGCGTTTGGGCGATTCCAGCTTTCCGGCATCGGCCGGTTCCGGCGGTCAGTGGGGTGCCAATAGCTCGACGGCTGGCGTGTATGCAGCGTCAGTGAAGCTGCGCGAAGCGGTCGCCAGGCAACTCGGTCTTGACCCGGCCAACGCCGATTTCGCCGACAGCCATGTACATGCGGGCGGCAAGCGCATCGCGCTGGGCGATGCCGCAGCCAACGGCGCGTTGGTGGTGGAAGACAAGATCGAATTCGGTGACTTGTCCAAGACGCATCAGCTGTCGACCTTCGGCGCGCACTTCGTTGAGGTCGGCGTGGATATCGCAACTGCTGAAGTACGCATCCGTCGCATGCTGGCAGTGTGCGCGGCCGGGCGCATTCTCAACCCCAAATCCGCGCGCAGCCAGGTCATCGGCGGCATGACCATGGGTGCAGGCGCAGCCTTGATGGAAGAGCTGGCGGTCGACAAGCGTCTGGGCTTGTTCGTCAATCACGACCTGGCCGGTTATGAAGTGCCGGTGCATGCGGACATCCCGCATCAGGAAGTGATTTTTCTCGAAGAAAGCGACCCGATATCTTCGCCAATGAAAGCCAAGGGCGTGGGCGAGTTGGGTATCTGCGGCGTCGCTGCGACAATCGCCAATGCTGTCTAAAAAGCAACCGGCGTACGTGTGCGTGATTATCCAGTCACGCTCGACAAGCTGCTGCCGCACATGCCCGAGTTGCTGCGCGCGTGAGTACGCTGGTCTCCCCGATCACGCATGCGGCGCCGGCCGAGCCGACGTGGCCGGCATGGCCTAGCTACGCACTGCACGACGATTTGCTGCCTTCACTCACTGCCTGGCATCGGGCAGGGCAGGGCGTGGCGATCGCGACGCTAATCGACGTGCAAGGCTCTTCGCCGCGTCCGCTGGGTAGCGATATGGCGATCAGCGCCGATGGTCGTGTTGCCGGTTATGTCTCTGGTGGTTGCGTGGAAGCGGCGGTGACGCACCAAGCCATCGCAGCCTTGCGCGACGGTCAGCCGCGTTGGCTCGATTACGGCCAGGGCAGCGAGGTGCTCGACATCCAGCTCAGCTGCGGCGGACGCATCGGCGTGCTGGTCTGGCCGGTGCCCGATCTGGGCGAGCATCTGGCGCGCTGGCGCAATGCACGTCAGCACCGCAGCGCCTTCCAGGTAGCGCTGGATCGACATTCCGGCGTGGTGCGTTATCCGGCGAATACGCACGATGTGCGTGCCAGCGAATTTCTGCGCACGCATCGGCCGCCATTACGACTGGTGTTGGTCGGCGCCGATCCTACGTTGCTGGTGTTGGTGGCGTTGGCCAGCCAGATGAGTATCGAAGTGCGTGTGCTGCGACCGCATGGTCCCAGCCAACCACCGCCCGGCCTGGGGCCGGAACACTACGATCGCCGCGCGTTGAGTGGCGCTCTGCAGGACCTCTCTCTGGACGCCGACAGCGCCTTGTATAGCCTGGCCCACGACAGCGACAGCGACATTGATCTGCAGGTCGCACGTCGCGGGCTTGCATCCAGCGCCGCCTGCATCGGCATTCTGGGCAGCCGGCACAAACGCCAAGCGCGACTGCAGGCACTGCGTGCGCTCGGCCACGACGATGTAGCGTTGGCGCGGTTACGACTGCCAGCCGGCTGGCGCATGGGGCGCTCGTCTCCGCACACCATCGCGCTTGGCATCATCGCCGAGGCCACGCAGGCGGTGGCCGATCTGCAGGCTGCTGGAGTGGGCAGCAGTGGTTCTGCTAGTGGTATTGCTGCGCGAATTGCGTAAGGGCACCTCGAACAACCAAGTCGTAGCCGTGGTGACACGCACTGGATGATGACCATACCTTCAAAAAATCAGCGA
>NZ_MDEJ01000250.1 GCF_002940065.1 Xanthomonas populi
GCGATTACGCACACTGCCCGAACACGTCTACAACCAGATGGTCATGGGCTGAAAAACGTGGGGATACCTCAGATCCTGGTGCGCCATCTAGATCGCAGCGCATCTTGCGATGACAGTGCAAGCAACGATGACGCTCCACAGGCGCACGAAAACGTGCGCGGTGCTAACTACTACTCATAATTCAGGGAGAACATTATGTCTTTGGAACATACGATTGATCAGCTACGAACGCTCAAATTGACCGGCATGGTGGCTGGCGTCGAACATCAGCTCGCCCAATCCAGCTACGGAGCACTCGGCTTCGATCAGCGCCTTGGCCATCTGGTTGACGCCGAGGTGAGTCAGCGCGACAGCAAGCGCTTCACGCGCCTGATTCGCAATGCCAAGCTCAAGGTCTACGCCGAACCGGAGGCTATTGACTATCGTGTTGGGCGCGGGTTGGATCGATCGGTGATCGCGGATTTGCTGACCTGTGGCTGGATTGAGCACCGCCAAAACGTTTTGGTCACTGGACAAACAGGTACTGGAAAGACCTGGTTGGCATGTGCCCTGGCCGTACAAGCCGCACGCCAAGGGATCACCGTAGGCTACCGGCGCGTAGGCCGCCTGTTGGAAGACATGGAGGTCGGGCATGCGGACGGCTCACTGGCCAAGCTTCGCAATCAACTCGCCAGGACCGGACTACTAATCTTGGATGATTTCGGCCTGACGCCGCTGAGCAGCCGCGGACGTGCAGATCTACTGGAATTACTCGATGACCGTGTCGGCTCTGGCGCCACGATTGTGGCTGGCCAGATGCCAGTGCAGGACTGGCATGCGTTTATCCATGACCCTGCTTTGGCTGATGCCATCATGGATCGACTGATTCACAGCAGCCACAAACTAGCGCTCAAGGGTGAATCCATGCGAAAGACGAAGGCGGCCAAGTCCGAGAAGTTAGTCCTGGCGGCGCTGTCAAGCGCTTCTGGCGCTCGCATCCAATTCATTTGGCGGCGGTGTCCAGTTCCGTCGCCGATGAGTGTCCAGTTGGTTGGCTTTTCGTAACCTGCTACGGGCGTGGTCCAACTGGCGCTACTACATCCTCAACTACTTCGAGCATCCGGTGACGAACGCCTACACCGAGAGCCTGAACAACCTGATCCGGGTGATGAACCGGCTGGGCCGAGGCTACTCGTTCGAGGCGCTCCGGGCCAAGATTCTGTTCACCGAAGGTATCCACAAGCACACGCTATCCCGGCCCAAGTATGAGAAGCGCGCCCCGGAGCGTGTGTCACGGGCAGCGAAACGGACGCCCGGCACTGCGTCCGGAAGCGTGCTGCCGAAACCCAGCACACCAAAGAACTACGGAGCGGACATCGAACTGCTCATCAAGCTGCTGGAAAGAGGCGAGCTGTAGTGGCTGGCGGAGGTACTTACCACTACTTACCTGACAGTGGTAAGTAGTCGGAGATCAATCTGAACTGATCAAAGGCTCGTCGGGTTGGATGCGGGCAAGATCAATCACAAAATCCGAATACCCCAAAAAAGCAGGCGTTTGCCTGATGGATCTGGCGGCACCAGCTGACTTGCAGAGTGACCTATTTACACCGGCGCGCGTCGGCGATGACGCGCTTATGAGTGCCCTGGACGCAATCAATCGGCGGTTTGGTCGCGGCACAGCCGGACTAGGCGCGAGTGGGTGGCAAAAGGCCCCGCAATGGGCGTCGCGGCAAAATCTTTTGTCTGGTCGATTCACCACATCACTGGAGGATCTGCCAAGAGCGGAATGCTGACATTACCCGACAGTCCTCATCCCTTATGACCGCAATTCAGAGGGCTGTATGCTGGGACCCAGTTCACGCCGCATGTCGATAGGCACGTGCTTCGCGTACGATTTTTCCGTTTTCTGAGATGGCCCAGAAATGCCGACCCGCAGCACAACCATAGTATGGGCAGACCATGTCCATGATCGTGTTCGTTACACTCTAAAACACCTTCACCCTGCGTTCGTTTCATTTCACGCGCCAGCACGGCCCGCACTACCTGGTCATCCGGGTAGGGCTGCCCGGGATTTCACGGTGCGAGTTGAATACTCCCATCATTGCTTTAGCAATGGCGTTTCCAAGGTTCCAAACTACAACCCGGACCTGAGGTTTCCCCACGTTTTCCCGAGATAGATCAGCTGGTTGCACCCGGATCGTGTAGAAACAAGTGCGCGCATCGTG
>NZ_MDEJ01000251.1 GCF_002940065.1 Xanthomonas populi
ATGCGCGCACTTGTTTCTACACGATCCGGGTGCAACCAGCTGATCTATCTCGGGAAAACGTGGGGAAACCTCAGCGTCAGCATTACCGTCTGTTTGGCGCGGCTATACAGCAGGATGGTGGCGCCATCGCCGCGATCGTAGGCCTCGGGCGACAGGGTCTGCCAGCGACCGTCCTTGCGCTGAAAATCGAAAGTGACCTTGCGCAGCACATACCAATTATCAGACAGCACAGCTATCAGACAGCACAGCGATGCTGCGAATGCGACCCTGCGGGGTTAGGGTGGCAGATGGATTCAAGCGACACTCCTTGTGATGCGAGCGATAGCAGCACTACAAATGTGGCGTACCGGGTCGCTCGCACGAACCGCAATCACTACGGCGGGCAGACCTTTTACCTATCGTTCGACTGCAGCGTCAGACGGTCGACAGAAGCACTGCACCTGTCTTTTGCCGATGCGCGCACTGTGCCTTTGGACACAACAAGTCTGGACGGAATACTGGCACTGGTGCCCGCTCGGTATGGCTGCCGCAAATCCAGCCTCTGCCGGCGAAACGACTCCATCCGCCGGCGCTCCCAACTTCGTTTGGCCCGCGCTGACGCTCCCCAATTGCGTGACCGCGCGCACCACCGCACAATCCCTTCACATCACCCACCTATGCCTTCGACATCCTGCGCCATAGCGCAGATGGGCAGGCCGACGCACCGCGGCTCGGTTACAACACGTTCGATAGCGCCGTACTGAGATTGATTCTGCTGGCACTTGCAGTGCGCATCGTCATTGGTGCGGCCGGCGTGCTGGCCGGCAAGCCCGGCTTGACAATCGCGTATCTGCTGGTCCAGTTGGTGCTGCCCGGCACGATGATTGCGCTGGCTATCGACGGCAGTCTGCGCCGTGCACTCAATCCAGGTAGTGTCGATCGAGATGGCGCTGCCCATCGGCTGGCCATATCTGACCGCATACGGCCTGCTGTATGTGATCCAGGCAGCGGTACGAAAGCGGTGTTCATTGCGGTGAAATATCTACCACCGGTCGTGCGCGATGCGACGATGGTGATTGCCTCGATCTGGAGCCTGTTTGCCAGCTTTCATCTGATGGGCGATCTGGTGTACCAGTCCCACGAAGAAGTCGGTTATGTGCCTGACGGCGGTGCGGCACTCGAACGCGAAGACCCGGATCAACGCCTGCTCGACGAAGCAGAGCAGTACGTACGCGATGGCCATTCCGATGAAGCTTTTCAGGCATTGCGCGGTGCGGTCGCGCGCGGTGGGTCTGGCCGTGCATGAGCTGTATCAACGTCTGCGGCGTCAACATCATCGCAACGACGAACTGCACGAGCACACCCGGCAATACATCAATCGCTTGCTGCAGGAAAAACAGGAGCGCCGCACACTCACCTTGCAACGCGGAGCACTGGACAGTAATCCGCATTTAGAGCGGCTAACAACACTACTGCGCGGCCGCCAGGCGGGCGCGGTCGGCGCTCGGAATCCTCATGTCCCACTCGTACACTCCGATTCTGAGCGCGCCGCCCGCACCCATCTGACGACCGCTCGCTACGTTTTGTTAGCCGCTCTTAATCCGCCGCTCCCCGAGCAAGCCAACTGGCTAGCCGAGCGCGCCAAGATGGCCGGGCAATTCCAACTGGCGACCGATGGCCTGCTTGCTGCCATCGGTGCGTGGCCACGCGATGCGATGCTGCCGGCCTGGTCACTCGACGCGGGCCTGCTGCTGGCCGACCGTTTCGGCCGCGATGACCAGGCGCGTGCAGTGCTGCAAAACGCGCAGGATCAGTGCGAAAACGATGTACAACGCGCGAAGCTGAAAGCGGTGGCGATTCAACCGGCTTGAGCGGCTAACAAAACCAATTGAATGCGGTATCGCTGGCGGCAAAAATGCGTGTATGGCAAGTCGCAAACAGATACCGTCACGGTGCGGAAGCGCGTCAAAGATCGAGCGCGCGGTGCCATCACCGCTCGCGAGACACCGCACCAGAAAGTTCGTAGGTTGCTTTGTTGAAAACCACGCACGCCGACCATCTCGACTCTGAGGTTTCCCCACGTTTTCCCGAGATAGATCAGCTGGTTGCACCCGGATCGTGTAGAAACAAGTGCGCGCATG
>NZ_MDEJ01000252.1 GCF_002940065.1 Xanthomonas populi
GGAGCGATTACGCACACTGCCCGAACACGTCTACAACCAGATGGTCATGGGCTGAAAAACGTGGGGATACCTCAGGGTCCGGATCGGTCAGCGCGATGATGCGGTTTTCGTAATCGATCTTGTAGGCGGCGACGTAGCCGCTCCACTTGCTGGATTCGGCACGGATGCCGATGTCGATATTGGTGGATTCTTCCGGCGCAATACCCGGATTGAACGCACCCGAGGTCAATGCAAGACGCGGCGCAGAGCTGAAGTTTTCCGCGTAGTTGAAGACCATCTGCACGCCTTCGGCAAGCTGGGAGCTGGCGCCGACCTGCGGCTGAAACCAGTCGCTTTTCTTGATGGCGACAGCGCGCCGCACACCGACGTTGAAGTCGTCCAGATTGGCGATGCCGTTGTAATCGCGTTTGACATCCAGACCCTTGGCGCCGAGCTCCATCGTGAGCCGGTCATCGAGCAGGCGTAGCGCGTCCTTGATGTAGAGCTGCTTCACCTCGGTGGAGAAATGGTTGTCGTAGTAGACGACGATCGGCAGCGCGCCCTTGAGCAAGGCGCCGGTGGCCGGGTCTAGGTTGTACAGCTGGCGCACCTGATGGAAGTCGTAATTCTCGTGCCACGCGCCGACTTCGAGCTTGTTGTGCTCGGTCTCCCACGACACCGCAGTGGCCACACCATAGCGATCGCCGCCGATGATTTCTTCGCGCCGGGTCATCGCACCGACGCTGGTGACATTGCCATTGGCATCGACGATCTGCGGGTCGTTGATGGCGATATCGGTACGCCCCGGCGTGCCGGCGATGGCGTCGTCGTACAAGCCGGTGGCGGTGCTTGGCGGCTTGCCACCGACACCATCACCATACGTGTTTTGGTAGTCGCCAGTGAAGGTGAAACCGATCGCATCGTTGAACAGAAAATCGCCGTGACGGCTGAGCAACCAATCGCGGCGGCCGTTCTGCCATTCGCTGTAATGCTCAGCGTCCACTTCCGGATTGCCGGTGATGCGTTCTTGCAGATCCCACTGCACCGAACCGTCGGAGTTGTACGACTGCACGTCGTCGTCCTTGCGGTTGTTGTAGATCCAGCCCAGCGTCAGTCTGCCCGCATCCCAGGCCTGGCGGATCTTGGCCTCGAAGTGATCGCTCTTTTGCGTGGCCGGCTCCATGTCCAGCACCCCGCCCTGCGTGCGCGATGCGCAGATGTACGCGCTGGGGCCGCCTTCCCACCAATCCGGCGTATCCAGACGTATGAAACTGCGCACCAGATCGTCCGAGCCGATGGTCTGGGCGAGATTGCCGCTCCAGCTGTCGCCGCCTTTCTGGGGCAGGCTGGTGTAACGGATCGCACCGCCGAGCGCGTGATACGAGGGCTGGGTGACATCGCCGGAGCCTGCCGACACGGTGACATCGAGCAGGTTTTCGCTGGACACGTAGCGGGTGATCGGGCCGCCTTCGCGGATGTCGAAGGTTTCGATCAGAATGCCGTCCAGGGTCACGCCGATCTGGTTGGCAGAAAAACCGCGGATGGTCATCGAATCGCCGAACTCATACTGGCCGAATCGATCGGTGGTCTGTACATTCACCCCGGGCAGGCTCGCCAATAACTGCTGCGGTGCTACGCCGGGCAGCTGTGCCTGGATGTCGGCGACAGAAATGGACGCAGTCGT
Organism: Xanthomonas populi; assembly: GCF_002940065.1. Classification (GTDB taxonomy): domain Bacteria; phylum Pseudomonadota; class Gammaproteobacteria; order Xanthomonadales; family Xanthomonadaceae; genus Xanthomonas; species Xanthomonas populi. Next base: position 1,664 of record NZ_MDEJ01000252.1, read on the forward strand.
GCGCGTGGAGCCGGCGCCCACCACGCTGATGGCGTCGAGGGTGCGCGCTGCCTGTGCCAGTGCTGGCAGGCGGTGTGCGCCGGCCAGCAACAAGGTCATCCGGGCAAGCGTGTGGCGACGCGTGGCGGTGGTGAGCATGACGGTCACCGACGCCGCCAATTGATCGATGTTCAAACACTTGCGCATGCAATCGACCCCTGGATATGTGTAGCCTGCTGAGTGACCGGGCCGCTCCCCCAGACCGGCTGACACCGCGGATGCCGCATGCATCGACCATAACCATCCCAGTTCTGCTGCAAGCCCCGCGCGGAGGGTAGGGGCCGCGCGTGCGGGTAGCTTGCTTCCGAATTCAATTATGGGCACCTCGAACAACCAAGTCGTAGCCGTGGTGACACGCACTGGATGATGACCATACCTTCAAAAAATCAGCGA
>NZ_MDEJ01000253.1 GCF_002940065.1 Xanthomonas populi
GGAGAGCGTCTTCGGCCTGACCAAACGCGAGCGGATCAGACGGCGGGTCTATCCCACCAACGGCGCCGCACGCGCCGAGGTGTTCGACGATATCGAGATGTTCTACAACCCAAAACGCCGCCATGGTTGCAATGACAATCTGCACCGGTAGTGTTCGAGCGGCGCGACGCGCAACGAGGGGCCTGAATGTCTAGGGAACCCTGGGCGATTCAAAGCGTTGCGTGTTCGGGTCCCATCCCAGCTCCGAACTGGCTCCCGCGCCGGCCGCGCAACGCATCCATTGCGCGGCAGTCTCCACCGAGTAGCTTTCGCTTTTCTTGACCGTCTCGCTGAACTGGTTGCCGCCCACCTCGATCATGTCCCACACCCAAGGATCGGTCTGCACGCTCCCGCTGTCCTTGGCCGTGGCGGTGATCTTCTGCAACGACGCCTTGAACTTCGCCGCATCGAACGCCTTGCGATCGGAACGTTCGCCCTTGGCCTTGACGACCTCAGCCGTCGCATTGCCATGCTTGGCCTTGACCAAGACACTCATCTCCAGCCGGGTCGGCACGCCCTTGATCCGGCGCTTCTTGTACTCCTCGTACTTCTTGCGCGGCAGATAACGCCTGCGCAATCCCATCCGATCGCGCACGCTGCCATCGCCCGCATCGCGGCCCTTGTCGTAGCTTTCGAAGGTGACCACTTCGACCAGGTCCGCCTTCTTGGCAAAATCCTTGTTCAACATGGTCGCGACCTTGTCTTCGGCAAGGTTCAGATCTTGCTCGGCCTGCCGGATCGCCTCCGGACTGCGTCCTTGCAACGCCTGCGCCAGCGTGGAACGCGCGTGGTGCACACCAGCGAAGGTGCTTTCGACATGACCGCTGACCGCCTCGAATTCCTTCCATACCTCCGGCGTCAACAGCAACAGTTCCTCGTCTTGCGCGTTGAGTACCGCAGGCGCGCTGACCTTGCCCGAGATCTTGGCGACCGTGCCCTTGCCGGGCGCAGCCACGGCCACCTGGCTTTTGACATTCACTTCGTACATCACCGCGTCCGCCCCCATCACGCACGGCTCGAACGCATCGGAGGTATACGCCATTTTCTCCGCGCCAGGCAGGTTGAACACGAACCAGGCCGTGTCGTTGGTATAGAGCTTGCCTGTATCGCCGTGCTTGTTGATATTGCCCTTGATCGGCTTGCCTTGCAGATCCGTGGCGGCGATCTGCCGGCCGGCGGCATCGTAGGTGTAGGCGACAAAAGGCGCGCCGACGATCGGTTGATTGCCTTGCTTGAACTGGAAGCGCACGCGCAGATAGCGCTTCAACAGCACGTCCTGGGTCTGCATCGGCGGGGCGATGACGCTGACCGACGGCAAGACCAGCCTGGGCGCCAGCTTTACGTCCGGATGCAATTCCGGCTCCAGGTAGGCAGACACCACCTGGCTCCATACCTGCAGCGTATAGCGCTCCATGCCGTCGTGCATCGTGGTGAACAACGGATACGGCGAACTGAATCCGGGCGTGGTCTTTGCCTGCTTGGCCTTGACGGAAATCCGCTGCGTGCGTCCGTCTTGGCCAGTGCTGCCTTTGGCCACTACGTCGCCTGTCGCGTGCACCACTTGGTAGCGCACATTCGCGCAGGGGACCGGCAAGCCCGCGGCATTCTTGTAGCAGAGCCTGAAATCGCCCGTTGCCGCTGGCGCTTCGTCAGCATTGCTGCCGGCCGTGGAACTGGGCAATGGAGTCGTTGCAGCCTCATGCGTTGCCATCTGACACCTTGTAATAACCTTCGTGACGTTCGTCGGAGACCATCAGATGCACGCTGTCGGGACCATCCGTGATCACTTGTTCGGTCTCGCCGCGTGCATTCGTTTTGCCGGTTAGCACCGAGCCGTCCGCCAAATACATCGCATAATCGCTGTTCTTGAGCGGTTCGCCGGCGTAGTCGCGCAACACGTACTTCAGCTTGTAGGGCGTCGCTCCGGGAACGGGAAGCTTGTAGGACGTTTCGACCGGCCCCATAAACGACTTCTTGCTCGCATGCACGGTGATGGTGCCGGGGCAGGCGACGGTGATGTTGCCGCCTTCGATGGTCACGCTGGC
>NZ_MDEJ01000254.1 GCF_002940065.1 Xanthomonas populi
CATGCGCGCACTTGTTTCTACACGATCCGGGTGCAACCAGCTGATCTATCTCGGGAAAACGTGGGGAAACCTCAGAGTCGGGATTGGGGATTCGAAAAGGCAAGTGGCCTCCCTTCTCCCATCGGGAAGAAGGTGCCCGAATGGCCGATGAGCAACTGTGTTGGGTTTCAAGCCTGGTGGAGGGTGGCGTCGAAAGGTTTTCGATCGCACACCATGGCGTTGAGGATCGTCAGTAGGAGGATCGTCAGTAGCTTGCGCATGCATGCCACCAGCGCCACCTTGGCGACTTTGCCGTTGGCGCGCAGACGCTCATAACAGCGCGGTCAAGGTTGGCATGTACAGGATCTGGCGCACGGTGGCGCACCCGCCCCATACCGTCCGACGGCCACGCAAGGTGCCGCTGTCGCGGTTGAGCGGCGCCACGCCGACCAACGCGGCAATGCGTTTGCGGTCCAGATAGCCTAGCTCCAGGAGACTGGCAAGCAAGATCAATATGGTCACTTCGCCGATGCCTTTGAACTCGCTCAGCAGATCGCGCCTCGCCTGCCATGCCGCGATCACTCCAGCGCCTGGCCCAGTCCGCTCTCCGAAGCACGCAAACGGTCCTCCAGCCAGTGGATATGCAACTTAGAGCGGCTAACAAAACTACTGCGCAGCCGCCAGGCGGGCGCGGCCGGTGCTCGGAATCGGCATGTACCACTCGTACACTCCGGTTCTGAGCGCGCCGTCCGCACCCACCTGACGACTGCTCGCTACGTTTTGTTAGCCGCTCTTAATGTATTGGCGTACCTGCCTGTTTGGTGCTTGCTTGAGACGGGTCTTCTCCATGCTCAGCATCTCCGCAAACTAGCGCCGACGCGCCAAGTGGTCGGCAAAGGCCATTGCCGCCTCAGACAACGGCCCTTGGGCCGGCTGGATCGCCTGGGCGACATGTGCCAGTAAGCATGCATCGAGCCGGTCAGTCTTGGCATGTTGCCCGCTCACCTTGGCAAAGGCGCGTACCTGGCGGTGATTTATCACCGCTATCAGCAATGCCGCTGCCAGCAACTTGGCTACCACTGTCCGTTCCAGCCCGCCAGTGGCCTCCAACACCATCAGCCGGGGTGCAGCGTCCTGAAGCACCTGGATCAAGGCGGCAATGCCGTTTTCCTCATTGGCGAAAGACATCGCCTGTTCACCAACTGCAGTTCGAACCGATATGCCTTTGTACATCTACTCACTCGCGTCTGGGAGGAGCACGGCACCGAACACCGCCTGACCAAGGTCAAGCATCCCTGGACCAACGGGCAGGTTGAACGAGGAACCGGACCATCAAGGAAGTCACTGTCAAACGCTTCCATTACGACGATCACGCACAACTGCAACAGCATCTGGCCGACGTCATCGACGCCGACAACTTCGCTCGCAGGCTAAAGGCTCTGAAGGGTCTGACACCGCACAAATTCATCTGCAAGCAGTGGACATCCGAACCCGAGTGGTTCGAGATGGATTCGATCCATCTAACCCCGGGACTGAACATCCCTAACATCACTAGCATTGGCATTCAGAGCAAGCCGTGCAATCTACGTTCTGGAATCCGTTCGCCACTTGAGGCAACGAGGCCGCCGCCAGCCAATCGCCAGCCTGCCCAGTAGGGTAAGCGGGCCACCCACCCTTGCGGCCATCGCCGCGCTCAATCAATGCATTCACAGTCCGGCCAGTTCGCCGACGTCGATATGCCGCGCGATCGCCTGCAATGTGTCGCCCACCTTATCGCGGTTGTGCTGGCGCGAGGCCTCGGCAAACAGGTCGAACCTCAGTGCGCTACGCGGGGGATCATGGCTTTGGGAGGGGGGCGCGGTTTTGTCGGGGACAGAGCAGCCGAATTGAGAGGTTCCCTGTTTGTTCGCAAAGTGGTAAATGATTTCGTACGGACTTGTCAATCCTTACACGCCGCGTGCAAGCATATATAACGCACCATTTTGGTAATCAAAAAATTCATCAGATATATTAGGGGCACCTCGAACAACCAAGTCGTAGCCGTGGTGACACGCACTGGATGATGACCATACCTTCAAAAAATCAGCGAT
>NZ_MDEJ01000255.1 GCF_002940065.1 Xanthomonas populi
TCGCTGATTTTTTGAAGGTATGGTCATCATCCAGTGCGTGTCACCACGGCTACGACTTGGTTGTTCGAGGTGCCCTTAATGCGCCCAGCGCCTTAACACTTTCTTGCTGGAATCGGTTACGAAAACGCACATTCAGGTGACAAGTAAGCTGCCGTTTAGCTGCAGACATGCCTCCGCGTGCTCAGGCACTTGCCCGTATAATCGGCGCAACCCCTTTTCCGCTGCCTCCGGCCTCGGCCGGCGGGCTGCCTGCGTCCACGGAGTCCCCATGTCGCAATACATCTACACCATGAACGGCGTCAGCAAGACGGTGCCGCCGAAGCGCCAGATCATCAAGGACATTTCGCTGTCGTTCTTCCCGGGCGCCAAGATCGGCCTGCTCGGCCTCAACGGCTCGGGCAAATCGACCGTGTTGAAGATCATGGCCGGCGTGGATACCGATTTCAGCGGCGAAGCGCGCCCGCAGGCCGGCATCAAGGTCGGTTATCTGGCGCAGGAACCCGAACTCAACCCGGAACACACCGTGCGTCAGGCGGTGGAAGAAGGCGTTGGCGAAGTGCTTCAAGCCCAGGCCGCGCTGGACCGCATCTATGAAGCCTATGCGGAGGAAGGCGCCGACTTCGACAAGCTGGCGATCGAGCAGCAGCGCCTGGAAAGCATCCTGGCCGCCGGTGATGCGCACATGGTCCAACAGCAGCTGGAAGTGGCCGCAGATGCGCTGCGTCTGCCGCCGTGGGAAGCAGTGATCGGCCCGCTGTCCGGTGGTGAAAAGCGCCGCGTGGCGCTATGCCGCCTGCTGCTGCAGAAGCCGGACATGCTACTGCTCGACGAACCGACCAACCACTTGGACGCCGAGTCGGTCGAGTGGCTGGAACAGTTCCTGGCGCGCTACACCGGCACCGTGGTGGCGGTGACGCATGATCGCTACTTCCTGGACAACGCCGCCGAGTGGATTCTGGAACTGGATCGCGGCCGCGGCATTCCGTGGAAGGGCAATTACACCGACTGGCTGACCCAGAAGGACGAGCGCCTCAAGCAGGAAGACAATCAGGAAAAGTCACGCCAGAAGGCGATCCAGAAGGAACTGGAATGGTCGCGGCAGAACGCTAAGGGTGGCCGCACCAAGGGCAAGGCGCGTCTGGCACGTTTGGAAGAACTGCAGTCGGTGGATTACCAGCGCCGCAACGAGACCAACGAGATCTTCATTCCACCTGGCGAGCGCCTGGGCAATGCGGTGCTCGAGTTCAAGAACGTCACCAAGAAGTTCGGCGACCGCCTGTTGATCGACAATTTGAGCTTACTGGTTCCCGGTGGCGCGATCGTCGGCATCATCGGCCCCAACGGTGCCGGTAAGTCGACTCTGTTCAAGATGATCACCGGCATGGAAACCCCGGATTCGGGCGAGATCGTGCTCGGGCCGACGGTGAAGCTGGCGTACGTGGACCAGAGCCGCGACAAGCTGGAAGGCAACCATAATGTGTTTCAGGAAATCGCCGGCGGCCTGGACATCCTCAACATCAATGGCGTGGAGATCCAGTCGCGCGCCTACATCGGCCGCTTCAACTTCAAGGGGCAGGACCAGCAGAAGATGGTCGGCTCGTTGTCCGGCGGTGAGCGCGGCCGTCTGCACATGGCCAAGACCCTATTGCAGGGCGGCAACGTGCTGCTGCTCGACGAACCGTCCAACGATCTGGATATCGAAACGCTGCGCGCGCTGGAAGATGCGTTGCTGGAATTTCCCGGCAACACCTTCGTGATTTCGCACGATCGCTGGTTCCTGGATCGCATCGCCACGCACATTATCGCCTTCGAAGGCGACTCGCACGTGGAGTTCTTCCAGGGCAACTACCGCGAGTACGAAGAAGACAAGAAGCGCCGCATGGGCGACGACGCAGGTCCCAAGCGTCTGCGCTTCAAGGCGCTGAAGTAAAGGAGCCTCTAAAAACCCCAGCAATCTGCCATCATTGACTTGACGCCCTGCCAGCGGAGAACGACAGACATGATCA
>NZ_MDEJ01000256.1 GCF_002940065.1 Xanthomonas populi
GCGCGCACTTGTTTCTACACGATCCGGGTGCAACCAGCTGATCTATCTCGGGAAAACGTGGGGAAACCTCAGATCCTGACCCGCTCGTCCACACCAGAGCAACCACCCGCCTCGCTTGAGGCGTTGGCGGACATTGCGCTGGCGCTGACCCGGCGCGTGGAGTTGCCGGACGACACGCGCTATCGCCTGGTCGGTGTGGGGCTGAGCGGTTTCAGCGATGTGGAAGCGGGCGCCGTGCAGGGAGAGTTGTTCGGCGATGTGCCGCAGGCGCAATGAGTGCGATGCGTCGTGCATGCAATGGCGCGGTCTTGGCGTGCTGCATGTATCCAGATGAGTGCGTCGACGCATGCATCTGACACTTCCCATCGCCGCACGGTGACGCGCTCTGAATCGTGCAGCCCGTACACTGCAGTCCGTTTCCCAACGAGACCGTCCGCATGTTTCCGTATCCGCTGGTGATCTTTGACCTGGATGGCACGCTGGTGGACAGCGCACCTAACATCGCCGAAGCGCTCAATGCCACCTTGCAGGAACTTGGGCTGCAGCAGTTCAGCGAGGCGACGATCCGTCGCTGGATCGGCGAAGGCGTGCAGGTCTTGCTCGCCACTGCGTTGCGCGAAGCCGGCACCACGCACGATGCCGATACCGAAATGCCGGTGATGATGCGTCACTACGGAGCCTGCCTGCTGCACAACCCGCAGTTGTACCCCGGTGTTGCCGAGGCATTGACCGGCTTGCGCGACGCCGGCGCCACGCTGGCGTTGTGTACCGACAAGCCGTCGCGTTTCATCGCGCCGCTGTTGGAGCATCTGGGGATCGCCGCGCACTTCAGCACGGTGCTCGGTGGCGATTCGCTGCTGCAGCGCAAGCCCGATCCAGCGCCGCTGCTGCATCTGGCCAAGCAGTTCCGGCACACACCGCAGCAGTGCCTGATGGTTGGCGATTCGGCCACCGATGCGGCCGCCGCAAATGCCGCTTCAATGCCGTTGGCGATGGTGCGTTACGGCTATCTGCGTTGCTTCGATGTGCAGACCTCCGGCGCGGTAGCCAGTGTCGATGACATGCGCGAACTGCTTGCGTTGAAGTAGCGTGCTGCGGTCGCACCACCGTGTGCTGCAGATGTCGCCGATAAAGGCGCGATGAGAGGAATGCGCAGCTGCCCCAACGCTGCAATGCCCACCCGCAGCCTGTGCCACCGCAGCTCATCGATTTGAGAATTAATCGCATCTGTGTAGGATGCGCGGACAATCTTGACTGCATCAACGCCTCGCACATTCGTCTTGCGCCTGCTGCACCCATCACCCCTACCGTGTCACCTCAAGCCGTCGCCAGAGGTCTCTCTCCTGTCGAGAGGTTTGAGAATGTCCGCATCACGCCGGTCATGGATGTCTGCACCTGCACGCGGTCCCGTGTTGTCCCAGCGTCAGCTGGTGCTGGCCATTGCGGTCGGTTGCGGCAGCTGCATCTGCAGCGCATCCGCCGAAGACGCTGCAGCCGATTCGCAATCGCTGGACACCGTGCACGTCACCGCCGCACAAATTGCGCGGCAAGCATTGGGCGCATCGGTGATCACCGCCGAAGACATCGAACGGCGTCCGCCGGTCAACGATCTGTCGCAGCTGCTGCGCACCATGCCGGGCGTCAATATCACCGGCGACAGTGCCTCCGGCCAGTACGGCAACAATCGCCAGATCGATCTGCGCGCCATGGGCCCGGAAAACACTCTGATTCTGGTCGATGGCAAGCCGGTGGGATCGCGCGATTGTTCAGTCCCGGCATTAGATGGATCGGGTCCACCTTGAACCGCTCGGGTTCGGATGTCCACTGCTTGCAGATGAATTCG
>NZ_MDEJ01000257.1 GCF_002940065.1 Xanthomonas populi
ATCATGTCTGTCGTTCTCCGCTGGCAGGGCGTCAAGTCAATGATGGCAGATTGCTGGGGTTTTTAGAGGCTCCTAAAAGACGGTGGCGAAGTGGAAGACGCGGACCTCGGTTGCCGATGTGCCGACCGGGCCGAGGCAGCCGTGTTCCACCGTGTTGTCCATTGAGGATGAGGCGGCGATCGTCGCTTTCCGCAAGCACGCGTTGCTGCCGCTGGACGACTGTCTCTACGCACTGCAGCCGAGCATTCCGCATCTGACGCGCTCATCGCTGCACCGCTTCCTGCAACGCCATAACATCTCGCGGCTCCCCGAGATTACAGGCGACAAAGCCGCCAAGAAGCGGTTCAAAAGCGATCCGATCGGCTACTTTCATATCGATATCGCAGAGGTACAAACATCCGAGGGCAAGCTTTATTTGTTCGTGGCCATCGACAGAACGTCAAAGTTTGCGCTCACCGAACTGCACGCCTCGGCCAACAAGATGGTTACAGCGCAATTCCTGCGCAATGTGATCCAGGCGGTGCCCTATGCTCTGCATACGGTTCTGACGGATAACGGTATCCAGTTCACCAACCGCAGCTCCGACCGCTATGCCTTCCCGCATCTCTTCAGCCGCGTCTGTGAGGAGCACGGCATCCAACACCGCTTGACCAAGGTCAAGCATCCCTGGACCAACGGGCAGGTCGAGCGGATGAATCGGACCATCAAGGAAGCCACTTTCAAACGCTTCCACTACGATGATCACGCACAACTGCAACAGCACCTGGCCAACTTTATCGAGGCCTACAACTTCGCTCGCAGACTCAAAGCCCTGAAGGGTCTGACACCGTACGAATTCATCTGCAAGCAGTGGACATCCGAACCCGAGCGGTTCAAGGTGGACCCGATCCATCTAATGCCGGGACTGAACACATAATTGCCATTTCATACCAATTCAACAGCCACCTGACTGAAAGATCATAGCTATTTCGTGTCAACGTCGCTGCATGGGTGCGCGATAGAAAAGGCCGCTATTCGCGGCTTTTTCCCATGCATGGGCGCGTATCAGGGCGTGGCGCTATCCACCCGCAACACCTTCGGCGTCACGAACACCAGCAGCTCGGCTTTCTCCTTACTGCGTCCGCGCTTTTTGAACAAATTGCCAAGGAACGGGATGTCGCCTAGGAACGGCACCTTGGAGACGCTCTCGCGATCGGTGAATTCGTAGACGCCACCGATCACCACGGTTTCACCATCTCCCACCAGGACGGCGGTGTTGATCTCCCGACGATTGATTTCTGGCACGGTGCCATACAGTGGCAGATTGATGAGCCGTGCAACCTCATCCTTCTTGACATTCATATTAAGGAAAACGCGATTGTCATTGGTGATGGTTGGCGTCACTCTCAACTCAAGCAAAACTTCCTTGAACTGCACGTTAGCCTGCGATCCACCGCCTGCACCACCCGCGCCGCTGATGGTCACATAGCCGATTTCCCGGCCCTGTTTGATTACGCCCTCTCGCTGATTAGCGGTAACGATACGGGGGTTCGATACGACTTCACCACGCCCCTCTTCCTGCATTGCCGATAGCTCGATATCCAGATTAAAGTTCGAGCCCAGCAAGGTATAGGCTAGACTGCCAGCCGTGCTAGTGGTAAATCCGCCACCCGCACCTAGATTTACGTTCAATCCAGACGGAAAAAGAAACGCCGGCAAGGTAGTACTTGTTCCAGGCGTAGTGGCAGTGGCAGTGTTGTTAAATGAGCCTCTAAAAACCCCAGCAATCTGCCATCATTGACTTGACGCCCTGCCAGCGGAGAACGACAGACATGATCAGCTTGT
>NZ_MDEJ01000258.1 GCF_002940065.1 Xanthomonas populi
TCCACGATCACCAGGCACTTGATGACGCGGCCTTCGGCAGTGCGGTCGAATACGACGTCCATCGACCACACCTGGTTGGCATGCGCTGGCCGCAGCAGCGGCTGGCGCTCGCCCACGGGTACCTTCTTGCGTTTGCGGCGCCGGACCTGCAGCTGCTGCTCGCGGTACAACCTCTCCACACGCGTGTAGTTCACGAGGCGGCCTTTCTGTCGCAGTTTGAGATAGATCATTCCCACGCCATAGCGGCGATGGCGATATGCCAACGCAAGAATGCGCTGGCGCAGCTCGATGTTGCGGTCTTCGCGCGTGCAGTAGCGCAGCGCACTGGCGCTCATACCGATCGCTGCCAAGGCGCGACGCTCGCTGGCGCCACGCCCCATCCACTCGCGCACCAGCGCACGACACGCCGCTGCGCTCACCACTTTTTTCGTAGCGCATCCTTGATCAGGTCGTTCTCGAACAGCTGCTCGGCCAACACTTATTCAGCCGGGCGTTCTCGACCTCAAGGTCCTTGAGCCGCTTGGCATCGGGCACGCTCATCCCGCCGAACTTGCTGCGCCACAGGGAGTACGAGGCCTCACTGAAGCCATGCCGCCGGCACAGGTCCTTGATCGCCAAGCCCGCTTCGGCCTCACGCAGGAAGCCAATGATCTGTTCTTCGGAAAAACGCTTCTTCACGTCCAATCTTCTCGGGGTAGGGAATTGGACTCCAAACTGGAGCACTACTCGAAACTGGGGAGCGTCGCTCAAGATGCTGGAATTCATGCGGCCTGGAGCGTTGTTCAGACCTTCCCTAACTCGCTGTCAGCACAGACTTTTTTACGGATTTCCGCCGACCCCAAGCCGGCCAAGACGCCGGCGCAGCGACGGCTGCCCCCCAGCACCTCATGTTCGCAATGTGCCCTAATGATTTCGCTGTTTCCGCAGGGGGCTTACCAAAAAACTGGTTAAATCAAGCCTCCTCTGGAAGGACGACTAGGACTCAAGAATGCGCGCTCTTTAATCCCATTCAGCCAGCATCGCCAGTAACCTGATCGACAACGCCAGGACCGATCCCCGCTCGCCTGATCAGGGAATCGCCGACACCGTCAATTTGCGCCGCACCCAACACGGCCAGGACGCGTTTGCGGTGTTGGGTGAGATGGCACCTCCGTTGAGACGGCCCGCTCAGCCCGCCGATCCCACGCCGTATCGGATCGAGGAGACTCAGCAACACCACCTCCACCGCGCCTCCACCTCCATGCAGTCCGTGCCACCTGCGCCACCGCCGGCATTGTCGCGGTCCGGAAAGCTTTCGTTTGACCTGAACGTACCAGACGATGCATCCCGTGCCGAAAGTCCCCCTGCATTGCAGGATCCGGCATTGTCGCGGTCCGAAGAGTTTTCGTTTGACCCGATGGACTTTCTGAACCTACCAGACGATGCATCCTGTGCCGAAAGTGCCCCTGCATTGCAGGATGCTGCCAACCGGCCGGAGCAGCCGGCAATCGCGCCCCCACATCCATTGAGCTATTCCCATATCGTTGGACACTCTCGGGCCCCTTCCGCTTCATCGTCGGTCGGTTCGTCGACGCACGCCACGTTAATGCCGGCTCTCGCCAGCACGGGCGAGGGGCCGGCTGCCCCCGGTCTTCCCTCACAGGCTCCTGGCTCCATCATGGCCCGGCGAAAGCGTAAGGAGGTGTTAGACCCGGCCACAGGGGACACCGTGCCAAGAGCCGCGCTGGACATGCGTAAGAAGCGGAGGAACCGCCCAGGATGAGGGTCGGCGGGAATTTGTGAAAATTCTTTTCTGATAG
>NZ_MDEJ01000259.1 GCF_002940065.1 Xanthomonas populi
ACTTGCCACCCAATGCCTTCGAGCAGCAATCGGCAATCAAACAACCCATCGTCGTGTCCGAAAAAACTTGACCACGACACTCGGCCAGGCCCGCATGCAGCGTCGCCACCATTGCCGTATCGATACGTGGATGACTGCTCCCTTGGCCGCGCCGCTGACTGGCCTGACGCTGTGCGGCTTTGGCGCGCTAGACACCACCATGGGCGTTGCGCGCGCGTCCAATACTGCTGGGATGACGGCCGAGCTGCTGGGCAATCCATGCATTGGAACGGCATACCTCAAACCCGCATTGCATCTGATAACGTGCGTCTTGGGTCAGGTGTTGATAGGACATAGGCAACTCCACGTGGTCGTGTAGTGGCTCAGGCTACGGCACCTGGCCCACTACCGTTGGGGGAAGTTGCACTTCGTGCGGGAATCCATCGTGCCTAGGCCGTGCATGCTGGCGTACGGCAGTCTTGCTAGGAGCACATCTCGCCTGCTTGGTCAACACCCGGTAAGTACGCGGGTACATCGCGCGTCCAGCGCCGCGATACCCACTCCCGGCCGCGTCGGTTAGGATGCGTATTGGCTTCTTTCTATTCTTGATCCGACCCGCTGCAATTGGCGGCCGGGGACGACACTCCGACCACGTGCCCCATTACTCCGGCCCACTACTCGTTCTCCTTGATGCTCAAGCCCTGCTGGCTGCGCGCGGAAATGGTCTGACTCAATGGACCGGGTCGCTGGACCTGGGCCGCAGTACCGGCACTGCGCAGCTGGATGCGCACACCTGGCAGTGGCGCGGCAGGGGCTACCCATATCCGGGCAAGTTCAAGGAGCGCACGCTGTATTTTTGGGATGGCGACGACTTTGCGCCAATCTCGCGCTTCAGTGGTGCGTTGATCAAGCTGGTGCCTACCGAATGGGGCGTGCCCACCTTCGAGATCGATGGCATCAAAATGCTGCCGTCGGCGCAGCTGTCGCCGTTTGACGATGCGCGCCGCAAGGTGGCGCTGGTGGATCCGCGCGGCAAGAGCGTGCTGGATACCTGCGGCGGACTGGGCTATTTCGCGGCCTGCTGCCTGGAGGCCGGCGTGGCGCAGCTGCATTCGTTCGAAAAGAACGCCGATGTGCTGTGGCTGCGCACACTCAATCCGTGGTCGCCGGATCCGGACGACGCAACGACCGGCGGACGCTTGCAGCTGACCCACGCCGATATCCTGCAGCACATCACTATGCTCGCAGACGGTTCGGTCGACGCCATCCTGCACGACCCGCCGCGCTTCGGCATTGCCGGCGAACTGTATTCGCAGCTGTTCTACGACCAGTTGGAGCGCGTGCTGCGCCGTGGCGGGCGCATGTTTCATTACACCGGCGCGCCCAACAAACTCAGCAGCGGGCGCGATGTTTCCAATGAAGTGAGCAAGCGCCTGAGCAAGGCTGGTTTCAGCACGCAACTCGCGTTGGATGGTGTGTTGGCGACGTTGCCTGCTCGGCGTTGAGTGCACCTTCGCGATCAGATGAAACACGCTCCGACCATTGTTGAGACACCTCAACGCCTGCGCCACGCATACTGCCGCATCGAATGCTAAAGGAGAAGATATCTCCTGATTCGCCCTGACTATCAGCCGTGAAAATTGCTCGCTGCACGCAGAACCGGCTCTGGACATGGTGTGGATTGCATCATGGCCGTGGCCAGTCGTGGCAGCATGTCGCGCAAGCAGAA
>NZ_MDEJ01000260.1 GCF_002940065.1 Xanthomonas populi
GATCATGTCTGTCGTTCTCCGCTGGCAGGGCGTCAAGTCAATGATGGCAGATTGCTGGGGTTTTTAGAGGCTCCTTATAGCGAAATTGTGAGTCGAGCTGCGACGAAAAGTCGCAGTTCGCCAGATTTTTTTTCATTACACTTTGTCGGTGCACTCACCTCATCCGCCCCTTTTCAGACTGATGCAGCACTTGGCCTTCCTGGCGGTTTTGCTGTTGGTGCTTGCGCCATTGGTCAGCCGCACACTTGGCAATACGCACAGTTTTTTGGGCGTTCCGCTTTGTCAGAGCCGCACGACGCAGGCTGAAGCTGCGCCTGGGTTGGTTGTTCGTTTCATCAACGAGCATAACTCGATCATCAAGCACGACATGGAAGGCGCCGGCGCGCAGCATGCGTCTGTCTGCGATTACTGCGTGCTTGCCGCAAGGTTGCTGCCTTGGCTGTTGATCGCGGTTGTGGTGTTTGCGCTGATTCGGGCAAAAATTTTCGGTGAGCGCTGTGTTGCTGTGCGCGTTTGCGCCGGACGTTGTTGGGCGCATTCGCCCCGTGGTCATCCTCTGCTCGTCTAAACACGCTGGTCGATTCAGCATCGCCCGGTGTTGGGCGTACTTTTGAGTGTTTTGGAGCGTTTCTATGAGATCTTTTTTTCTGCCGTCCCATGCGGCGGCAACGCCGTGCCTTATGCGTGTGAAGCTTCTTTCGAGCTTTGCGCTTGTCACCGAGCCTAATCCAAGGCGTCCGCAAGTGTCGGGGACGGGAGGCGATTGGTCGCGGTTAGATCGGTGTCGCGCTCTGTGCCGCAGCGTCGTTTTACTCCTGACAGCCAATGCGGTATTCCACCTAAGAACGATGCTGTCTGGCGAGATTCAGAGCAGGTGTTATCGCTGGCAGACACTGCGCTTGGAGAGCTGAGCGCAGGAGTGCGTGGCCAGGTGCGCAGCGGCTCTCAACGGATCCATGGAGTAAACGGATGCAAGAAAAAATAGTGCGACTTAAACGGGTGACATCGAGGCTGGTGCTGCTGTGCGCGGTCTGTGTCATGGCTGGCTGCGGCCTGTGGGGCTCATCGTTTTCGCCCAACGGTGCTGACCTCAGCGGTATGGGGCGTGGTGTCGATTTCTATCTGCGTGATACCGAAGGCAAGCCCAAGCCGTTGCGAAGCTTTCATGGCAAGGCCTTGGTGCTGCTTTTCGGCTTCACCAATTGCCCCGATGTCTGCCCGACGGCGTTGGCGCGTGCTGCCCAGGTCAAGCGCAAGTTGGGCGCGCAAGCATCGCAAGTGCAATTTGCTTTTGCCACGCTCGACCCACAACGCGATGTTCCCAATGTACTGAGGACGTATGTGAAAGAATTCGATCCAGACTTCATCGCTCTGACCGGTAGCACAGGGGAAATCAGGGTGGCAGCAGACAATCTGAAGGTGGTCTACGCCAAGGTGCCGAGGGGAAAGACCTACACCATCGATCACTCGACCCGGAGTTTTGTATTCGATCGCAACGGCAACTTGCGCGTCGGCTTTGCGCACGAGCAATCGGTCGATTCGACTGTTGAAGACATCCGGCAGGTCATCGCACTGGAGTGAGTTCGCAGCTACAAGGAGCCTCTAAAAACCCCAGCAATCTGCCATCATTGACTTGACGCCCTGCCAGCGGAGAACGACAGACATGATC
>NZ_MDEJ01000261.1 GCF_002940065.1 Xanthomonas populi
AGATCGCTGATTTTTTGAAGGTATGGTCATCATCCAGTGCGTGTCACCACGGCTACGACTTGGTTGTTCGAGGTGCCCACAAGACATACTTCGATCCTGCTGTGACCTATGAGCCCTGGCGCAGAGCGGATGGCACCCTGGAGGCAGCTGCTAGAGTGACTGCTGCTCGGGCCGATCCGCGGGCTGCCAGGGCAGTGCCCTATGCAGTTACATATGATTTAACTGCAAATCGACAGTCGACTGATGAGACTTTTTACATTCCACTGAATGCTGCGGTGCCAAACCTGGCAGGTACTGGTGTGAGATATTTATTTGGCGGAAGCTGGTCCACAGCTGCCCGTACTTTTGGTGCGGGCTTGGGTGACAGAAGATATTCTTTCGATTATTTTCCTGCGACGTTTTACATTCCGGCTGCCAGTCCTCCGCCTGCAGGTTACAGGGCGGCAGATGTTAATCGCCCATTGATTAGAGGCGCTTGTGGTCTCAATTGCGATCTTCGGCGATATCAGATTACTCTGGCAAACTACATTGGCGATGCTGCCTATAATTCCGCAATTCAAAACTTCGCGAATTGGTTCCAGTATCATCGCAATCGGACCTTGGCCATGATTGGGTCGATGACCCAGTCGCTGGTAAGCGTAAACAACATGAATATCGGTTATTTTACTATCAATTCGCGTAACAATGTAACCATGTATAAAATGCCCGATGAGCGGGCTAATTTGTATGCGGCGATCACCACATTGACGGCCAATGGAGGCACCCCGAATCGATCTGCGGTGTCCTATCTAGGTGATCAGTTCAGGCGCGTGGACAGTGGTGCGCCAGTGATAAGTTCTTGCCAAAAAAACGCTGGCATGCTGTTTACCGATGGCTACACGAACAATTCGGATGACTCGTCTGTCGCAAACGAGGATCAGTCGCTTGGTCAGCCATTCTCCGATGGATACTCCGGTACCATCGCAGACATCGCTACCCGTTATTACAGCGGCACCGGCACTCCATTGCGCACGGGCGGAATATTTACTGCGGGAAATGTCAAGGTCCCGGATGAATGCGCTACCCTTGCTCCAACCAGCGCGCAATGGAAGCGGCTGGATTGCGAAGTCAACCTGCATATGAATTTCTACGGCATCACGCTTGGAGCCCAGGGGCGGATATACGAGGTCAATGCGGCGGCAACGGCCGATCCGTACGCAAATCCACCCAACTGGGATGGGTTGCCCAATCCAAGCACCGTCGATGACGGCACGGTCATTGACGAGTTGTGGCATGCGACGATCAATTCGCGGGGTGGTTTCGTCAATGCGAAGACGCCCGACGAGGTGACCGCAGCGATGCGGAACATATTATTTAATGTTGAGTCCGGTGTTATCCCATCAGGTAGTATTGCGCTGACCGGTTCGCGTATCGGTGCAGGATCTGAGGTTTCCCCACGTTTTCCCGAGATAGATCAGCTGGTTGCACCCGGATCGTGTAGAAACAAGTGCGCGCAT
>NZ_MDEJ01000262.1 GCF_002940065.1 Xanthomonas populi
CCTGAAAAATCCCCTTCAAGCACCAAGCGCCGTCGGTAACAGCCGTACGGCGCTAAGGGATGACCATCCCATCGCGCGCATCCAGGTACGCAAAAACGCGATCCAGTGCAGCAGCCAACGCAGGGTGTAGCCGGCCGCGCAGCCGAGCACCGCATCGCCTTGTGCACCTGTCAGCCTGCAGCGAGGCAACCTGCAGTCGTCTTTCAGATGTCCGATCACCGGCTCCACCGCCTGCCGTCGCTTGATCCAGTGCCAGTGCCGTCGCGTCAGCGTCTTGGCCTTGCCGCGATGCAGGACCTGCACGCCAGCAACCTCGCGCACGCGATAGCCCAGGTCCACGATCGCCACCGTCGGTTCTACGCTCACATCCTGCAGCAGCCCACGCGTCTGCTCCAGTTGCTCGGCCAAGGTGTCGCCGTCGTACGGGGTGCCCGGGAAGCTGCGCGCACCCACGACCAATCCCTTGCAGGCGGTGACCGCAATGCCGACCTTGACGCCGAATTCGTACGCTTGACGCGCCTTGCCCTTGCCGATGCATGCCACTTCCGGGGCATGCAATGCGTACAGTTTTTGTGTGTCTTTCGGGCGCTGCGTGTCCCGCCGTTGCGCACGTTCCAGCCAGACAGCGATGCGCTCACGTACGCCGGGTTCCACCTGGTCCAGCTTGCGCTCGATATCGCGCACCACCCGTCCCAATACCGTGCGTTGACGCCGCAGCACGCGCTGCATGCGCTTGAACTGGCGCGCATGCGCATAGCGGCCCGCCTTGCGGCTCAGGGCCGGGCCTTGCCGCGCGTCGCTTTGCCGCACCCCGATGCCGTGCCGCTTGGCCAGCCACACCAGCGTCTTGCGTGCCACCGCCAGCAGACGGCTGCCGGTCGGATAGGCGATCGCCTTTTCCTGCACCGTGGTGTCCACGATCACCCGCGACAACTCGCGTGCGTCCACCGCCTGCATGGCATGTGCGGCGTTGATGGTGTGCGCCAGCAACTCTTCCATCCCGGCCTCGCCAAGCCGCTGCCGCCACCGCGTCAGCGAGCTGGGATCGCACGGCAAGCGCGTCTGGAACACGACCTCGCCAGTGAAGAACTGCCAGTCCGGATTTTCCAGCCAACGCTCGCACACCGCTTCGTCGGACAGGTCGTAGGCGTGTTTGAGGGAGAGCAAACCGGCCATCAGCCGCACCGGCAATGCCACCCCGACCGCCACCGGCCGGGGTGGTCGGCAAGCGCGATGAAAGGGCTTGCTCCAAGGCCGTCCACGGCATCCGTTGGCTCAGCTGCGCCAGCCGATGACGCAGATCGATCTGGTTCTCCAGACGCGAACGAAACAACTCGTCGCTAGGCATCTGCTCGGCTGCAGGACGGCGTGTACGCATTGAGTGGACATTGCCAGAAACCAGCCTTCAGCGTAGCGAACACTGGCAGTTCTGGCACGCCGGTGCAGACATCAAGGCCTTGCGGTCGTTGGGTGGTTGG
>NZ_MDEJ01000263.1 GCF_002940065.1 Xanthomonas populi
CGTGGTTCTTGGCGGTCAGCGCCTCGTTAGCCTGCCGTAGGGCGACCTGCAACTCCTGCACCTGTTGCTCATGCCGGCGCTGTTCCTGCTCGCGCTGGTCTCTGACGGAAGTACGGTAGTGTTCAAGGGCTTCCCTGGCATGCTCGTGCTTCTGCTCCAGCGACTGGGCATGACGTTCGTGCTCCGCCAATCGCGCAGTGAGGCCCGCGATCCGCTCCTGCAGTTGGGCCAGTTCGGTAGTGCGGCTGGCCACCTCGCTTCTGGCGGTGGCGCTCGCCTCGCATTCGGCCTGCAGTACGGTCTCGCAGCGCTGCAGCTGCGTCGTGAGTGAATCAGCCTCTTGCCGGGCCTGCTCCAGCGTTTGGGTGCGCTCCTGGAGCTGCGCCTGGAAGCGCGCCTGGGCCTGCGCAACGACCGTGTCGGCCTCGCCGTGCAACCGCTCGGCGAGGCGGGCGACGAGGTCTTGGAGTGCGTCGCTCACGGCCATCTTCGCGCCAACGCCTTGCCCTTCCTCCTCTTCCAACTCCCTCAGATAACGGTGAATGGTGGTCTTGGAACCGGTATTGCCGAGCGCCACCCGGACCGCATCGACAGACGGATGCTTGCCCGTGGCGCGCAGGCGATCGCGGGCACGCTGCACATCACTTTTGTACAGCCCAGACCGTGCCATCCGTCACTCCACGTATTTCGTAACGAATTACATACCATGTATTTACGTACTACTCAACGTGTAGGCCGGACCAGCTGCGGGCCGTGATCTAACGCGGGATAATATGGAATTATCCCGCCTAATCCCGATTTTTCGACTATGCTCGCACGCGGGCCGGTACACCCCGGCCCATCGGGCGACTGGGAGGGGCCGATGATCAGCGTTGGGCAGTACCTGGAAGCCGCCACCCGACCCAACACCGAACGCGCTTACGCTGCGGCAACCCGCCATTTCGAGGTCGAGTGGGGCGGCCACCTGCCGGCCACCGCCGACAACGTGGCGCGCTACCTTGCCGCCTATGCCGGGCAACTCGCGCTCAACACACTCAGGCACCGGCTCGCAGCACTGGCGCAGTGGCACCAGGTGCACGGCTTTGTCGACCCGACCCGGGCGCCGGTGGTGCGCCAAGTGCTCAAGGGCATCCAGACCCTGCACCCGAGCGTCGAAAAACGCGCCACGCCCCTGCAACTCGCCCAGCTGGGCCAGGTCACGACATGGCAGGAAGACGCTGCGGCTGCGGCCCAGTCTCGCGGCGATCGCGCCGCAGAACTGCGGCATCTGCGCGATCGCGCCTTGCTGCTGCTCGGCTTCTGGCGCGGCTTCCGCGGCGATGAACTCACCCGCCTCCAGGTGAACCACCTGCGCCTGGTGCCGGGCGAAGGCATGACCTGCTTCCTGCCGCACAGCAAGAGCGATCGCCAGCACGCCGGCACCACCTACAAGGTCCCGGCGCTGTCGCGCTGGTGCCCGGTGGC
>NZ_MDEJ01000264.1 GCF_002940065.1 Xanthomonas populi
ATCGCTGATTTTTTGAAGGTATGGTCATCATCCAGTGCGTGTCACCACGGCTACGACTTGGTTGTTCGAGGTGCCCTCAACATCCGGCGCCGGATGAATCGCGCGCTTCGGACATCTTGCGAAACGAAAGACAGCGAACACGGGACATGCGTTACGTTCAACAGGACGTCGTGCTCAGTCCGCGCACAGTCAAGTCGCTCGCCGCCAAGTCTCAGCGGCCAGAAGTGATCAAGAGACTGTCGTCATTGAAACCTGGTGCGATGGAAATCGAGAATGGCTTCCTCCCTGTGCACTTGGAGGCAGCGCACGGCAGCGATGCTCCCACACTTCAGGGCATGCAGCCGATCGGCAACGGCGCTTCCGGGGCGACCTATTCTGTCCGGCTGGCCGAAGATTTCTGGCGTGCGGGAAAAAATTACGGGCGCAACTTCGTCTTCAAGGCAATGTTGTGCCCAAACTCTCAAAACCCGATTCCGAGCGACTTGTACACCGCGCAATACCAGGATGATACCTCCAATCTCGAGGAGCTGGTCTCGTTGGAAAAGGCCAGGATATACAAGGAATATCAGATGACGGTGTCGCTGGATGCGGGCTCTCGCGTCATGCGCGCGTATGGTTTGGCGCAGATCGACAACGTATTCGGAATCCTGCTGGAAAATATTCACGGCGTCACTGTCGGCCACCTGATTGCTTGCGCACGCCCGGCATTGGAGCAAGGAACGATCACTGCGTCGGAGTATCTCGCCATGGGGCGGCAACTGATTATCGATGCTCTGATCGCTGTATCATGCTGTGAAGACATGGGGATCGTGCACCAGGACATTTCGCACAACAACGTCATGTACGACGAACACCGGAAAATGTTCCGGCTGATCGATATGGGGCTGGGTGGAGAAGAGGGAGAGCCCGCTCGTATCGGCACGCCGGGCTATATCGATATGACTTCACTAGCGATTCATGGACGGGATGTCTACAGCGTGGCCAAACTCCTCGTGCATTTTCTGAAACGCCCCAATTACCACATGGGCTATATCGGAATTGTCAGTGCGACGTCGGAGGAAAAATTTCCGTTCATGGATGCGTTGAAAGCGCTGCCGTACGAAAGCAAGGAACAGGTCATCCGCTTTCTCAACCGCATGATTAGCCTGGATACGAATAGTCGCGCCAGGGCGGAGGACTTGCTGCTGGAACCGTTTATCAAAGACACGGCGATGCCGCTGCGGGAGAGTGTCCATGCAACCTTTAAGAGGTTAACTTGATTGGTCGTCCCTGGAACATCGCTTTCAAGCACCCATCGCCAGCGGTGCCATGTATACGCGCGCATGAACTATTGGGCAAGGCTGGTGTGCTGGGCCAGATGTCCGCCGTATGGAAGACTTCTGGGCACCTCGAACAACCAATTCGTAGCCGTGGTGACACGCACTGGATGATGACCATACCTTCAAAAAATCAGCGATCTGA
>NZ_MDEJ01000265.1 GCF_002940065.1 Xanthomonas populi
GCGGCTGACGTCACTGGGATAGCGTGCTCTCATCTCCATATGATCGGATAATTCGGGAAGACTTTGAACGGGCTCTTAGGGAACAATGGTGCTCAGAACGTCGTTGCGATCTATGCACCCTTCGGGGACAAAGGGCCGTTCTTCCATGCTCATGTGGATGGTCGAGAAGCGTGCCAGCAGCCGGCTCAGCAGAATCTGCAGCAGGCGGAGGTCATCAAGCAAGACCAAGTGCGGCAGCAGCAGATGGAACAGACTCAAAAGCAGACTCAACAACAAGAGTCGGGACCGAGGATGACTATGTAACCCTGCCTTGGGTCAAACTGTGCGGGCTCTGGCGATAGGCTTTTCGCATGTCCCTCTATTCGTCACCAAGTGACTTACTCGACGCCGCATGTCTCTATTCGGTGGTCGCCGTTGGTTAAGAGCGGCTAACAAAACGTAGCGAGCAGTCGTCAGGTGGGTGCGAAGTAGTTTTGTTAGCCGCTCTTAGTGCTGGTAAGACAAATTGGACCTGCCTCGACAGTGACGGCCTTTAACGTTGAACTCTCACATGGCCTGTTGGCTGTGACGCAAGAGAGAATTGATCGCTTCCGTGAGTCGTATGCCACAGCAAGCTCATTGCACGTCGAACTTGGAATAATGAGCTACGTGCATTCGATTAACTCCGCGCAGGTTGCCGCTGTGACAACGTGACGTAACCTATTGCGATGAGATTAGTGTGCAGCGCCCGTCGTTGGTGACTTGGCTGGATTCTCTATCTTGATAGCTCCAAGCATGCGAGCTTCGACTTGGATTTCATGAGCATGTCGCCGTTTAGCATGAAGCAGTAAGGCCCCCATGAGTTCCGCATCATCCAACTTCTGGACTCCGGCTAAGAAGACTAGGTCCGCCACGCGCTGCCTTCGTTTCATTTCTTCACGCTTCGCCGCTTCTTGTGCCTGCGCTTCGCGGCGCTGATTGGCTAAAAGCTCTTCCTGATTAGCCCTGACCTTCAGCCGCCAGTCGCAGGATCTGCGCCGCGCTTTGTGGATGCTGCTGTCACCTGAAGCCAACGCGGCGACGTGATGCGCAGCAATGCCGTGCAGTTCCAGGCGGGATGATCGATGCCTGAGTTCTTCGCGTCATACGGCGTCGAAGCCAAGTGCTATCGCGCGCTCTACACGTGGCGCTGGCCGCAAGGCTGTCGTTGCCCTGTTTGTGCCGGGCGGGCGCGGTCGCGTTTCAAGCGGGGTGCTGCGATCTACTCCCAATGCAGCGCGTGCCGGCATCAGACCAGCCTGATTGCAGGCACGATGTTTGCCGGCACCAAACTGCCGCTGCGCACCTGGATGCTGGCGTTGCACCGGTTGACCTCGACCAAAACCAACATGGCCGCACGGGAGC
>NZ_MDEJ01000266.1 GCF_002940065.1 Xanthomonas populi
AGCGATTACGCACACTGCCCGAACACGTCTACAACCAGATGGTCATGGGCTGAAAAACGTGGGGATACCTCAGATCCGGCGCCTGCGCGTGAGCCGCATCTCTCTGGGCAAACTGGCGATCGGCCAATGGCGCTATCTGCCGGCTGGCGAGCGTTTTTGAGTGTGCCGCTGGCGTTCAACGCTGGCAGCAACCTGCATGCAGCGCGACGACTCGCCTGCCGTCGTACTGATGCTTTGACCGCTTACTTCTTGTTGCGCTTTTTTTTTGGCACGCGTCACCAGCCAGAACACCACGCCAATGATCGCAATGACCAAAATGATGAAAACCGGTGACAGAAACGCGTTGTCGCCCATGGGGATCTCCTGAGTTCTTTGGCAGCCAAGCGCTGCATGCAAATCAGCGTAGCGAGCGGCGTGCTTGATCGCGTGAAATACGACGTATGCGTGGGGGAAAGGACGTTTTTCTGCGCGCTGCAGTCGTGAGCGGTCATGCGATGGGCGTTCGGTGCGTTGGTGTCACGCGAAATGTCTGGCGCAGATCGTCCAAGCAGACCCTGCAGCGTTTAGATAGTTCTGCGGCTGTAATCGCACACAGCCGTGCAGCGTTGAGGCTGCGCTCGCCATGGAGCGCAGCCTTGCAAGGTCAGCGGAAGGTCGGCGTGCAGCGGAAGCCGGAGCAGTCGATCTGCACCGTCGTGCCGCTGCTGCAGGTAGCGCTAAAGCGCGTGGCGCTGTTGGCCTGTACCTGGCCGCAGCTCAAGCCGGTGCAGGCGCCTCTGTAGCGAGCGGTGTAGTGACGGCCGCGCTGTGGGATTGGCCATTCGCACCGGTGGTCGCCGCAACCACACTGCCTTGCGCATTTTCGCCCTGCAACGGCTGGCCGCGGTCTTGGCGATGGCGGTGGAAGCTCAGCGTCTGCCCGAATACCCGCTGGATCCAGTTCGGGTAGGTGTCGCCGGTGTCTTTGCTGTGATCGACGATGGCGCCGATCGCGCCGCCGATCAGGACATTGCCCCAGATACCGATATTGGCGGGCGAGGTCGAGCGCCCGGAAGCATCGCGCTGCCCCGGCAGTACACAGGAAACGACCAGATCGCGCGAGAAGCGATATACCTGCGCCGTCTGGCCCGACGTCAGGGTGAGGCGCCCCTTGTCGTTGCTGATGGCGCAATCGGCGCCGGAGATCGTCTGCCCGTCGGCGGTCTTGGTGTCGATGCGGATCGGCTGGGTCGCATCGTTCAGTACCGTCGCCCAGCCGCTCCACGCAGCCATGGCGATGGCTGCGGTCACTAGGGGATGTTAACACATAAGAAGCCCTTCAACGATCAGGACGAAGCTCAGGAATCCGAGGAACATGACGTCGAGCTTCTCAAAGCG
>NZ_MDEJ01000267.1 GCF_002940065.1 Xanthomonas populi
GCCCAGCTGGTTTTTCCATTCGCCTACCGGGTTGTTGCAGGTTGGTGCGGCCTGGGCGAGTTGCTGTTTTTTATACAAATCCCTGCCGACCCTCGATCTTGCGACACGCCACCTGGTAGCGCTTAGCGGGGTTCCGGGGTGTTCCGAGAAGACGGGCAATTCACCTCAGCGATTTCTGCAACTCCAGACGCTATTAATCACCCAGCGATCAGTATACCGCCCACCTGCGGTAACGTCCCAACTATCTAAAGATACAGAGCGGGAATTATTCCCAAACTGGTTTCTGCAATTATTAATTGCTTGCTGCCAGTGCGCATTCCACACCTGTTTATTTGTAGGATTTGCGGGTTTAACATCAGCAAGCACAGAAACTGCACCTAAATAATCGTCTGCCTGACTTGGGGCTGATATCGATAGAAAAATGATTCCGAATACTGTTGCAGCGAGCAAGGGTGATATTCTAGCGAAATTTGTTGATGGGTTTAACATAATTATCCTTTTTTGTTAATTTATATTAATTAATAATTTTAAAGCATAGTGAAGTTAGGAATTACAAGCCGAATTGCCAGGATCAGGGATTTTACGCCGGAACCGCCGAAATTTCTATCATCCCAGCTATAGCCCGCCCACGAGTGCGTCTAGGTCGATCATCTTGCCGTCGTCTGGAAGGTGTGTAATGCTCGTTTAGCAGGATGTGCCTGCCAGGCCGCCTGTGACATCTTGGTAATGAGTCGCCCCTGAAAAACCCCCTTCAAGCACCAAGTGTCATCGGCGACAGCGGCACGGCGCTAAAGGATGGCCATCCCATCGCCCGCATCCAGGCACGCAAAAACGCGATCCAGCGCAGCAGCCAGCGCAGGGTGTAGCGGGCGGCGCAGCCGAGTACGTGCAGCGCATCGCCTTGTGCACCTTTCAGCCAGCAGCGACGCAACCTGCAGTCGTCTTTCAGATGTCCGATCACCGGTTCCACCGCCTGCCGTCGTTTGATCCAGCGGCATTGCCGTCGCGTCAGCGTCTTGGCCTTGCCACGATGGAGCACCTGCACGCCATCGACCTCGCGCCCGCGATAACCAAGGTCAACGATCGCCACCGTCGGTTCTACGCTCAGATCCTGCAGCAACCCGCGCGTCTGCTCCAGATGCTCGGCCAAGGTGTCGCCGTCGTACGGGTTGCCCGGGAAGCTGCGCGCACCCACGACCAATCCGAGGGTCGGCAGGGATTCGTGTAAAAAACAGCCAAAAGTGAGCTAACGCTGTTGGTAGTGTAGTTTTGTTACCCAGAAATATCCGCTAACTCACTGATGCAATGGGTTAAATCCGAGCTTGTGAGTCATTTTTACACGTATGTCGGCTGAACCCCT
>NZ_MDEJ01000268.1 GCF_002940065.1 Xanthomonas populi
TTTGCCGCGTCCCACCGACTGCGAAGGCCACCGGCGTCTTGCCGGCCGGGGCGTCGCAACGACCGCGCACATCGGTGTTCTCCAACGCCGTTTCGTCTCCCCAATGTATCTGTGCGCCCTCAGCTTTGGCGCGTTTCTCAATCGCCGGATGGGTCTCGTCCAGCCACGCCTGCAGCGCTCACGCCTGCACCGCTTCTGGGCGCTACTCGTCCGCTTTGTTGAGCGGCGTTTGCGGCGTAAACCCTGACCGGGCCAGGTAGGTGCCCACGCCCCGCACCGACAGCGTCATGCCGCACTCCTGCGGAGACGAAAGGCCGGTCAGCTTGGCGATCTGCATCACTCCATGTCCAAGGCGCTGCAGTCGAACCCCTTGTTTGCGCCGTTCGTGCAACCGATCCAGCGTCTGATTGCTTGCGTCTTCTTTGTCCATTGCTGTCTGACAGTATCAGGGTAAGAACGTTTAACTATATGTTCACCGTATCAAGAGCGTGCGCTGGTGGAGACCACGCCGCTCAGTTCGGTCGCAGGCGTGTGCGATCAGCAACGGGATTGGCTGCGGCAGCGCAATGCCTACGCACAGGACGCCAAGCTGGGCGACTACCTGCAGCGCATATTGAAGGCCAGAGCCGATGTGCTGGCCAAGGCGCTCAGTGCGCAGCAACAGGCACTGGACCGCATCATCGCTTCGATTGCTACTGTGCCTGCCGAGGCTGCGCGGCAGGTGCAGAGCTACGACACGCCGCTGGCCTCGGCGTGGTTAGCGTATCTGCATCAATTCGTCCCGGCGGCGGGCGTGGATGCTGCACTGGCGAATGCGCGGTTTGAAAGTGCGCTCAAGGCGTTGCACAAGGTCGACGAGTTTGCGGCGTCGTTGCTTGCCAATGTGGATGGCATGCCCGCCATGCAAGCGCAGCAACGCGGCTTGACGTTGCTGCGCTTGTGGATCGAGCGCGACGACAGCGATCAGCGTCCTTACATGCACTGCTTCATCTTCGCTGCGGTGGGTGAGCCGGCGTACGACGCATTCGGCTCGCTGTGTGGCGTCAGACGCGACAGGTTCGCGCCCATCTGCAAGCCGCCGGATCCAACATGTCACCCGCTTTGCTGCCGAGTCGTGTCGGATCCAGGACAACATGTTTGATGCGTTGGCGCTTCCAGGTGTAGCTGATATGGACTAGGCCATCGCGGGCCTGGATCACCGCCGGATAGGAGAACTCGTCTTTTGCGCTGTTTTCCAGGGTGAGTGTGCGTTGCCAATGCACGCCATCAGGGCACCTCGAACAACCAAGTCGTAGCCGTGGTGACACGCACTGGATGATGACCATACCTTCAAAAAATCAGCGATC
>NZ_MDEJ01000269.1 GCF_002940065.1 Xanthomonas populi
TGAATCGCCCCATGATTTCGGGAGGCTCCAACTCTTGAGAAGATGGAGCGATGAGCAAGACAAAGTATTGCCCGGAAGTGCGAGAGCGGGCGGTTCGGCTGGTGCGGGAGCATCAGGGCGAGTACAGCTCGCAGTGTGCGGTGATCGAATCGATTGCCGGGAAGATCGGCTGTTGGGCGCAGACGCTGTGCAACTGGGTGCGGCAGGCCGAACGTGATGCCGGCGAGCGCCAGGGGCTGACGACGGACGAGCGGACGCGGATGAAGGCACTGGAGCGTGAAGTGCGTGAGCTGAGGCAAGCGAACGAGATCCTGCGAGGCCAGCGCGTATTTCGCCCAGGCGGAGCTCGACCGCCGCTTCAAGCCCTGACCAAGTTTGTGACCGAACATCGCGATGTTCACGGGGTCGAGCCGATCTGCCAGGTGCTGCAGGTTGCCCCGTCGACGTATTACCGCCACGCGCAGCGGGAAGCGGACGCGAACGTGCGCCCGAACCGCTGGTGGAAGGACCAGGCGCTGCGCCCGCAGATCCGGCGGGTATGGGAGGAGAACCGACAGGTGTACGGCGTGCGCAAGGTCTGGCGGCAACTCAAGCGCGAGGGCTACCAAGTGGCCCGCTGCACGGTGGAGCGATTGATGGGGAAGCTGGGCCTGCACGGCGTGGTGCGCGGGAAGGTGGTCAAGACCACGATCAGCGACAAGCGACAAGCGTCCGTGCCCGCTGGACAAGGTGAACCGACAGTTCCATGCGCCGTCGCCGAACCGACTGTGGGTCAGCGACTTCACCTATGTCTGGACCTGGGCAGGGTTCGTGTACGTGGCCTTCGTGATTGACGTGTATGCGCGGCGCATCGTCGGTTGGAAGGTCTGGCCGACGGCGCAGACGGATTTGGTGCTGGACGCCCTGGAGCAGGCGCTGCATGCGCGGCGCCCAACCGAGGGCGGCCTGATCCACCACTCCGACCGCGGCGTGCAGTACGTGTCGATCCGCTACACCGAGCGGCTGGCCGACGCCGGGATCGAGCCATCGGTGGGCAGCGTGGGCGACAGTTATGACAACGCGCTGGCCGAGACGATCAACGGGTTGTACAAGGCCGAGGTGATCCACCGGCGCGCGTGGCGCAATCGTCAGGACGTAGAACTGGCCACGCTGGATTGGGTGGACTGGTACAACCACAAACGCTTGCTGGGGTCGATCGGGAACATTCCGCCAGCAGAAGCCGAAGAGGCTTACTATCGACAACAGGCCGGCCGGTTACGCCGAAGCGGCGTGACTCAAACCAAACAGCCTCCCATATTCCCGGAGCGGTTCA
>NZ_MDEJ01000270.1 GCF_002940065.1 Xanthomonas populi
TTAGGGAAAATTGCTCTGGTGTGATCTCCATACCCGATAGTTTACTCGCTCAGGCCATTAGTGTTAACAGGCCCTAGTCGCGTCGATAACCCTGCAACCGGATCGCCATTGGCGCACGGTGCTGAAGTCGATAAGAGGAGAGAAAAATGAAAGCACGCGTCCTGTTTTTGCTTGCGTTATCCGCGTTGAGCCTTGCAGCCTGCCAACGCGCCCAAGAGCCCGGTGCCAGTGCTACACCGACTGAAAAGACATCCGCTTCAACGGCGCCTACTAGCGCCATGGCACGGGTCTTGGCAACAGACGCCTGGTCCCGCGCAACGCCTCCCGGCGCACCGGTTGCAGGCGGTTATGTCAGCTTGCAGAACCAATCGACCGTCCCCGATCGTTTGGTTGCAATAGCGTCGCCAGCAAGCGCGCAGGTGGAGATCCATGAAATGAACATGGACAATGGCGTGATGAAGATGCGGCGCCTCGACGAAGGACTCGCCTTGCCGCCGGGCGAGAAGGTCGTGCTTGGCCCTGGCAGCATCCACCTGATGTTCATCGCCCCGCACGCGCCATTCGAGGTGGGCAAACCCGTGACGGCAACATTGATTTAAGAGCATGCGCCGCGCCTGGATGTGCGCTTTGATGTCCGCTCGCTGGGTGCCTCGGAGCCTGATGACCACGGCCATGGCGAGCACATGCGGTGATCGGTTTGAGGGCCAAGGTTCCGATACTGAAGCCAAGTTGCGTCGCGATGGTCGGCAAGTTGATGCTGGAAGGTCCTTCCGACCATTGCCGCATCAAGTCGTCTGCTGCGCTATTTACCGAGAACCACAACGTGGTCCCCAGCAGCCGAGCAAAGACGATGACCGCAAGTGCGTGCAGGTAATGCGCGTGGCTCATCAGGAGCCGTGACTGCTGGCGAGGGGCATCTCAGACTGGCTTGGCGAACACAGCATGATCGTGAGCTACTGTTGTTGCATGCGGCTTTGAGTCCAGGCAAGTCGCATCGATCGTCTTACTTGGCGGCGGCTGTCGAGTCGGCGGTGGATTGCTGATCCAGCAAGCGCATGACCAGTGGCTCAAGGCTCGTCATTCCTGCTGCACGACCGATTGCGATTGCTTCATCGCGTGGTGCGCCGTTCGCTCTGCCTTTCTCCAGAGCGATCAGCGCGCCGACGCGATTGGAGCTGGCGCAGTGGATCAGCACATCACCGTGCACGCGTGCTTGATCTAGTAGGGCACCTCGAACAACCAAGTCGTAGCCGTGGTGACACGCACTGGATGATGACCATACCTTCAAAAAATCAGCGA
>NZ_MDEJ01000271.1 GCF_002940065.1 Xanthomonas populi
CTGATCATGTCTGTCGTTCTCCGCTGGCAGGGCGTCAAGTCAATGATGGCAGATTGCTGGGGTTTTTAGAGGCTCCTTAAACAAGGTTTGCTGTGTTCGGCGTCACCAGATCGCTCAGGGCAAAGCCCATGTTCTGGCCAGCCGTCGCAGTAAAGGTCATATAGACATTCTGACCAGGCACCGTTGTAGCAAAACTGCCGCTGGCACCATTGGTGACTTGACCACCGGTGGCGCCGGTGGCCAGCGTCAGCTGCGTACTCAGCGACTCGCCATAGTACGGATCCACAAACACCGTATAGGTCCCTGTCATCGGTAGATTCGGCAGATTCAGCGTTGCTGCCGATGTCGCGCTGACGGCACTCAACACTGTTCCATCCGGCCTATACACCGTGTAATACGCTATGCGCTCTGCAGGCACTGTCGTTTGAGCCGCCACCTGCAACGCCACCGTCTGCCCTGCTGTACCCACAAAGCTCAAGCGCCCGTTCTGACCGCGACGACCCAGCGTCAGCGTCTGCATCTTGTCCGCAACAAGCGTTCCGGTCACATCCGTTGACAATGTGCTCTTGAAGCTCATTGTCTGGTCGCCGTTGTAAGGCGCATCGACGACGACGCTGTAGGTGCCGGCTACCGTGTTAAACAAATTGATCTGGCAACCGTTGCTGTTGGCGTAGCAGTACTGATCCGCCGCGTAGCTGCCGTCAGGTTTGTTGATGCGCAGGTACACATACGAAGCATTAAGTAGCACCAGATCACTGAGTGCAAATCCCAGGTTCTGACCCGCTGTCGCGCTGACCAAAAATCGCTTGCCCTGTGCCGCAGAAGCGAGCGATTGCGATAACGCAGAGCCATTGACGACCAATAATGGCGCTTTTTCTAAAGCCAGCTTCCAAGTAGCAGGCGCGCTGGAAGGACGCGATAGCAGCAAGTAGGTTCCGCCAATCGAAATCCTTGGTAGGTGCACAGTTGGATTTGCCGCTAAAACCGAGCCGGACGCAATGCTGACATTCGTTGGAGCATACGCGGTGTACTCGAGGGTCACTGCCCCAAGGCCGCTGAACTGCAGACTTGGAAAATCGCCAACAGCAGCGTCATACAACACAGCAACGGCCTTCCCAGTTGCATTGACTGCCAAGGTCTGCGCGGCAGCATCAAGCGTTAGCCGCTTCACGGACTCTATGTTCGCGGTTTCGACGCCTGTAGGAGCCACCACTACATCCTGACTCTGAGGTATCCCCACGTTTTTCAGCCCATGACCATCTGGTTGTAGACGTGTTCGGGCAGTGTGCGTAATCGCT
>NZ_MDEJ01000272.1 GCF_002940065.1 Xanthomonas populi
TCCTCAACAGCGTTGCGAATCAGCGTTGGATTCGCCGGCCATACAACGTGTGTACGGGGCATCTCTCACCGCGCCCGCCTTGCTAGACTCGGCCGCATCGTCCAGTCCGCCGTGTTGCGGCTGGCGCCAACGCCCCGCGTCGAGCGCGGCGACACCGCATTTGCCAAGGAGCTTGTATGGACCCAGTCGCCACCGTTCTTTCCGCCCTGGCTGCGCCCGGCCAGCAAGAACGCCTGCTGCGGTTGCACACCCCGCTGGGCCCCGACGTGCTGGTCGCCGAGACCCTGGACGGCCGCGAGTCGGTCGACGGCGGCGGCTTCCATTTCGAAGTGAGCGCGCTATCGGCCAACGCCGGCCTGCCCCTGGACGAGCTGCTCTGCCAGCCGGTACTGCTGGAACTGCTCACCGCCGAATCGCGCACCGCGCTGCGCCCGTTCCACGGCCACGTCACCGCGTTCGAACGGCTCGGCAGCAACGGCGGGCTGGCGCGTTACCGGCTGACGATCGAGCCGTGGCTGGCGCTGCTGGGCCAGCGTGTGGACAGCTACGTGTTCCAGGACCTGAGCGTGGTGGAGATCGTCGAGAGCGTGTTCGCCGACTACGCCGAGCAGGGCGCGCTGGCGCCGGCCTGGCGCTGGGAGCTGGCCGACCGCCGCGTGTACGCCAAGCGCAGCCTGACCACGCAGTATGAGGAGACCGACCTGGCCTTCGTGCAGCGGCTGCTGGCCGAGGAAGGGATCTATGTCTGGTTCGCGCATGCCGGCGATGCCGGCAGCGAGCGCCTGGGCAGCCACACCCTGGTGCTGTCGGACCACAACCACGCTTTCGCCGAGCTGGGCACGGTGCGCTATCACCGCACCGACGTCACCGAGCAGCAGGACAGCGTGCAGCAGTGGGTGCGGTCGTGTCGCTGGCGCCCGACCACGCTGTCGCGGGCCAGCTGTGACTACCGCAGCCTGAGCCTGCGCCCGGCCGGCGCCGAGGGCACGCCGCTGGGCGACATCGGCGCCGAGGACGTGGACACCGCCGGCCCGTACGGCTGGCAGGACAGCCTGCGCGGCCAGCGCCGCGCGCAGCAGCAGCTGGATGCGCAGCGGGTGACGGCGCACATCATCGAGGGCCAGGGTTGCTGGCGCCAACTGGCCCCGGGCACGCGCTTTGGCCTGCGCCAGCATGCGAGCGTGGCGGCCGATGCGCGGTTCCTGTGCCTGCAGGTGCGGCACCAGGCGCGCAACACCCTGGGCGCGGAGGTGTT
>NZ_MDEJ01000273.1 GCF_002940065.1 Xanthomonas populi
GCTGATCATGTCTGTCGTTCTCCGCTGGCAGGGCGTCAAGTCAATGATGGCAGATTGCTGGGGTTTTTAGAGGCTCCTAATAGAAGAAAGTTAACTTTTCTGCTTGCATTGGCTGTGAGTTTGATCTTCTTGGCGAATTTCGCGAACGCTTCTGAAAGCGGTAAGCGGGCTATATATTTGTATTGCAATATCTACACTGATAACTCGTGTTTTGGTATGACACCTGGTGAGCATGCAAAAATAGATTTGCCTTCTGACTTCTTGGTTTATGAGGTCGAAATGCGTGGTGGTTCAAAAGAGGTTGTATATTCTGGAGGAAGTCCTAATATTCAAAGTAAGTCACTTTATCGTAAGTTTGAGGATTGCACTGACGATGATGGGGTGTGTGTGTTCCTTTATTTTCAGGGTGATGTGGTCGAGGCTGTCTATTCAAGGGCAAGAAATGTAAATTCCACACACTTGATTGTTAAAGGTGTGAGTGGTCCGAACTTGGCAAATGTAAAATAGTTCGTGGAAAATTTTAGGGTCTGCAAGAATGTTGGGGAATTGATTGAGTGTACGGATGCGCCAATATTTAAATTTCCGTCGAGAGCTATAGAGTCTCCTTAATTGATTGATCAGTCTCATGCCTTAAGGATGGTATGATCAACGGCATCGGAGGATGAGCCAAACCACATCAGCCAGGCTGACGGCGCTCAGGCCCTCGGTTTTTTTGCCGTTTTCGGCGCGTTTGCGGGGTGTTGCCCGGGTTACAGGCGCACCGTCCCCACGACAGGCATCAACTGCTTTCGCTTCAGCCACAGGTTCGACAGCGCAAACAGCGTCAGCACCTGTGCCGTGTTCTTCGCCAAGCCGCGATAGCGGACCTTGACGTCACCAAACTGGCGTTTGATCACCCGAGACGGATGTTCCACCTTCGCCCGCAGGCTGGCCTTGGTGTGCTCCCAGCGCTTGGCCCACTGCATCTCGCGCGCGTTCTTGATCTGCTTGAGCTTGGACGGCTTCTCCGCGATCAGGTAGCGCAACTTGCGCTTGCGCGCCATCTCCGCACGCTTCTCCAGACCCGTGTAACCGCTATCCCCACTGAGCGTGTCTTCCTTGCCATGCAGCAGCTTGTGCGCCTGCGTGATATCGGCGACGTTGGCTGCCGTGCATTCCACGTGGTGCACCAATCCGGACACATCGTCTACGCCAATGTGCGCTTTCATCCCGAAGTCATACTGCTTGCCTTTCTTGGTCTGGTGCATCTCCGG
>NZ_MDEJ01000274.1 GCF_002940065.1 Xanthomonas populi
CGTGCTGGCGGGAGCCGGCATGACCGTGGCGTGCGTCGACGAACCGGCCAACGATGAGGCGGAAGGGGCCCGAGAGTGTCTAACGATATGGGAATAGCTCGATGGAGGGGGGGCGCGATTGCTGGCTGCTCCGGCCGGTTGGCAACATCCTGCAAAGCAGGGGCACTTTCGGCACAGGATGCATCGTCTGGTAGGTTCAGAAAGACCATCGGGTCAAACGAACCCTCTCCGGACTGCGACAATGTCGGCGGTGGCGCAGGTGGCGCATGTGGCACGGACTGCATGGAGGTGGAGGCGCGGTGGAGGAGGTGCTGCTGAATCTCCTCGATCCGATACGGCGTGGGATCGGCGGGCGGAGCAGGCCGTTTCCAATTAGGAGGTGCCATATCAAGCAATTCCGCCAACGCGTCCTGGCCGCGTGGGGTGCGGCGCAAATTGACGGTGTCGGTGATTTCCTGATCGCGCGAGCCGGGATCGTGTATGGGGTTGTCGATCAGTTCATTGGCGATGATGGCTGAACAGGGCGAAAGAGGGCGCATTCTTGAGTCCTCGTCGTCTTTCCGGATAAGCCTTGATTTAACCGGTTTTTTGGTAAGCCCCCTGCGGAAACAGCGAAATCATTAGGGCACATTGCGAACATAAGGTGCTGGGGGCCGCCGTCGCCGCGCCAGCGTCTTGGCCGGCCTGGCCGGCTTGGGGGTCGGCGGGAATCCGTGAAAAAGTCTGTGCTTACTGCGAGTCAGCGACATCCCCCCAGTTTTGAGTAGCGCCCCAGTTTGGAGTCCAATTCCCTAGCCCGAGAAGATTGGACGTGAAGAAGCGTTTTTCCGAAGAACGGATCATTGGCTTCCTGCGTGAGGCCGAAGCGGGCTTGGCGATTAATGACCTATGCCGGCGGCACGGCGGCAGCGAGGCCTCCTATTCCCTGTGGCGCAGCAAATTCGGCGGGATGAGCGTGCCCGATGCCAAGCGGCTCAAGGACCTTGAGTCCGAGAACGTGCGGCTGAAGCAGTTTCTGGCCGAGCAGCTGTTCGAGAGCGGCTTGATCAAGGATGCGCTGCGAAAAACGTGGTGAGCGCAGCGGCGTGTCGTGCGCTGGTGCGCGAGTGGATGGGGCGTGGCGCCAGCGAGCGTCGCGCCTTGGCAGCGATCGGTATGAGCGCCAGTGCGCTGCGCTATTGCCCGCGCGAAGACCGCAACGTCGAGCTGCGCGAGCGCATCC
>NZ_MDEJ01000275.1 GCF_002940065.1 Xanthomonas populi
TGCACACCCTCACCGCCGACAACGGCAAGGAGTTCGCCGATCATCGCCTCATTGCCGCCTGCTTGCAGAGCGATTTCTACTTTGCAGATCCGTTAGCGCCGTGCGGCTGTCACCGACGGCGCTTGGTGCTTGAAGGGGATTTTTCAGGGGCAACTAGCTAGCTTTCAACGTTGGCAACTACCGCACCAGACCGTCGCGCGTTGACCAATGGTGGCGTGTTTCAACACACGTCCACATTGCTTGCAGGCTTCACCCCCACGCCCGTACACCGTGAGTTCTTGCTCGAAGTAACCAGGTGCACCGTCGGGACTGATGAAATCACGCAACGTCGTGCCTCCGCGTTGGATCGCATATCCCAGAATTTCTTTTACCGCAGTAGCCAAGCGATGATAGCGGTCTAACGACACTTTCCCAGCCTCACGGAATGGGCTGATTCCTGCTTGATGCAGGCTTTCGGCAGCGTAGATATTACCCACGCCGACGACGACCGCTTGATCCATCAGAAAGATTTTCACCGCGGCACGACGGCCACGCGCCAGTGCATGCAGATAATCGCCAGTAAATGCATCCGATAATGGTTCTGGGCCAAGGGTGGCAAGCAACTCATGGGTTTGCGTACCATATTGCCATAACAGGCATCCGAATCGGCGCGGATCGTTGAAACGCAGCACGTGTCCATTTTCCAGACTGACATCCACGTGATCGTGCGCGCGCGGCAACGTATCGCCAGGCAGCACGCGTAGACTCCCGGACATCCCAAGATGCAGCAGCGCACTGCCACCCGCATCTGTGTCGATCAACAGATACTTCGCACGACGCCGCACGTTGATGATGGTCGCACCAGGGAGCAGCTGCTCGATCTGCTCGGGAATGGGCCAGCGCAGATCCGGCCTTCGCAAGATAACGCCATGGACACGTTGCCCGACAAGATGCGGCGACAGACCGCGCAGCGTAGTTTCGACTTCGGGCAATTCAGGCATGCACGTATCCACTCGGCCATTCCGGCGACATACCGGCGACATACCGGCGCGGTGAATATGGTGGTCTTACGCATCAAACGCAAATGCCTGCAACTGACTTGCTGTCGGGACCAGCTTTTTCCACGGCGAATTCAACTCTAAATCGCAACGCTGTTGAGGATCTCCTCGGAGAAGACGTCGAGGGGCGTTTTGAATCCAAGTATTTTGCGCGGACGATTGT
>NZ_MDEJ01000276.1 GCF_002940065.1 Xanthomonas populi
CATGGCAAAAGCTAAATTTGAGCGCAAGAAGCCGCACGTGAACGTCGGCACCATTGGTCACGTTGACCATGGCAAGACCACGTTGACCGCCGCGCTGACCAAGATCGGTGCTGAGCGTTTCGGTGGCGAGTTCAAGGCGTATGACGCGATCGACGCAGCGCCGGAAGAGAAGGCGCGCGGTATTACGATCTCGACCGCACACGTCGAGTACGAATCCGCAAACCGTCACTACGCGCACGTCGATTGCCCCGGCCACGCCGACTACGTCAAGAACATGATCACCGGTGCTGCGCAGATGGATGGCGCGATCCTGGTGTGCTCGGCCGCTGACGGCCCGATGCCGCAGACCCGTGAGCACATCTTGCTCTCGCGTCAGGTGGGTGTGCCGCACATCGTCGTGTTCCTGAACAAGGCTGACATGGTCGACGACGCCGAGCTGCTTGAGCTGGTCGAGATGGAAGTGCGTGAACTCCTGAGCAAGTACGAGTTCCCGGGCGACGACACCCCGATCATCCACGGTTCGGCCCGTCTGGCGCTGGAAGGCGATCAGAGCGAAATCGGCGTGCCGGCAATCCTGCGTCTTGTCGAAGCCCTGGATACCTTCATCCCCGAGCCGACCCGCGACGTCGACCGTCCGTTCCTGATGCCGGTCGAGGACGTGTTCTCGATCTCGGGCCGTGGCACCGTGGTGACCGGTCGTATCGAGCGCGGCATCATCAAGGTGGGCGACGAAATCGAAATCGTCGGTATCCGCGACACGCAGAAGACTACGGTCACCGGCGTTGAAATGTTCCGCAAGTTGCTGGACCAGGGTCAGGCAGGCGACAACGCCGGTCTGCTGCTGCGCGGCACCAAGCGTGACGAAGTGGAGCGTGGCCAAGTGCTGTGCAAGCCGGGTTCGATCAAGCCGCACACCGAGTTCGAAGCCGAAGTCTACGTGCTGTCCAAGGATGAGGGTGGTCGTCATACCCCGTTCTTCAAGGGCTACCGTCCGCAGTTCTACTTCCGCACTACCGACATCACTGGCGCCTGCCAGCTGCCGGAAGGCGTGGAGATGGTGATGCCGGGCGACAACGTGAAGATGGTCGTGACCCTGATCAACCCGGTCGCGATGGACGAAGGTCTGCGCTTCGCAATTCGTGAAGGTGGCCGCACCGTCGGCGCCGGCGTGGTTGCCAAGATCATCAAGTAAGTG
>NZ_MDEJ01000277.1 GCF_002940065.1 Xanthomonas populi
CCCCCATCCTAATCCCGCCGGCGAAGCCGTGCAAGAGGGAAAGGATGCTAAGGCCCACAAGCCAAACACCCCGCCCCGCTGCCGTTCATCGGCGCGGGACATGCCAGCAGTAGACCCAGGCTCACAGACGCCAGGCCCAGAACCGACCGCCACCAGCGGCCGGCCGCACAAGCGTGTGCACTGGCGTCAGCCCAAGCCGCTGGCCGGCAAGAAGCGCCGGCCGGCCGTGTTGGATGCCACTCGCAACGGGCTGGTGCTCGCCCTGGAAGAACGGAAAGGGGCGTGGAAGCGGATTAGCCACAACGTCATCGTGGCCGGCTATGCCCTGGACAAGGCGCTGACGCGGGTGCGCGGACTGCGCAAGGATGGGGCCGACTCGTTGCTGGCCATGGCCGTGGCGCTGCTCTACCTGGCTGACGTGCGCACCGGGTTTGTGGGCAAGCCACGCCAGGGCGGTGGCCCCTGGCAGCGCTACACGCTGCCCGACCTCGCCCAGCTCGCCTATGGCGGGCAGACGCCCGCCGAGGAACGGCGCGCACGGCGCTCGCTCGACATGATGGTGAGCCTTGGATGGGCATTCCCCACCAAGCAGGTGCGCCGGCACAAGAAAGACGCCGAGGGCGGCGACCTGTGGTGCAGCGAGGCGGGTGTGCGCCGGCTCAACTTCCAGCGGCTGTGCGACATGGTTGGCACCAGCTGGTTGCTCAAGCGCGACCGCAAGCATGCCGACCAGGCACGCGGCACAGGCGTTGCGTCCTTTACGCAGGCGCAAGCACGCCGTCAGCCGGCCCAGGAGCCGCGCACCGCGCCGCGCAGGGGCGATGCCCGCCCTGCGGCGCACCGCGCCACGGGCGACCCACCAGGCGGCCTACAGCACTCCGCGCAGTACATCGCGGACATAGAAAACATATTCAAGTAGCCGTCGCCGGCAGGCTCGCCCCTGCAAGATGCCGCAAAAACAGGCACCCGCGCCGGCAAATCTGCCGCGCACAGGCCGGTTAACGCCCCTGCGGCGACGGCGATCACCGAGCCGAACCCCTCAACGACATGCCCCGCGCCAACTTGTCCACGGCTTCGGTGGATAAACATGTGCGCAAGTAGCGCTATTTGTCCTGTTTAATTGTCAGTCCATCCAGTCAACCTATGGTTGAAAGCACAGTCAGTAGAGCGCTCAACAGCAGATCGGC
>NZ_MDEJ01000278.1 GCF_002940065.1 Xanthomonas populi
TGATTTTTTGAAGGTATGGTCATCATCCAGTGCGTGTCACCACGGCTACGACTTGGTTGTTCGAGGTGCCCTTAAGTCATTGAAATTATTGGTGGGCCGTGATGGATTCGAACCATCGACCAAAAGATTAAAAGTCTTCTGCTCTACCGACTGAGCTAACGGCCCACTGCCCCGGCAGTGCGCCGGGGTGGGCATTCTACCTTACACAGGCATCAAGACGAAATGGCGTAGTGGGTGTGGTCCGGGATGCCGGCATCGGCGAAGCCGGCGGCGCGAAGGCGGCAGGCGTCGCAGTAGCCGCAGGCGCGCCCGTTAGCGTCGGCGCGGTAGCAGGAGACGGTGAGGCCGAAGTCCACGCCCAGGCGGACGCCTTGGCGGACGATGTCGGCTTTACTGAGAAACTGCAGCGGTGCGTGCACGCGCAAGCCGGCGCCTTCCACGCCTGCCTTGGTGGCCAGGTTTGCCAGCACTTCGAAGGCGCGGACGAACTCGGCGCGGCAGTCGGGATAGCCCGAATAGTCCACCGCGTTGACGCCGCAGAATAGGTCGTTGGCGCCGATCACCTCGGCCCAGCCCAGCGCCAGCGCCAGCATGATGGTGTTACGTGCGGGCACGTAGGTGACCGGAATGCCGTCGCCGCCAGCATCGGGCACGTCTATGTCGTCGGTGAGCGCCGAGCCGCCGATGCTGCGCAGGTCCACGTCGACCACCTTGTGGGCGATGACGCCTTGCGCGGTGGCGACGCGTGCGGCTGCGTCCAGTTCGGAGGTGTGGCGCTGGCCGTAGCGCACGCTCAGCGCGTACACGGAGTAGCCCTGTTCCTGCGCGAGCGCGACGACGGCTGCGGAATCCATGCCACCGGACAAGAGAACTACCGCTTTTTTCATGACGGATCAGGCTGTAACAACGGAAGCCGAGAGGCTAGCAGGATCGGCGTTGCACGGCGACAGGGCAAGCACTTTGCGGGTATAACAGCACAGGCTGGCTGGCAATGAGCGGCCATTGGCCAATGGCCATTGGCCATTGGCCATTGGCCATTGGCCGCTGGCCGCTGGCCGCTGGCCGATGGGCAGCTGGAAGGCAACGCTGAAAAAGCCCCCAGATCTGCGAAAATTGCTATCCAGCAGCGTGCTTTTGGATAGAGCGATGACACAGCAGACATTGGCGATGGCAGCG
>NZ_MDEJ01000279.1 GCF_002940065.1 Xanthomonas populi
G
The DNA here is from genome assembly GCF_002940065.1 of Xanthomonas populi. Classification (GTDB taxonomy): domain Bacteria; phylum Pseudomonadota; class Gammaproteobacteria; order Xanthomonadales; family Xanthomonadaceae; genus Xanthomonas; species Xanthomonas populi. Next base: position 2 of record NZ_MDEJ01000279.1, read on the forward strand.
AAGACTGCGCCATGCGCGCACTTGTTTCTACACGATCCGGGTGCAACCAGCTGATCTATCTCGGGAAAACGTGGGGAAAACTCAGCGTCAGGATTTCGCCGGACACGGCATCGCGATATTCGCGGATGACCCGGTACGCGACCGAATCGGCCGAAGCCTGATGGGTCCAGCCGCGCAGCCACGCCGCGAGCACGTCGTACCTGCCGTCGCGCGGGTTGGGCCACTCCGCGATAAGACGCAGCATCAGCTCGCTCCATCGCTGCAGAAACAGAAAGCGATCATCGCCTTGGATGCGCATCGCCGCGGCCTCGTCGATCGGTTCGGTTCGAGCGAGCGCGTCGGCGATGTCGACACAGGCAGGCGAGAGCTTGAACAGCGTTTCAAATCAGTGAGGGGCATGATCCAAACAAAAAAGGACACGAATTCAAAAAAACTGACAAGCAGCAAGCGAGTGCAACAAGCGAAATAGCGCCTTGACATAATATACAGAGCGCCGCAAAAGCTTCCCGCAAAGGGTCGTTATACAAATCTGCGCATCGTTCTATTATCAGCAACACACAGTTTCGCGATGCCCGAGTTTTTAGGCGCAGTCATGATCGGCGCGCCGCTGCGCGATGCCTGCAAGGCAGCGGCACGTCGGCGCGGCTCGGAGGCGATGTCCAGACCGATCGGCCGGTTGCCCGAGGACTCCGGTTCGAAATACAGCACGATGAAACGTTCGCCGGCCCAGGGCGCTAACGGGCGACGATGGATATCCGGCGCACCGCCGGCACGCGCAGTCTGCAGAAAGGCCGCTTCGTCAGCAGGCGCCACGCGGTGGATATAGCCGTAACCCAGCACGCCGGGAAACTCGCGCGAATAATCGCGCGAGCGGCTGTACAGGGTGAAGCGGTCGCGACTGATGAGCCCGCTGCCTGCGCCGATGACCGCGCCGCGTGCGCCGCGCAAACCATGTTCGAAGGTAGACATGCGCTCGCGGATGTTGCGCGACAAGGTGCGCACCACAGAGCTGAAACGCTGCTCACGCTCGAGTTCGTTATGCCGATGCACCGCAAGCCCGGTCAGGATCTGAGGTATCCCCACGTTTTTCAGCCCATGACCATCTGGTTGTAGACGTGTTCGGGCAGTGTGCGTAATCGC
>NZ_MDEJ01000280.1 GCF_002940065.1 Xanthomonas populi
TCGCTGATTTTTTGAAGGTATGGTCATCATCCAGTGCGTGTCACCACGGCTACGACTTGGTTGTTCGAGGTGCCCTTAAGCTGGCAGATGTCCAGCACGTGCATGTCGGTGTAATCCAGGTTTTCGCCGCCCATCGCCCAGATGAAAGCGTAATTGCTGGTGCCGGCGCCCATGTGGATCGACCACGGCGGCGATACCACTGCTTGGTTATTCTGGATCACGATGTGGCGCTGCGCTTCGGGCTCGCCCACAAAGTGATAGACGCGGTCGTTGGCGCCAAGATCGAAGTAGAAATACACCTCGCTGCGACGGTCGTGCAGATGCGGCGGCATGGTGTTCCAGACGCTGCCCGGATTGAGCACGGTCAGGCCCAGCAGCAGCTGCGAGGACTGGCAGGTGGCCGGCACGATGTATTGATAGATGGTGCGCTCGTTGCTGGTTTCCAGTGCGCCGCGCTCCAGTGCCACGGCGTCTTTGATCGAGAGCTGCTTGGTCTCCAAGCGCGCATGCGCCGGCGTGGAGGCGAGGTAGAACTTGGCCGGGTTGGCGGCATCTGCGGAAGCGAAGGTGACCTCGGTGCTGCCCATCGCCACGTACAGGCCATCCTTCGGCCCGAGCGTGTAAACGGTGCCGTCCACGGTCACGCTGCCGGCCCCGGCGCCCACATTGAGGATGCCGAGCTCGCGGCGCTCCAGGAACGGATGGCCGGCGGCGGAAGCGGGTTCGGTCTGTTTGGGCAGCTCCAGCGTCGTGCCGAGCGGTGCGGCGCCACCGAGCACGAAGCGCTCGTAATGGGTGTATTTGAGCGTGACCGCATCGTCGACGAACAGACCATCGAGCAGATAGAGCGCGCGCAGATCGTCGTTGCTGGCGCCCTTGATAGCGTCGGGATGGGTGGCGTAGTGGGTCTTGCAGTACAGGGACATGTGGCATCTCCGGCGGCAAGCCAGGAACGGTGGCCGAGAAACAGCATCGTAGCGAATTAGGTAACCGGTGTCATTGCGCAGTGCACGATGGTTGGATCGGTAATCACCGCGACGACCAAGCAACCTCTGAACAACGCACCCACGATGCGCAACACTATCCACTCACCTCCATGCAACTGCCCTTCGGTGATGCACAG
>NZ_MDEJ01000281.1 GCF_002940065.1 Xanthomonas populi
CTATCAGAAAAGAATTTTCACAAATTCCCGCCGACCCTCATCCTGGGCGGTTCCTCCGCTTCTTACGCATGTCCAGCGCGCCTCTTGACACGATGTCCCCCTTGACCTGGTCGCGCACCTTCTTACGCTTGTACAGCGCGGCTCTTGACACCATCTCCATCGTTTCCGGGTCGAGCACCATCTGACGCCCGTACAACGTGGTTTTAGGAATTGGCCATGCCGTGCTGGAGCCGGGAGCCTGTGAGGGAAGACCGGGGGCAGCCGGCCCCTCGCCCGTGCTGGCGGGAGCCGGCATGACCGTGGCGTGCGTCGACGAACCGGCCAACGATGAGGCGGAAGGGGCCCGAGAGTGTCCAACGATATGGGAATAGCTCAATGGAGGTGGGGGCGCGATTGCCGGCTGCTCCGGCCGGTTGGCAACATCCTGCAAAGCAGGGGCACTTTCTGCACAGGATGCATCGTATGGTACGTTCAGGTCGAACGAAAGCTCTCCGGACCGCGACAATGCCGGCGGTGGCGCAGGTGGCACGGACTGCATGGAGGTGGAGGCGCGGTGGAGGAGGTGTTGCTGAATCTCCTCGATCCGATACGGCGTGGGATCGGCGGGCGGAGCGGTCCGTTTACACGGACGTGCCCTCTTACCCAATTCCGCCAACGCGTCCTGGCCGTGTTGGGTGCGGCGCGAATTGACGGTGTCGGTGATTTCCTGATCGGGCGCGCGGGGATCGGTTATGGGGTTGTCGATCAGGTTACTGGCGATGCTTGCTGAATGGGATGAAAGAGCGCGCATTCTTGAGTCCTAGTCGTCCTTCCAGAGGAGGCTTGATTTAACCAGTTTTTTTTGGCAAGCCTCCTTCGGAAACAGCGAAATCATTAGGGCACATTGCGAACATGAGGTGCTGGGGGCCGCCGTCGCCGCGCCAGCGTCTTGGCCGGCCTGGCCGGCTTGGGGGAAAGTCCGTGCTGACTGCGAGTTAGGGAAAGTCTGGACAACGCTCCAGGCCGCATGAATTCCAGGGCAGCGATCGGTATGAGCGCCAGTGCGCTGCGCTATTGCCCGCGCGAAGACCGCAACGTCGAGCTGCGCGAGCGCATCC
>NZ_MDEJ01000282.1 GCF_002940065.1 Xanthomonas populi
ACCTGAAGGTGGCCACGAAGTGCACCAGCGCCTGCAGCTGCGCATGGCGCGCGCCTGGCCAGGCTGCAGAGCAGAAGCAAAGGCGGTCTGCAGGGAGTGATGTGGGATCTTGCGGACGTGTTGGCGGATCATCATTGCTGCCGGCGCCGACCTGTTCACTGCGCGAGTGAGGCGTTGCCCGTAGGGGCGTAGCCCCTACACCCCGGTGCGGGGAAATCTGATCGACAACGGGCGCAGGACGTTGCAGGAGTAGAACAAAGAATTGCATGCAAACAGCCATGCATGCTTGCATGCAAGCATGCAAATCGGTATTATGTAGGTGTGCCAAGACACTGCACACCACATCCGGAAAGCTGAGGAGCCAAACATGACAACCGAATTCAACCCCGAGCAATGCCGCGCCCATATCGCTACCTTGGCCGACAAGTCTAACGAAGGGTGCGGGCTGATTTATGAGCTGTATCAGCGCCGTTTGAGCGGTCGCATTGATGAATATGTGACCACGTTGCCCGCCGAGCATCAACAGCTGGTAATCGCGTTGGCGCGCAGGGAATTTGAGTACCTGACGGCCGATGAGATCGCAGCCGAGATCGAGCGGGACCACGACGCGGGTGATTGCTCTCACGGCATTGATCGCAATTACTGCCCCGCAGGCTGCGGCGACTTGGAAGACTAGATGTGCATCCCCCGGATCAAGTGGCCACAACCGCTCCGGGGGTTCCCCCAAATCGGCGTAACACCGCATTTTCGCGCGGATCGGGATGCGGCCAGGTTGGCGAGAGAGATGTTAGAAAGCGATGCAAGATGCACTTGCTGGCAAGTTCCGCGACATCCCAGCCTATCTTCCAAAGCACGAAGCAGACGACGGTGTCGAGTTTTGCAAGCTAGCTAATATCAATCGTCAACTTAAAAAAATGGCGATCATTAGCCTGCTCATCGCCATCGCCATCGCCATCGCCATCGCCATCGCCATCGCTTGCGCGTTAGTTCGTGCGTCACCCTAGTGCAGGCTGCCGCACAGCAAGAGCGATCGCCAGCACGCCGGCACCACCTACAAGGTCCCGGCGCTGTCGCGCTGGTGCCCGGTGGC
>NZ_MDEJ01000283.1 GCF_002940065.1 Xanthomonas populi
AGATCGCTGATTTTTTGAAGGTATGGTCATCATCCAGTGCGTGTCACCACGGCTACGACTTGGTTGTTCGAGGTGCCCTCTATTCAACGCTGCGCATTGGACGCGAAGCCCTGCTCAGATGCTGGCCGTTGGAGCCCATCAGCCAATGTCTGGAGCGATTACGCACACTGCCCGAACACGTCTACAACCAGATGGTCATGGGCTGAAAAACGTGGGGATACCTCAGTTCCAGGATCCTTGGAAAGTGGTGAGTCCTCAAGCCTGGCATGGACCTGTATCGTGCTTTCCCCGGCGCGCCCATCGCCTGTTTTCGCTCGAAACGTCCAAAGGCCAGGCGTGCCCTCCTTGCCCAGATCGGCGCTGTAGCAATGCTTGACGCCTCGGTAGTCGGGATACTTGTGGCTCGACACCTCCTGTCCGGATGCGTCGAGCACCGTCAACACCAAGCCACGCACGTCGGTATCGGCAAGATCGGTCGCGACGCATACCTGGTGATCGTGCTTACTATCGGTCAGGAACTGGATGGTCTGCTGGCGTGCGATTGAATGAGACGGCTGGGCATCCCACAGAAATTCGATATAGACACTCTTATCCGCTGCACTTGCCACGCACGAAATAGTTGCTAATGCTAGAAAAGTCCAAGGAGTTCTCTTCATAGATATCCAGATCCTCAAATACAGCAGTTACGCTGGCTGCGCGACCCGTCACGCACATCCAGACGATCTCGTTCAAAGAGACGGTCAAGGACGGACGTGGGGCTGCGACGTAATACCTGGGCAGGTAAGCAGGTTGCGATGTACCGATAACTTATAGCTGCACTTTAGGAACGGATCGGAATTGATCCTGCGAATCCTTTGCGCCATCTGCGAAGCAGGGGCTCGCAATAAGTACCGGTGATTCGTAACTAAGGCGCGCCCAACACTAGAATCGCTGGTCGCGCCCACCGGTAGTTGAATCAAGATTGCCCAGCTACCGATTCTTGCGCTGTCTCAGGCAGAGCCGGGATCTGAGGTATCCCCACGTTTTTCAGCCCATGACCATCTGGTTGTAGACGTGTTCGGGCAGTGTGCGTAATCGCTCCA
>NZ_MDEJ01000284.1 GCF_002940065.1 Xanthomonas populi
CCGGTGGGCGAGCGTCAGCAGCTGTTGCGGCCGGCGCAGGCCAACCAGGTGTGGTCGATGGACTTTTTGTTCGACCGCACCGCCGACGGTCGGGTGATCAAGTGTCTGGTCATCGTGGACGACGCCACGCACGAATCGGTCACCATCGACGTGGAGCGCGCGATCTCCGGGCACGGGGTGACGCGCGTGCTGGATCGGTTGGCACGCAGTCGCGGTTTGCCGCAAGTGATCCGTCCTGACAACGGCAAGGAGGTGTGCGGCAAGGCGACGGTCGCCTGGGCGCATGCCCGTGGTGTGCAGCTACGGCTGATCCAGTCGGGCAAACCGAACCAGAACGCCTACGTCGAATCGTTCAACGGCCGACTACGCGACGCATGCCTCAACGAGCACTGGTTCCCAACGCTGCTGCATGCACGCACCGAGATCGAACGCTGGCGACGCGAAGACAACGAGGAACGACCCAAAAAAGCAATCGGCGGCATGACGCCGGCTGCTTATGCCAAACATCTGGCCAACATCGATATCATTCCCCCCCCGGACTCTAAACCCGGCCGCTACTCAGGGCGGGGGACGTCGGGTGTAGCCCAGCGGCTCCGGGAAGACTTTAGTGGTGATCCAGTTGGTGGCATTGGCGTAGGTTTCTGCCGTCCGGCGTGCCCCCCGGTGATGCCGCTGCCGACGTAGTTGTTGATCAGGTCCCAATAGCCGATCTGGCTACTGTCGCGTGAGGTTACCGGGTTCTTGTGTTCTGAAAGTAGGTGGATTTGATCGTTGCCACGCCGCCCATGCGCACGTTGATGCCCTAGGTGGTGACCTCGTTGAAGTAGTTGTTGTTGTAGACGTGGCTCAGGCCGCGCCGCTGCAACGGCACGCGCGATTCGACGTTCTCGGAGCGGTTGTGATGATAGGTGGTGCGCGCCGCCGAGTTCTTGGTGTCGCTGTCGCTGAATCCATTGAGCGCGACCTTTTGATAGTTAGGAGCCTCTAAAAACCCCATCAATCTGCCATCATTGACTTGACGCCCTGCCAGCGGAGAACGACAGACATGATCAGCTT
>NZ_MDEJ01000285.1 GCF_002940065.1 Xanthomonas populi
GAGCGATTACGCACACTGCCCGAACACGTCTACAACCAGATGGTCATGGGCTGAAAAACGTGGGGATACCTCAGGGTCAGTATCAAGTATGCAGAAAGGCATGCGGATGTGCGAATCAGCACAGGGGAGCATCAGTTTAATGGAGATGACATCGGTGTCGTCTGGAACAGGCGTCGGCGTGTCCCGGAAGTTCCGGAGGTCATCGACGTCAGGGATCGCCAGTTCGTCCAGATGGAGCTGGATGCGGCGTTCCATGCGCACAAGTCGCTCTTTAGGAACGCGTTCTGGATTAATAAGGGCACTAGCGCAGATGCCAGTGACCTGAAGATTAATCAGCTCTTGGCAGCGCAGGCTGTCGGGCTATTCATTCCGCGAACACTGATTAGCAACAGCCCTGGAGAAATTCGTGCCTTCATCGAAGGTGCCGGGGAGTATATCTACAAGCCACTAACAGGCTATGTGTGGCAAGAGCAAGGTTCAGTCACCCAGACATTCACCGCGAAGGTGACGGCAGAGCTACTGCCCGAGCATAGCCTGCTAGCGTCGACTCCAGGGATCTTCCAAGCCAAGGTTCCGAAAAAGTATGAGGCGCGCATCCAGTTCTTTGGTCGTTTCTACGGCGGAGTGAGGATTGAGTCCCACACGCTGGGCGGTGGAGACCTCGACTGGAGAATAGGACAGGACGGCATTAAGGCGTGAGCGCCAGTGGTGCTTCCCGAAGAGATCTACCAGAAATGTCTCAACCTCATGGAGCGGCTCGACATTGTCAGCGGCGGATTTGATTTCATCGTCGATGGGAATGATCAATGGGTCTTCCTGGAGGTCAATGAGGCCGGGCAATTCATGTTTATTGAGACATGGTGCCAGAGTATTCCGCTCACTGAGGCGTTCTGCCAGTTCATCGAGCGCGCAGATTCACAATTCGAGTACGAGCCAGTTTCCCGACCGCTCACCCTGAGAGAAGCCTACGAAGATGCTAAGAGCCCGTTCAAAGTCTTCCCGAATTATCCGATCATATGGAGATGAGAGCACGCTATCCCAGTGACGTCAGCCG
>NZ_MDEJ01000286.1 GCF_002940065.1 Xanthomonas populi
AAGATCGCAATGTCCAATTGCGCGAGCGCATCCTCGCGTTGGCGCATCGCCATCGCCGCTATGGCGTGGGGATGATCTATTTCAAATTGCGACAGGAGGGGCGCATCGTGAACTACAAGCGCGTGGAGCGGTTGTACCGCGAGCAGCAGCTGCAGGTCAGGCGCCGCAAGCGCAAAAAGGTGTCGGTGGGCGAGCGTCAACCGCTGCTGCGGCCATCGCAGGCCAACCAGGTGTGGTCGATGGACGTCGTGTTCGACCGCACTGCCGAAGACCGGACGATCAAGTGTCTGGTGATCGTGGACGACACAACGCATGAAGCGGTTGCCATCGACGTGGAGCGCGCGATCTCGGGACACGGCGTGGCGCGCGTGCTGGATCGGCTCGCGCACAGTCGCAGCTTGCCGCAAGTGATCCGTACTGACAACGGCAAGGAGTTCTTCGGCAAGGCGATGGTCGCCTGGGCACATGCCCGTGGGGTGCAGTGACGGCTCATCCAACCCGGCAAGCCAAATCAAAACGCCTACGTTGAATCGTTCAACGGCCGACTACGCGACGCATGCCTCAACGAGCACTGGTTCCCAACGCTGCTGCATACACGCACCGAGATCGAACGCTGGCGACGCGAAGACAACGAGGAACGACCCAAAAAAGCAATCGGCGGCATGACGCCGGCTGCTTATGCCCAACATCTGGCCAACATCGATATCATTCCCCCCCGGACTCTAAACCCGGCCGCTACTCAGGGCGGGGGGACGTCGCGAGGACAGCGGATTTGATGACTGGCCGCCAGGCATCGACAGTAGTCCCTGCGATTCGCGTCCTGGCGCGACGACCATGCGCTGGGTCGCGCCGAAGCCCGGGGCTTGAACCAGCGGCATGTGGGTGTCGCCCCATGGCCCACATGGGATACTCGGCTTGTGGCAGGTTGTCGTAGAGTTCGGCGGCGGTCATGCCGCTGCCGCTGGCCAGCAGCGTCAGGATCTGAGGTATCCCCACGTTTTTCAGCCCATGACCATCTGGTTGTAGACGTGTTCGGGCAGTGTGCGTAATCGC
>NZ_MDEJ01000287.1 GCF_002940065.1 Xanthomonas populi
TGATCATGTCTGTCGTTCTCCGCTGGCAGGGCGTCAAGTCAATGATGGCAGATTGCTGGGGTTTTTAGAGGCTCCTTTATATGAATAGGCAATGCACCCCCCCACCCCCACCTGCGCATATCCAGTCATACCGGCTCTCGCACGCTTGCCACGACGCGGCGGATGGACAACGCTGTGCAGACGGCATCCCGAGCCTGCACATGTCGCCTGCAGCACCGTCCCTGTTACTGCTCGACTTCGATGGCGTGCTGGCCAGCTACTCACGGCCGCGCCGCTTGGCTGCACTTGCTGCTGCAGCCGCCTGCACGCCGCAACGGGTGCAACAGGTGGTGTTCGAGCAGGGCCTGGAGCGCGCCTACGATGCCGGCATGATCGAAACGCAGGACTACCTGGCGCAGTTGAGCGAGGGACTGGGCCGCGTGATCGATCGCGCTCGCTGGATCGCCGCGCGCGTGGCGGCATGCCGCGCGGACCCATCGGTGGTGGCGCAGGTGGTGGCGGTATCGGCGACAACGGCTGTAGCGATGCTCACCAACAATGGGCCATTGATGGTGCTGTCACCGAAGCGAAATCGCACTCCTTGCGCTGCTGCGGCGGCGTAGATCATCCGGGCAATGTCGCCGCGACGGATTTCCATCTCCGCGTTCGGACCGCCATCGGTTTCAGAATGCACCGCTTCGAAGCGGCCGACGACGTAATTGTCTTCGGTGACCCATACGAACGGTCATGATCCAATCTCCCGGAAAAAAACATCATGAATGATGTATTTTGTTCGAGGGAGCCATCGCAGCGCTGGCGATCAGCTCGGCGCCGCATCCGACCCAGCCTCCGTATCCACTGCTCGCAATAACCCACGTTGCAAGGCTTGCGCCAAGGCGCTTTCGCGGCTGCGTGCATCGAGCTTGCGATAGAGATTCTTCAAATGGAACTTGACGCTGAGGTATCCCCACGTTTTTCAGCCCATGACCATCTGGTTGTAGACGTGTTCGGGCAGTGTGCGTAATCGCTCCAGAC
>NZ_MDEJ01000288.1 GCF_002940065.1 Xanthomonas populi
CCAGCCAAGCGGCGTGGCCGGACTGCTCGCTGGCCATTCCTGCCAGCCAGCACGCGAAGCTGGCAAGCGTGTTGAGCATCAGCAAGATGCTCAGACGCGGGCCTTGGCGGGTCAGGCTGTCTTCGAAGGCTGCGCCATAACGATGCGACTTGAGATCACGGAAGCTGCCTTCGATCTGCATGCGTCGCGCATACAGGCCGACCAATTGGCGTGCGTTGGCCTCAACAAGATCCGGCGAGGCAATGATTAGCCAGGGCTCGCGCTCGCTCGCCGCAGCCTTGCGGCTGTGCGAGCTGCGCGCCACTTCGCTGCGGCAGCGTCGGTTGTAGTGTTTGCGGCCAAGCGGTGACTTGCCATGCACCACCAACCTGCACGACAAGGGATCACTTCGATTGATCTGCATCAGGTCCAGTTCGCGCGGCTGTGGTTGCACCAGCGCCCATAGACAGCGGCACGATACCCACTGTTCAGGATGATCTTCCACCTCCGCTGGCTTGACCAGGGTGGTTCCGCGCAGGCGTCCCACCCAGCTCCATCCCAGTGCCTGCACTGCCCTAAACCAAGGTGTACGGAAGCCAGCATCGGTGATCAGGATCGGACGCACACCCTCAGGTATCAATGCACGCAATTGCTGCAGAAACTGACGCTCTGCACCTGGCGAGCCCTGCTCGCGGCCGGGGTGGACCCGGTCCAACAAGGTCAGCGTGCGTCCACCCACCGGAACGGCTGCGCGGAGCAGACACCAGGATTTATCAGCCTTGAGATCGCTCCAGTCGATGACGATCAATGGACGTGGGCCACGCAATAACCAGCGCGCCATGGCCGCGTGCAGTGACAAGCACTCCGCATGCAGGTGGCCATTACTCAGCAAGCGATCCAGCGCCTTGAGCGGCGCGCGCACGCGCTCGGCACCGGGCCAGCGACGGGCTAGGTCGATCAGGGTCAACCGCCAGCCTGCCGTCAGCGCTTCCACTGCCTTCAACAACACTCGCTCGCGCAAGGC
>NZ_MDEJ01000289.1 GCF_002940065.1 Xanthomonas populi
GCGCTTTGAGAAGCTCGACGTCATGTTCCTCGGATTCCTGAGCTTCGTCCTGATCGTTGAAGGGCTTCGTATGTGTTAACTGGCCCTAGTTCAGCAGCACGTGGCCGAAGAAGCCTCCTGACCTATAGCGATCCAGGCATCCACCAAGCGGTCGTTATGCAGGGATGACCAGTGCACACACGCCCTCGCGTAGAGCGATACACGATGAGGTCTGGCAACGAGTGAACCCGACTGACGGCCGCATTGGTCTGTGCAGTCGCTGCTACGACTCTCTGGTGTCGGGAGCATCCCGACACCAGACGTACGTCTGGACGGAAGCGATATAGAAATCACGTTTTTTTAGATTCAAGTCGAACTCCAGCTAGCCGATAGCCGAATAGAAGCCCGCGTACGTAAACGGGTCACCGTTCGACTTTTGATTCTGGAGAATCCCCATGAAGTTTCTGCTCTCGCTCCTCCCAGTCGCTGCTCTCGTCATCGTCGCCCCCACGCTGTCGGCTCAGTCGCAGGAAATTATTCCGCCGGAAATGGCCACACGCTTCGTCGGCAAGGACGGCATGGTGTGCGGCAAGGTCGAAAAGGCCAAGTACGCCCAGAGCTCGGAAGGTGAGCCCACCTTCCTGTACATGGGTGGCATGTTCCCGCGTCACACCTTCTCGGCCCGGATCGACGGCGCCAACCGCGGCAAGTTCAGCTTTGCCCCGGAAACCCTGGAAGGCAAGAACGCGTGTGTTCTGGGCAAGATCCAGCGCGACAGCGCGCGTGCCGAAATCGAAGTCAGCTCGCCGGCCAGCCTGAAGCTCGCCACCATCAAGTAATCGCCTCGCAGATCGCCACGCCCTTGCGCGTGGCGATCTGCTGTTTGCGCTTATGCGGACTGACTTCTGGGCACCTCGAACAACCAAGTCGTAGCCGTGGTGACACGCACTGGATGATGACCATACCTTCAAAAAATCAGCGA
>NZ_MDEJ01000290.1 GCF_002940065.1 Xanthomonas populi
TCAGATCGCTGATTTTTTGAAGGTATGGTCATCATCCAGTGCGTGTCACCACGGCTACGAATTGGTTGTTCGAGGTGCCCTGTAACCAATGTGTCGGGTACAGGTCCTTTGGGCTACTTGCAGTGATGTGGCCTTTCGGTGGCTGGTGTTTAAATTGCCAAAGAAAATTATTCGGCAAGGCGGCTTCTTCTTCGAGTAATCCATTGAATCAGGAAGGACGCCGTAAAGATGGAAATAGTTGATATAAGTACCCATTGGCCAGCCATCTCCATTGCAAGCTTGTTGTCAATGTAGACAGGTCCAAAAATTAGATATAGGACAACAAGGAAGCAAGAGCTAATAAAAGAGAAAGCTATTCGATAGAGTATTTTCATTCTTCGATCTCTCAGAATGGCGTCTCGACAGGGCTGTATTCATCGCACTTGAGCCACTTCAGGCCAACAAGCTCAGACTTGCCCCACTGAAGCCCGATACCCGCATCAAGGCCGCCGCCACCCAGTGAGCATGAGGTGCCGTTCTTTGAAACGGCAGGTTTCCACTCGCTTCCCATTTGGTATGCATTGCAGCCGCCACCAAAGCCGCCTACGGAAACTCCGGCATTTTCCATAAAAAACAGGCCGACTAAATTACTTGGAAAGATATCTGGTAGCTGGTCCTCCAATGTCACATTTCCAGCTGTCGATGTGACCGGAAGATACTTTAATCCCGCCCCAAATCCTGCACCCCATGCTCTCACGAGAACGTGTGCTTTTCGCCCGTTGACACATTGGGATGTGAGATCGAATACGTAAGCACCCACGGATAAAGCACCGACGCCAACAGCAGCAGGCATAGCATTGCCGCTCCAACGAACGAGTCCATTAGTGTCTTTCCACATAAGGGCACCTCGAACAACCAAGTCGTAGCCGTGGTGACACGCACTGGATGATGACCATACCTTCAAAAAATCAGCG
>NZ_MDEJ01000291.1 GCF_002940065.1 Xanthomonas populi
AAGCAACCTCTGAACAACGCACCCACGATGCGCAACACTATCCACTCACCTCCATGCAACTGCCCTTCGGTGATGCACAGGGCCTGGGCAAGCGCAAGCAGACCCGCCGCGAGATCTTTCTGGACGAGAGGGAGCAGGTGGTTCCGTGGCGGCAGTGGCTCGGGCTGATCGCGCCACAGTATCCGGTGTCAGGGCGGCCATGTCGGCAGCCGTAGGCCCTGACCACCATGTTGCGGATTGAGCTGTTGCAGCAGTGGTATGCGTTGGGCGATCCGGCGATGGAACAAGCCCTGCACGAGATCCCGACCTTGCGGCGTTTTGCCAAGCTTGGCGGCTTGGACAGCGTTCCCGACGCGACCACGATTGTCCACGTTCGCCGCCTGCTGGAAACCCATGGCCTTGCCGCGCGGATGCTGGCCGAAGTCAACGCGCAGTTGGCGCGCAAGGGCCAGCGCCTGCGGCCCGATGTCACGGTGACGCACGCGCTGCTGCACGGCACCGAAGACAGCGTGTTCGGCGACAACGGCGACACCGGTGCAGACAAACGTGAAGAACTGCAGGCCTGCGAGGCCGCATTGTTCATCGCCGCCAAGCATGCAACGAGTCGGGCAATCGGCAACAAACGCGCGCGTACTCGGGAAAAACATTGGGAACACGTCAAAGCCAGCGTGCGTGCGAAGGTGGAGCATCCATTCTGCGTGATCAAGCGCCAGTTCGGTGACACCAACGTCCGCTATCGCGGCCTGGCCAAGACCGCGGCGCAGGTGCTGACGTTGTTTGCGCTCCCCACTCTGTGGGTGGTGCGCCGGCAGTTGCTGCCGGCCAGGGGATAATGCTGCCTGGCGGCAGGATAAGCCGCCAGACGCTGCATGGACTACGCCACGCAAACCAACGACACCCCTCATCTCGACGGTGCTGTTTGAACT
>NZ_MDEJ01000292.1 GCF_002940065.1 Xanthomonas populi
CGCTGATTTTTTGAAGGTATGGTCATCATCCAGTGCGTGTCACCACGGCTACGACTTGGTTGTTCGAGGTGCCCTTAAGTAAATTTAGTATATAAAAAATAACAAATCCAACGAGGCAAGGAAATGGGCCGAAGTGTTGATTTTTTTTGTTGAGTTAAAATCTGTCCGAAGACTGCGAACCCAGGTCGCTATGTAAGCCGATTGTATAACCCACGCGCAATCCACTATTAGGGAATGCCTGATCTACCAGCCGTAGCCGTAGCCGGCGCTGCGCAGCTCGCAACGCGGATGCAGGGCAAAATCTCCCAGGTTCTTGATCGATGCGTCCGACGTTTCGCGCTGCACACCGCTTTTGGGCGGTCTGCAGGCGCAGGCCTGCTACGCCATCGCCAGCAACCTCCTGCGTGCCATCCACAGATCGACCAACGCGAACAGCGTCGTCACCTGCGAAGCGTTCTTGGCCAAGCCCGTGTCGCGCACCTTGACGTCACCGAACTGCCGCTTGAGAACCCGGAACGGATGTTCCACCGCCGCCCGGATCGAGGCCTTGGCCCGTTCTTCCGCGCGCCAGGAAATGCCCGCATTCACCGCAGATCCAGGCGTGCGGAAGGGAGGCTTGCCCATGATGGATGTATGCGTTAGTCCGAGCAAAAGGCGGCTAGCGGTTGCGTAGGCATCGACATCCTCATCGAGTTGTCCGGCGCCATGAGCGACCGGAACGCGTTCTGCAATCTTTGTGCATTGCTGCCCTCTTGCATCTGCGGGCGTGACGGGGGCAGCTGCGTTGCGGCAGGGGCTGCGTCAGCGCAGTGGCGCTTTTAGGTGTTCAGTCCCGGCAATAGATGGATCGGGTCCACCTTGAACCGCTCGGGTTCGGATGTCCACTGCTTGCAGATGAATTCGTACGGTGTCAGACCCT
>NZ_MDEJ01000293.1 GCF_002940065.1 Xanthomonas populi
CAGTACCTGCGCCGTGTTCTTGGCCAAACCCCGATAGCGGACCTTGGTGTAGCCAAACTGCCGTTTGATGACCCGAAACGGATGCTTCACATTCGCACGCACGCTGGCTTTGAAGTGCTCCCAACGTTCTTCCCGCGCACGCTCGCGCTTGTTGCCGATGGCTTGAATCGTCGAACGCTTGGCGGCGATGAAAAATGCTGCCTCGCAGTCTTGCAGTTCTTCGCGGTTGTCCGCGCCGGTGTCGCGGCTGTCGCCGAACACGCTGTCTTCGGTGCCGTGCAGCAACGCGTGCGTCACCGTGACATCGGCGACATTGGCAGCCGTGCAACACACGTGGTGGACCAGCCCGGAAACATCATCCACGCCGATGTGCGCCTTCATCCCGAAATACCACTGGTTGCCCTTCTTGGGCTGATGCATCTCAGGGTCGCGCGCGCGATCGGCATTGTTGGTCGAGCTGGGCGCCGCGATCAGGGTGGCATCGGCAATGGTGCCGGACCGCAGGCGCTGACCCTTGCGCGCCAGGTGCGCGTTGACTGCCTGCAGCATCTGCGCGGCAAGGTCATGCGTCTCTAACAGGCGGCGGAAGGAGAGAATCGTGGTCTCGTCGGGAACGCTGTCCAAGCCGCCGAGTTGAGCAAAACACCGCAACGTCGGGATCTCGTGCAGGGCTTCTTGCATCGCCGGATCGCTCAGTGCATACCACTGCTGCAACAGATGAATCCGCAACATCGTCGCCAGGGCATATGGCTGACGGCCTGGCCGCCCGGACACCGGAGAGTGGGGCGCGATCAGCCCAAGCAGGTGCGTCCATGGAACGATGCGCTCCCTCTCGGCCAGGAAGATCTCACGACGGGTGTGCTTGCGCTTGCCCAAGCCCTGCGCATCACCGAATGTCAGTTGCATGGATGC
>NZ_MDEJ01000294.1 GCF_002940065.1 Xanthomonas populi
TCGCTGATTTTTTGAAGGTATGGTCATCATCCAGTGCGTGTCACCACGGCTACGACTTGGTTGTTCGAGGTGCCCTTAACCAAAGCACCTGCTGACAGGCCGGGCATCTCTGTTCAGCCTGGACTTTTGCGCGATCAAGACATGCGCGCTTTTGGTCTGCATCTTTACTTTCATTTCTCACCTGACTCACTTGGAATCTCCTTTTCCATCGGACGTTGCGGGCAACTCTTCTGCCCCCATATCATCTACCCATTGCAAAGACACCGTTCCATTTTTCCGAAAATAGACTCTGAAATACCTAGAATTTCTTGATTCCGGCTGAGGTATGGTTACCTTCGTAGTGTACTCCTTAGCTTTTTTTCCAGCATCAAATTCCTCCACCGACTGCACGAAAGACCATTGCAAATTAACGGTCTTTACAGGCGTTACTTTACAGCCACAGGAAAATGCGCCGCCACCACCCCAATCACCCGTATCTTTGCCACGCCCTGAAGGATTACCAAAACATCCCGCCTTTGACTAATTATCAAGCCAGAACTCATAAATCTGCTTTTCGTATTCATTATAACCAGTGACGCACACCGTTCTCGACTGCGAGAAACCGTCTCTGCAACCGCCCAGCAAGAAGATAAACGCCACCATCAAAAATCTAAGAATACTCATAGGCACATCAAGATCTTATTTATTTGGAAATAGATACGGTTGAAGGAAGCTCATCCGCACCCATGCCGTCTACCCAACCCGTTTCATCTCGGGCATCGGCACTCAGGACGATCGCATGCTGATCCTGCTGGATATCGAAACCCTGCTGGAAAGCACCGAACTAGGTCCTGTTAACACTAATGGCCTGAGCGAGTAAACTATCGGGTATGGAGATCACACCAGAGCAATTTTCCCTAATC
>NZ_MDEJ01000295.1 GCF_002940065.1 Xanthomonas populi
CATGCCGGTTTCATATAACGCATGCAGACGGTATCGTTTTGCCAGGTCCAGGCGGCTGGATGACATGGGCAACTCCACTTTGCGGTGAAGTCGTTCAGGTCAAGTCGCCTGGACCACTTCACAACCGTTGGTGTTGCGATCCAGAGTTGAAGCCGCCATCGGATAATTCGCGCAGACTTTGAACAGGCTCTGAGGTCTTTTTCAACGACGCCGCCCTTGCACTTCGCGAGTGAATCCCCCCGGCAAACAGGACAGGCCATAGATGCGCATCTGCATTCTCAACCAAGCAAGATGCGCTTTGCTGCGAAGCCGCCGCTGCGGTCACGCTCGCATTGTTCGACTTGAGGAATGGATGCACTGGATGCCAAGGATCGATGCACGCATGCACCTGCGATAACATCGCCTTAGCACCGTATTGGCGAGGATTGTGGCACTCCGCGCCCTGGCGGCGGGCGGTGTTGGAGTGGTGTATGTCTCGTATCGTGTTGATTGGCGGCCACGGCAAGGTCGTGCGTTTGCTCACCCCGCGATTAGTGCGCGGTGGGCATCAGGTGACTGCGTTGTTCCGCAATCCTGCGCATGCCGACCGTGGCGTCTCGCGCGGCAACGTGGCGCAGGTGATCGCGGCTGCATTGGCAACGCCGGCCACCATCGGCAAGACCGTTGGCTTCATTGATGGGCAGTGCCGATCCGGCAGGCATTGGCGCAGCTGGAATGAACGCCAGACCTATCGCCACGCCACAGGCGTGTGGTCCGGGCCGGCCTAACGTTTTCCTAACCCGGTCTTGGGATAGTCGCAAGTGCATCCGACTATGGAGACTGCTTCTGGGCACCTCGAACAACCAAGTCGTAGCCGTGGTGACACGCACTGGATGATGACCATACCTTCAAAAAATCAGCGA
>NZ_MDEJ01000296.1 GCF_002940065.1 Xanthomonas populi
TCATCTCCATATGATCGGATAATTCGGGAAGACTTTGAACGGGCTCTTAGCACCACCACCGCCCAGCGCAGCGCCCGCGACGCGACGCTGTTTGTGAATTTCAGCGGCAACTTCTGATCCACGCGGCACAGTTGTCCAAGCGGTCGATCTGCAAGGCACGAGGGCCGGGCAACCGGCCCTCGTCACGTCTGCGCATTGCGCCCGACACCCGCACCCGCCTAAACTCCCTCAACGCAACGCGGGCGTAGCTCAATGGTAGAGCTGTAGCTTCCCAAGCTACTGACGATGGTTCGATTCCCTTCGCCCGCTCCACAGCACATCTCAATGTCCCAGCAAAGATCGAGATAGTGAGGGCGGTGTAGCAAAGAAGTTTTTTCATTTGCAATCCAGTATGCGTCTCACATACTGCCCCGCTTTAAACTGCCCCGCTTTAAGCTAGGCTGCGCCTGGTCGTCTCAGTTTCAACGACGGTGATGCGGATCTTCTTGAAGTAATACGTGCGCTAGGGATTCTCTGATTAACCACTTGCGCGAAGCTTAACTTATTGATTTAACTGAGCCGCATGGCGGCGATGCATGGGTTAATCAGAGAATCCTTAAAGTGAAAAATTCATTAATTTCTTTTCTAAATAGCGACGTCCGCCCCGATTTTGAGTAGCACGCCAGTTTGGAGTCCAATTCCCTACCCCAGGAGATTGGACGTGAAGAAGCGTTTTACCGAAGAACAGATCATCGGCTTCGTGCGCGAAGCCGAAGCAGGCGTTGCGATCAAGGACCTGTGTCGGCGCCATGGCTTCAGTGAATCGCCCCATGATTTCGGGAGGCTCCAACTCTTGAGAAGATGGAGCGATGAGCAAGACAAAGTATTGCCCGGAAG
>NZ_MDEJ01000297.1 GCF_002940065.1 Xanthomonas populi
GACCTGCATGATCTTGTGCTTCATCCGCCAGGCGCGCTTGGAGTTGATCCCCAGATGACGCATCAGCTCCCGTGCGGCCATGTCGGTCTTGGTCGAGGCCAACAGGTGCAACGCCAGCATCCAGGTGCGCAGCGGCAGTTTGGTGCCTTCGAACATCGTGCCTGCAATCAGGCTGGTCTGATGCCGGCACGCGCTGCATTGGGAGTAGAGCGCAGCACCCCGCTTGAAACGCGACCGCGCCCGCCCGGCACAAACAGGGCAACGACAGCCTTGCGGCCAGCGCCACGTGTAGAGCGCGCGATAGCACGTGGCTTCGGTGCCGTAGGGCGCGAAGAACTCAGACATCGATCATCCCGCCTGGAACTGCACGGCATTGCTGCGCATCACGCCACCGCGTTGGCTTCAGGTGACAGCAGCATCCACAAAGCGCGGCGCAGATCCTGCGACTGCTGGCTGAAGGTCGGGGCTCATCAAGATGATTGCTGCGTCTAAAACGCTGCTTGAATTACTCCTGGGCATTGGGCCGTTTTTTATCATGCTGCTTATGTGGCAGGCCACCAAGGCATTCTTTGATCGGTGGTTTGGTGAAGTGATAACAACCATCCTGCAAATCGCTCTAGTAAGCGCCGTTCTTGCATTTGGCATGAAGATCTTCGTTGCGGTGGTCGGCGCAACAAACATAGACAGCGCGGATGCAAGCCCATTTTTTGACTGCGTGCGCCTGCTCATCATCATGGTGGTGATGCTGTGGCTTATAGGAGCCTCTAAGAACCCCAGCAATCTGCCATCATTGACTTGACGCCCTGCCAGCGGAGAACGACAGACATGATCAGCTT
>NZ_MDEJ01000298.1 GCF_002940065.1 Xanthomonas populi
GCCATGCGCGCACTTGTTTCTACACGATCCGGGTGCAACCAGCTGATCTATCTCGGGAAAACGTGGGGAAACCTCAGCGCCGGGGACCAGAATCAGATTATTCGCACCGGTGGCCCGAATGCTGTTGATGCCTGCCTGTGCAGTGGCAGCCCAGCTACCTGCCGATACCCCATTGGGCTCGTTCATCAGCCCGAAAATCACCGCGTTATCGTTTTTGAACACCAGCGCAAGACGGCGCCATAAATCGCTGAAGGTCGCGATCGGCACTTCAGCGGTGCCTATTTTATAACCGTAGTATTTGGCGTAGTTATGGATATCCAGCACCAGATACATGCCCGATGCCTTGGCGCGAGCCACTGCCTGCCGCACCAATGCCAATTGCGCTGGATCCAGTTCGCCACGCGCGCTGGGTTGCAGACGCTCCCACAAAATCGGCAGGCGGATCGTATTAATGCCAACGCCGGCGAAATAGTTGTAATCGCTGGCAGGTGAGTAAATATAGTCCTTGTTGAGGACTCCCGGCTTTTTCGACGATGCAAATTCAGCACCGGAAAGATTAACCCCGGCGTAATTGAGTGCGCGTGTTTGCGCATGAAGCTGCGGCAAGACGCCAAGCAGGATGAGAAGCAATGCGCAGCGAACAACGCTGCGCAGCGAGCAGGAAACAGAAGACATAAAAAACTCCTTAAACGACGGGGACGATGCGTCGAAGCCCGTTGCGTGAGATTTGCGCGAAGTGCGCTGCATCGGTATGACTTAAGGGCACCTCGAACAACCAAGTCGTAGCCGTGGTGACACGCACTGGATGATGACCATACCTTCAAAAAATCA
>NZ_MDEJ01000299.1 GCF_002940065.1 Xanthomonas populi
TTGAGAAGCTCGACGTCATGTTCCTCGGATTCCTGAGCTTCGTCCTGATCGTTGAAGGGCTTCTTATGTGTTAACAGGCCCTAGTTAACGTGGGGGTATTGGGGAATGACCTCGCGGTCGCGCTTTGCGCACCCTCCGGATTTTTTTGAACACGAACACCTGCCAATGGTTTGGCTGGGCATGCGTTGTCATGCCTTGCCTGTGCATGAGCGCGAGTTTGTGGGAGCGATGAGGTCTACCCGGATCTCGGTCAGTCATCAACTTGGAAAATGCTATGGAATCGGGCACGAGGCCGCGCCAGATGCGCGCGTTTGGATTGGCACTGGCTGCTTTAGCAGGATTGTCTCCTGCATTGGGCGCCGCCGAGGATGTCTACGACGACTATGGCAAGTTGATCCAAACCGGCGCGGTGGTGAGAAGCCCTGGCGACCAGCTCTTCGGTGAAAACATCAATCTCTACACGGGATCGATGGAAATCATCCAAACCGACGTGGATCTGAAGGGCAACAACGCTCTCCAAGTCCGGGTGGGCCGTCGATTCTCAGTGGGGAGTCCTACAAAGGGACACTTCAAGCTTTGGGACCTCGACATTCCTTACATGCATGGCGTCTTCGGTTTCCCAGGTGGAAACATCGCTCCTGATGGCTGGGTAGTCAACGGGACTAGGGAGACGGCTTACAGCCGATGCAGTCGCTACAGCGTTCCTCCAGCCTTCGAGAATCAGGGTCTGAGGTATCCCCACGTTTTTCAGCCCATGACCATCTGGTTGTAGACGTGTTCGGGCAGTGTGCGTAATCGCTCCA
>NZ_MDEJ01000300.1 GCF_002940065.1 Xanthomonas populi
ATCGCTGATTTTTTGAAGGTATGGTCATCATCCAGTGCGTGTCACCACGGCTACGACTTGGTTGTTCGAGGTGCCCAAAATTGAGCGGAATTTCTATCAGAGTTGACACGCTGTCCCCCTTGACCGGGTCTAACACCTTCTCCTTACTTAGACCGGCGCTTGGACAGCACGTTTTTTGACACGAATTGCCCCGTCTCCTTGTCGAACACCTTCTGACGCCCGTGCAACGTGGATTTGGGAATTGGCCGGGCCGTGCTGGAGCCGGGAGCCTGTGAGGGAAGACCGGGGGCAGCCGGCGCCTCGCCCGTGCTGGCGGGAGCCGGCATGACCGTGGCGTGCGTCGACGAACCGGCCAACGATGAGGCGGAAGGGGCCCGAGAGTGTCCAACGATATGGGAATAGCTCAATGGAGGGGGGGCGCGATTGCCGGCGGCTCCGGCCGGTTGGCAACATCCTGCAAAGCAGGGGCACTTTCGGCACAGGATGCATCGTCTGGTAGGTTCAGAAAGTCCATCGGGTCAAACGAACCCTCTCCGGACTGCGACGATGTCGGCGGTGGCACAGGTGGCACAGGTGGCACGGACTGCATGGAGGTGGAGGCGCGGTGGAGGAGGTGTTGCTGAATCTCCTCGATCCGATACGGCCTGGGATCGGCGGGCGGAGCAGGCCGTCTCAACGCAGGTGCCATCTCACCCAATGCGGCCGGCCCCTCGCCCGTGCTGGCGGGAGCCGGCATGACCGTGGCGTGCGTCGACGAACCGGCCAACGATGAGGCGGAAGGGGCCCGAGAGTGTC
>NZ_MDEJ01000301.1 GCF_002940065.1 Xanthomonas populi
TTAGGGAAAATTGCTCTGGTGTGATCTCCATACCCGATAGTTTACTCGCTCAGGCCATTAGTGTTAACAGGCCCTAGATGATGCGCGAGATTATCCGCATGGGCGACAAACGCCTGCTGCGTGTGGCGCTACCGGTCACCAACCTGGGCAGTGCCGCGCTGCACACCCTGGTGGACGACATGTTCGAGACCATGGACGCTGCGCGCGGCGTCGGTCTGGCCGCGCCGCAGATCGCGGTGGATCTGCAATTGATGGTGTTCGGTTTCGAGGCCAGCGAGCGCTACCCCGAAGCGCCGACGGTGCCGCGGACCGCAGTGGCGAATGCGCAGATCGAACCGCTGTCGGACGAGATGGAAAACGGGTGGGAAGGCTGCCTGTCCATTCCAGGCCTGCGCGCGGTGATTCCACGCTATCGCTTCATTCGCTATCGCGGTTTCACGCCCGATGGCAGCCCGATCGAACGCGAAGCCGAAGGCTTCCACGCGCGTGTGGTGCAGCATGAATACGATCACCTGGTCGGCCGCCTGTATCCCTCGCGTATCGAAAACTTCGACACCTTCGGCTTCGAAGACGTGTTGTCTTACGAGTTGTAAGGCAGCGATCAACGTGTGCGTTCACTCCTCGACTGCGCTTTTTTGTCGACGCGATACGGCACTGCACTCCGCATGTAACATGGGCGCCTTGCGGCGCCCTTGTCTTACTTACGGGCACCTCGAACAACCAAGTCGTAGCCGTGGTGACACGCACTGGATGATGACCATACCTTCAAAAAATCAGCG
>NZ_MDEJ01000302.1 GCF_002940065.1 Xanthomonas populi
CTGATCATGTCTGTCGTTCTCCGCTGGCAGGGCGTCAAGTCAATGATGGCAGATTGCTGGGGTTTTTAGAGGCTCCTTACTCAGGATGCAGGATAGCCAAAGCAGTCGCAGTAAGCAGCACGCCAGCGGCACATCGGAAGCACGCGTTTGGTGGCATGCCTTGTTGGAGTTGCGTGGCGGGCGCGTCGCAATCAGCTTGGTCGTGGTGCTTGTCATTGTGCTAGTGGTCTACTTGGCACTGAAATAAGCCGCTAGCGCGACACGCGTGTGGCAACCGCGTTGCATGTTTCAGCTGTGATAGAGCCAGAACGATCAAGCGGCCGAGCGCTGCGAGGGGAACGTGATGGCACATAAGCAGTATCGGCAGGTGCTGGGGCACGTTACGCAGTTGGTGCCCGAGCATGGTCACGAGCGCCTCACGCATACGTTGGTGTACAGCGAAATTGAACGCTTGTTGGGTGCGCATGATGCATGCGTCGCCGATGGCCTTGCAGCTACGATCTTTCATGTGCCCGACGAGACGCGGCCGCCTCAAGTTCCAAGTGCAACACCCTTTCAGCCAGTAGGTTATGCACCTGTCAAAACGCTATTGTCCCCTAAGCGCAGAAGCGCGCGCGATGCTCCAGATTCAGGCGCGGCGAGGTCAAAGCCTGCGCTCGATCTCCAGGCTTTTGGGGACAAGCCCGTCGACAGTGCGTCGGGCGTTGGCCAGGCAGGACAGCACGGCCTCTTGCGCGCGCAGCGCGGGGAGACGTTACCGAGCACG
>NZ_MDEJ01000303.1 GCF_002940065.1 Xanthomonas populi
ATCGCTGATTTTTTGAAGGTATGGTCATCATCCAGTGCGTGTCACCACGGCTACGACTTGGTTGTTCGAGGTGCCCTCAAGACAATCCAGCCCTGACGGTGCGACATGGTGCTTCCAACGACCGGCGCACGACGTTGGTCGAGATGGCGGGCCCATAGGAATTTGAGGGAGTAGGGAAGCGCGGTCCAAGCCAAGGCACCGATGACTGCGATCGAAAGCGACTTTTCGCTGAGCCAATAGCCTAAGGTGCTGCCGATCAGCGGATAAGGCAAACCAGAACCGAAGCCTAGGAATAAAAATCCAGTCCAGGCCTTGGTCGGACTTGATGTCACTTCGTGCATAGGCTGCAACTGCCTTGTCGCTTCGGTTCGTCCATTCGTATCAAGGAAGCAACGTGTCTTCCTCAGCCATCTTTGCGAAGTGTGTAAGCTTTGGTTCTAAGCATAGCGCCTGTCTTATCTCGCACCAAGCGATGCGCTTGCTTGAAGTGTGGGCGCAAGCGGTGCCGGAGTGCTCTCGCCAGGCGTCGGTGATGCCCAGGCATAGCCACGAAATCCAGGATCCAGAGTTGATCACCTTCGTTCCAGTCGCTAATCGGCAAGAACGGGGGATCTTGCAGAACCAAATGACTGGCGGTTTCAGGCGTCAGATAAGCCCATAAGGCGTAGCCGGTCCAGACTCTGAGGTTTCCCCACGTTTTCCCGAGATAGATCAGCTGGTTGCACCCGGATCGTGTAGAAACAAGTGCGCGCATGG
>NZ_MDEJ01000304.1 GCF_002940065.1 Xanthomonas populi
CCAAGAAGCGGTTCAAAAGCGATCCGGTCGGCTACTTTCATATCGATATCGCACAGGTACAAACATCCGAGGGCAAGCTTTATTTGTTCGTGGCCATCGACAGAACGTCAAAGTTTGCGCTCACCGAACTGCACGCCTCGGCCAACAAGCTGGTTGCAGCGCAATTCCTGCGCACTGTGATCCAGGCGGTGCCCTATGCTCTGCAGACGGTTCTGACGGATAACGGTATCCAGTTCACCAACCGCAGCTCCGACCGCTATGCCTTCCCGCATCTCTTCAGCCGCGTCTGTCTCGATGGCGATTGGCTCCTATAAGCCGATTACATTTGAGGGCGAGGTTTACTGATACGGGTATTCGCTGGCTTGGTCAGTGCACTGGTTTGGGTTGCACCCGGATTTCGTGTTCCGTTTCGCCAGCCACAAGCGGCATAGATTGGTTCTTGAGCCATTGCTCATGCCCCTTGTCGAAGTACGAGCGACGTCCCCCCGCCCTGAGTAGCACGCCAGTTTGGAGTCCAATTCCCTACCCCGAAGGAGATTGGACGTGAAGAAGCGTTTTACCGACGAGCAGGTCATCGGCTTTCTGCGCGAAGCCGAAAGCGGCGTGGCGATCAAGGACCTGTGCTGGCGCCATGGCTTCAGCGAGGCCTCGTACTATCTGTGGCGCAGCAAGTTCGGCGGGATGCGCGTGCCCGATGCCAAGCGGCTCAAAGACCTTGAGGCCGAGAACGCGCGGCTGAAGACGT
>NZ_MDEJ01000305.1 GCF_002940065.1 Xanthomonas populi
ATTTGTATAAAAAACAGCAACTCGCCCAGGCCGCACCAACCTGCAACAACCCGGTAGGCGAATGGAAAAACCAGCTGGGCTCCACACTCACGATCACCGCTGTACAGACCTCCGGGCAGCTCTTGGGCACGTACATCTCGCCTTCCGGCACCACTGGTGGGGTGTATCCGCTAGTCGGCTGGTTTGCCAACCCGGCTGCCGGGTCGACGGCATCGAGCAAACTGCCCGCCATCACTTTTTCGGTGCAGTGGCGTAATTACGGCAGCATGACTGCCTGGACCGGCACCTGTGATGCGTC
Organism: Xanthomonas populi; assembly: GCF_002940065.1. GTDB lineage: Bacteria > Pseudomonadota > Gammaproteobacteria > Xanthomonadales > Xanthomonadaceae > Xanthomonas > Xanthomonas populi. The sequence continues at coordinate 299 of NZ_MDEJ01000305.1, forward strand.
TGGCGGCGTACCGGCCATCACCACAGTCTGGCACTTGGTGCGGACCGGTTCACAGTATTCGTGGGACCACATGCTCACCAACAGCGATGTTTTCGTCCCCAAATGACAGAGAGCTGTCGCCAACAAAACGCCCAGCGCAGAGGCTGGGCGGTTGGTGACAGCTCGCAGTATTCGTGGGACCACATGTTGCCAAATAGCGATTCTTTCGTTCCCAAATGAAAGTGCTCGCCTACCCGGCCAGCGCCAGTTTGGATTGCTCCCGCCACTTCCAGAGGGCATAGCCGGTGCCCCCTGCTCTTCAACCAAAGGAAATGCTCAATGTTGCGATTGAACGGGTTAGGGGTTCAGCCGACATACGTGTAAAAATAGCTCACAAGATCGGATTTCATCCATTGCATCAGTGAGTTAGCGGATATT
>NZ_MDEJ01000306.1 GCF_002940065.1 Xanthomonas populi
CCATGCGCGCACTTGTTTCTACACGATCCGGGTGCAACCAGCTGATCTATCTCGGGAAAACGTGGGGAAACCTCAGGTCCAGGATAACCTGCGCCAACACCATCACGCCCAGATCCACCACATCGAGGTTGTTGCATGCCAACACCACGCCGACGATGTTCTTGCCGATGTCGTGCACATCGCCCTTGACGATGGCCATGATGATCTTGCCGTTGGATCGACCGACTTCGCTGGTACGCAGTTTTTCCGCTTCGATATACGGCAACAGATACGCCACCGCTATCTTCATCACGCGTGCGGATTTGACCACCTGCAGCAGGAACATCTTGCCGGCGCCGAACAGGTCGCCGACCACGTTCATGCGGTCTATCAGCGGGCCTTCGATCACAGCCAGCGGGCGCGTGGAGTGTTGCCGCGCCTCTTCGGTATCGGTTTCCACGAACGCATCAATGCCATGCACCAGCGCATGCGCCAGGCGTGCGCGCACCGGCTTTTCGCGCCATGCCGGATCTTCGACCCTGGCCGCGCCCTTGCTGCCTCTATAGCGTTCGGCAATTTCCAGCAAGCGTTCGGTGCCGTCCTTGCGGCGGTTGAGGATCACATTCTCCACGCGCTCGCGCAGTTCCGGGTCCAGCTCTGAGGTTTCCCCACGTTTTCCCGAGATAGATCAGCTGGTTGCACCCGGATCGTGTAGAAACAAGTGCGCGCATGGC
>NZ_MDEJ01000307.1 GCF_002940065.1 Xanthomonas populi
TTGCCGCTTTCACGAAACGCTTGGTAACCACGCTCAAGGGTTGCCGCTGTAACCAGCAGTTGAGCTACCCGTGGCTTGTGCTCTTCGGAGAACTCGGCCAGGCCGTCATCAGGATTTGAAGTTTTCCACCCTTTCACAATCGTCCGTGGTTTCGGTGTAGAACCCAACATTCCGCCAGCAGAAGCAGTGGTTCACTACCTACCAACGAGGGAGCACTTTAATGGGTGACAAGACCGACAAGAACACAATCGCCTGGCTGGCTCAACCGGAGGAACATGATTATCCGGCTGCGCAGTCCTATCTCAACCTGCTGTATGACGACGCCCACTGCGCCAAGCTGGTGCGCAAGCTGCACGCGGCACCCATGTCGGCCTTCAAAGCCAAGGACATCCTGCGCGCCAGCGGCCTCTCGCCGCTAGGAATGAGCAATGCACATGTGGAGAGGGACCTCAAAAAAATCCGGTCCGGCACCGCTCTGTCACCGCTGCTGCTGGTGCGCCAGGAAGGCCAGCGCACCGTAGTTGCCGACGGCTACCACCGTTTGTGCGCCGTCTATAGCTTCGACGAGGACGCTTCTATCCCTTGCAAGATCGTGTGAGCCGACTCTCGACCTGGCCCAGCTGCACGGTTGTCAGGCACGTACCCCATCATGCGATTGATGATGGAATGGGCCTCGCTGACACCTTGGGTGGCAAGCTGTTGCATATGCTGG
>NZ_MDEJ01000308.1 GCF_002940065.1 Xanthomonas populi
ATCGCTGATTTTTTGAAGGTATGGTCATCATCCAGTGCGTGTCACCACGGCTACGACTTGGTTGTTCGAGGTGCCCTTAGTGCGTCATCTTGTAGAGGAAGGCTTACCCCTCGGCGGACTTTGGTATGGCGACTACTTGGATACAAAATAAGTATGCATATCGAAGTCCTTGTGGAAGACAGTTCCGGAGCCAAGGTTGTTAACATGATTCTGCCTGCCGTCATTGGGCCGCGTGGAGAGCCGCATACGTGGCGCATCCACCCCTACAAGGGGATCGGACGACTACCAGCCGGCCTTTCTACTACTGCATACCCTGCAAAGCGCGCATTATTGAACAAGCTTCCCAGACTCCTCAGCGGGTACGGCAGGACGCCAGGCGTAGACGCAGTAGTTGTTGTCTTAGATAGTGATCGACGCGACTGCGCTACTTTCCTGGCCGATTTGAAAGCCGTGCTGCAGCAGTGCAATCCGGCGCCGAAGACTCTTTTTCGCCTCGCAATCGAGGAGATGGGATCCTGGTTTTTGGGTGACAAACAAGCCGTCCTCGCTGCATATCCAAAAGCAAAAAAAGAAATACTTTCAGGCTACCAGCAGGACAGCATCTGTGGAACCTGGGACTGAGGTTTACCCACGTTTTCCCGAGATAGATCAGCTGGTTGCACCCGGATCGTGTAGAAACAAGTGCGCGCATGGCGCAGTCTTCAAGG
>NZ_MDEJ01000309.1 GCF_002940065.1 Xanthomonas populi
GCGCCGGCATGAGCAACAGGTGCAGGAGTTGCAGGTCGCCCTACGGCAGGCTAACGAGGCGCTGACCGCCAAGAACCACGACCTGATGCAGCTCAACCGGGAGAACGGCCAGTGGCTGGAACGCCATACCCGCCTGGAGCGGGAACTGACGCAGACACGACAGCGGGCCGACGCCCAGCAGCGCGAGCGCGACGCGCTGCGCCTGACAGCCACGGAGCACCAAGGCCTGCAGGTGCGATGGACCAAAGATGTCCAAGCGCTGGAAGGCGTGCGCGCCGAACTGGCGGCGGCGCGGACAGAGCTGGTCGAAGAGCGCCGGCGGCGGGAACACGCCGAGGCGGACACGTTGCGGGCCACAGTGCGCCTGAGCACGTTGGAACAACTCCTGGCGCAGCTGCGGCCACCGCACTCCGTCGGCGAACCCGAAAAGGCCATCGCAGCCGGTGCAATGCCGGCAGGCTGATACCCAGCCATTGGGGAATGCTCGGTCATCCTCAGCGCCAACGCCTTCGTCTTCCCAGCCACGACTTCGGTGAGGCGAAGCGAAGCGGAGCGCTCCCCGGCAAAATTGCTTCTAAAATCACAGTAGGAGATTGACATGGGTCTATGCGCTTCAAAACCGAGCGTGGCAGGGTCACCTGCGCGTTATACAACCCACATTACAGAGGGGGATCTAGGATC
>NZ_MDEJ01000310.1 GCF_002940065.1 Xanthomonas populi
GTGTCGTGGTCAAGTTTTTTCGGACACGACGATGGGTTGTTTGATTGCCGATTGCTGCTCGAAGGCATTGGGTGGCAAGTTGCCCAGTGTGGAGTGCAGCCGCACGCTGTTGTAGAAGCCCACGATGTCGTGGACGATGTCCGTCATGGCCTCGGCGTGGTTGGCGTAGTCGCGCTGCCAGACCCGCTCCGTTTTCAGACGCAGGAAGAAGCGCTCCATCACCGCGTTTTCCCAGCAGTGGCCCTTGCGGCTCATGCTGCCGACCAGGTCGTGACGAGCCAGCAGTGCCTGATGCAGCGCGCTGGCGTACTGGCTTCCCCTGTCGGAATGAACAATCAGCTCCGGCGCCGGTTGGCGTTGCGCGATGGCCAGTTGCAGCGCCGCACATACCAACTCGGCATGCATGGTCGGCGCCATCGCCCAGCCCACGACTTTGCGGGCGTACAGGTCCAGCACCACCGCAAGGGACAGCCAGCCGCTGCGTGTGCGGATGCAGGTGATGTCGCTCACCCAGGCCTGGTTGGGGCCGCTCGGCTTGAATTGCCGCGCCAGCACCTTGCTTGAGACTGGCAAGCCTTGGGCGCCAGCTTGGCGCGTTGACGGGAGCCGTAGTAGCCCGAGCGGCTGACACCCAGCACGCGACACA
>NZ_MDEJ01000311.1 GCF_002940065.1 Xanthomonas populi
CTGCCGCACAGCAAGAGCGATCGCCAGCACGCCGGCACCACCTACAAGGTCCCGGCGCTGTCGCGCTGGTGCCCGGTGGCTGCGACGTCGCGCTGGATCGCGGTGGCCGCGTTGACCGACGGCCCGGTGTTCCGTGCAATCGACCAGTGGGGTGGTCTCGCCCACACCGCCTTGCACCCCAATAGTCTGGTGCCGCTGCTCCGGCGCATCTTCGGTGAGGCCGGCTTGGCGTCACCGAATACCTACAGTGGGCATTCGTTGCGGCGCGGCTTCGCCGGCTGGGCCAACGCCAACGGCTGGGACGTGAAGGCCCTGATGGAATACGTCGGCTGGCGCGATGTGCACTCGGCGATGCGTTACATCGATGGGGGCGATCCTTTCGCACGCCGGCGCATCGAAGCCAGTCTGCCGGAAGCGCCCGCGCTGCCAAGGCCTGCAACGACCTGAGGGGCTGGATGGCGTCGATCGAACGGACCGCATACCCGCAGTTCAAGCGCAACCCGGTCGTCCGCGAACTGGTTACGGCCTACACGCCAACCGACGCTGAGGTGGCCTTCGTTGCCGAGTACACCCGGCAGCCTGCGCACCGCCTGACGCTGACGATCCTGCTCAAGACCTTCCAACGGCTGGGGTATT
>NZ_MDEJ01000312.1 GCF_002940065.1 Xanthomonas populi
CCATGCGCGCACTTGTTTCTACACGATCCGGGTGCAACCAGCTGATCTATCTCGGGAAAACGTGGGGAAACCTCAGATCCGGACCCGCTGGTGGTTGCGCCCACCGTCTATGCCAACGTCGGCGACGTGCAGACCGATGTGGCAGAAGTAGCCGGCATGTGGAAGCCTGCACCGCGCTGGCGGATCGGTGTATCGCTGACCTGGAACACATGCGAATTCCAGGACAACGACTTGGGCCCGGTCAGCGGCAACCTGGTGCAGGTGGAAGGCAACGAAGTACCGGATGCGCCCAAGGTGATGTTCAGCGTCAACGGCGGCTGGGAAGGCGATTCTTTCTTCGCCAACCTCGACACCAAGTACACCGGCAAGCGCGACGGCGACACGCTCAATACCGACCAGGTGGATGCCACCTTCATCCTCAACGGCAGCGTTGGCTATCAAGGCGAGGATGCGGGGTTTCTCGCTGGTGGCCGGCTGCAGTTGTCGGTCTACAACCTGTTCGACGACGACGATGCGATCGGTGCGGTGTTCCCGAACGAAAGCTCCGGCTCGTAGGAGCCTCTAAAAACCCCAGCAATCTGCCATCATTGACTTGACGCCCTGCCAGCGGAGAACGACAGACATGATCAGC
>NZ_MDEJ01000313.1 GCF_002940065.1 Xanthomonas populi
CGATTAGGGAAAATTGCTCTGGTGTGATCTCCATACCCGATAGTTTACTCGCTCAGGCCATTAGTGTTAACAGGCCCTAACATCACCGACGTCATCAGCGCCACCGATGTGCGCGCCTTGCCCGACAGCACCATCGTCGAAGCGCTGCGCCGCGTGCCCGGCTTGTCGGTGTTGCCGGCCACCGACAACGAACATCCGCGCGATGAAGCGGCCACAGCTGTATTGCGCGGCCTGGGCCCGTCGTACAACAACGTCACCATCGATGGGCTGACCATCGCCTCGCCCGGAACACCGAACGGCACACTCGGTTCGATCACCCGCGGCGTGCGTCTGGACCTGCTGCCGGCCTCAATGGTCAGTGAGTTGCAGGTTGTCAAGACCTTCACGCCCGATCTGGATCCCAACGCCACCGGCGGTGCGATCAACCTCAAGACGCGCAGCGCGTTCGAAAACGGCGGCAAGCCCTTCTTCAGCGCCGAAGCCGCACTTGGCCACGCCAACGATGTCGGCAAGCCGCGCGATCAGGACGACCCGGGGTCTGAGGTTTCCCCACGTTTTCCCGAGATAGATCAGCTGGTTGCACCCGGATCGTGTAGAAACAAGTGCGCGCAT
>NZ_MDEJ01000314.1 GCF_002940065.1 Xanthomonas populi
CGCCGTGCATTCCACGTGGTGCACCAACCCGGACACATCGTCTACGCCAATGTGCGCTTTCATCCCGAAGTCATACTGCTCTGCTTGCGCTTACCCAGACCCTCAGTGTCACCAAACGTCAGTTGCATGGATCACTCCTCAACGTAGGTGTGTAGTGTCGCGCATCTGGGACGTTGTTCAGAGGTTCCCTAGCGTAAATCCTTAATTTCTGAAGGTGTGAACAAACGCCCTGAGCCGAGGTTCGCAGGCCGAGCTGCGCAACAGGAAAAGCCGCTGGTGCTGCGTGTCGTAAACATGTCTATAATCATCGCGATATCGCGTCAGATAACCGATGAAAACAGCGTCAGAATTTTCTGAATCCAGGGTAGTGAGACTGCTCTTAGAGCCGTCTTTCGTGATCTATTCCCCATAACGTCAAGAGCTTGTATTGCTGCCTCCCGGCTCCCGCAGACGCAAGCAAGCATTGGCGGGTAGTTGACATCGAATTGGCGTCGGGCAACATTAGGGCCTGTTAACACTAATGGCCTGAGCGAGTAAACTATCGGGTATGGAGATCACACCAGAGCAATTTTCCCTAATC
>NZ_MDEJ01000315.1 GCF_002940065.1 Xanthomonas populi
TCCAGGCGGCTGGATGACATGGGCAACTCCACTTGGCGGTGAAGTCGTTCAGGTCAGGTCGCCTGGACTACTTCACAACCTTTGGTGTTGCGAATCAGAGTTGAAGCCGCCGGTGCTGTGCGGGTGCGAACAAGCCTGACCTATGATCACGGGACAGAACTGACGCGCTACGTCAAGCTGATGGATGGGGTAAACATGGAGGTGTGGTTTGCCGACCCGCCTGCGCCCTGGCAGCGCGCAAGCAACGAGAACACCAACGGCCTGCTTCGCCAGTTGCTGCCCAAAGGAGCGGACCTGTCTTGGGTCAGTCAGCAATATCTCACTCACATCGCCTGACTGATGAACACCCGTCCACGGAAAAGCCTGGGCTGGACACCACCCAGCGAGGCAATGGAAGACGAACTCGCAACGTTCACATCACTTGTTGCACGTGAGTCTTGAGACCGCTGTCCAATAAAAACGGCGCTCCCCGAAAGGGGAAAGCGCCGTTTTTTCTTAAGTTAAGGGCACCTCGAACAACCAAGTCGTAGCCGTGGTGACACGCACTGGATGATGACCATACCTTCAAAAAATCAGCG
>NZ_MDEJ01000316.1 GCF_002940065.1 Xanthomonas populi
CAAAGCATCATGCTGTCCGGCGGCAGCTGACGCCGCCAGATACGCGCAAAATCTCGTCTTACATACCCAATTTGCGCGTTGATCACGCGTATCACCGGTGGAAACTTTCGTTTGCTGCATCGCCTATTCGTGCAGATCGACCGCATTCTGCGCATCAATGACCTGAAGGTGATTACCGAGGATGTTGTCGAGGCAGCGCGCAGCACACTGATTATCGGCGTCACGTAGGGCAGGCTCAAGAGTCAAGCGCAACACCTGATTTGAATGCTGCGATTTCTGCCTCCATCGCTTCGCTCGGTGTCTTCCCTCCAAGCGTCTGACGAGGGCGGGGATTGATCAGCGGTGCAATGTGATTGAGATACTCCTGGCTGACGGTGGACAGGTCCGTGCCCTTGGGCAGGAACTGGCGTAGCAGGCTGTTGGTGTTCTGGTTGCTTGCGCGCTGCCACGGCGCATGCGGATCAGCGAACCACACGTCGATGTTCAACCCCTGCATCAGCTCGGCATAACACGTCAGCTCGGTGCCACGATCGCAGGTCAGGCTTGTCCGCCTCGAGGCCGGCAGCTTCTTCAT
>NZ_MDEJ01000317.1 GCF_002940065.1 Xanthomonas populi
CAAACGTCAGTTGCATGGATCACTCCTCAACGTAGCTGTGTAGTGTCGCGCATCTGGGGACGTTGTTCAGAGGTTCCCTAGGCAGGAAATCGACGACCCGCGTGATCCGCTCGTTGATCTGGCTTCGTAGCGACCTGCGATAGTTGTAGCGGGCGGTTTGAATATCTTTAAGCGTGACGGTCTGCGCTTCGTGTTCGGGGCTGACCGCACGGCAGAGAAAGTGGTTTCGATGAAACATCCGGATTTCAGCCAGATCGCGCGGGCCATACCGTATTGCGATCAGTTCGCCGACGTCAGCCGCAAACGTCGGTGCAAGGTAGCGCAAGCCCTGGAAGTGGATGCCATCGCGATGGATGACGCGCGATTTCGCCACCATCACGAGCAGCATGTCCAGGTCCTCAAGGCTATCGGGCATTCGAGGCAGCCAGCCATTGCCGACCCATGCCTGAATGGGCGTCGTACCGATTTCAATATGTATGCGTGCGTTATAGGTATAGGGCACCTCGAACAACCAAGTCGTAGCCGTGGTGACACGCACTGGATGATGACCATACCTTCAAAAAATCAGCGA
>NZ_MDEJ01000318.1 GCF_002940065.1 Xanthomonas populi
ATCATGTCTGTCGTTCTCCGCTGGCAGGGCGTCAAGTCAATGATGGCAGATTGCTGGGGTTTTTAGAGGCTCCTTTAAGATGGCGCTTTTTTGTGCTTCCGGGAAAATTTCCGGGAAAACTAGTGGCCGGAAAACGATGTTTCACGGCCACGAAGTTGCATCAATCAGGTCCGGCGCGGTGTCTTTACCACCGGCACATCGCGCTAATAACGCCGCGTCATCTTGCGTGTCCTGTGGCACGCAGACTCTTGCTTATCGGCCAGCGTGCCCTCCGTGTCAGTGATGCCAAGGTGCTTGAGTCCGTGAAGACTAAGAGCTGCTAACAAAACCCAGGAAAAAGCCGTAAGCAGATGATGGCGTATGGGCGAGTTCAACGTTGAATCGCAACACCAACGGTTGTGAAGCGGTCCAGGCGACCTGGCCTGAGCCACTTCATCGCCAAGTGGAGTTGCCCATGTCATCCAGTCGCCTGGACCTGTCGGAACGATGCCGTCTCCATGCGTTGCACGAAACCGGGCTGTCGCTGCGTGCGCTCGCCGATGCCTTGGAACGTGCACCGAGCACGATCAG
>NZ_MDEJ01000319.1 GCF_002940065.1 Xanthomonas populi
TGCATCGACGATTGTGCCGGAGCGCAGACGTTGACCCTTGCGCGCCAGATACGCGTTGACGGCGTCCAGCATCCGCGCGGCCAGGCCTTGGGTTTCCAGCAGGCGGCGAAAGTTGAGAATCGTGGTCTCGTCGGGCACGTTGTCCAATCCACCTAGCTGGGCAAAACGCCGCAGGGTCGGGATCTCATGCAAGGCTTCTTCCATCGCCGGATCGCTCAGCGCGTACCACTGTTGCAGCAGATGAATCCGCAACATCGTGGTCAGTGCGTACGGCTGCCGACCTGGCCGTCCTGACACCGGATCGTGCCGTGCAATCAGCGCAAGCAACTGCTGCCATGGCACCACTTTCTCCATCTCACTCAGGAAGATTTCGCGGCGGGTCTGCTTGCGCTTACCCAGATCCTCAGCGTCACCAAACGTCAGTTGCATGGATCACTCCTCAACGTAGCTGTGTAGTGTCGCGCATCTGGGGACGTTGTTCAGAGGTTCCCTAAGAGCCTGTTCAAAGTCTTCTAAGCAGCAACGCCAGGAACGCCAGGTGGATCATCTGCAAGCTGGTGTTGAGCTG
>NZ_MDEJ01000320.1 GCF_002940065.1 Xanthomonas populi
TCCAGGCGGCTGGATGACATGGGCAACTCCACTTGGCGGTGAAGTCGTTCAGGTCAGGTCGCCTGGACTACTTCACAACCGTTGGTGTTGCGATCCAGAGTTGAAGCCGCCCACATCAGAGCTCTTTCATCGTAGTTAGCAGGCTAGCTCGGCACTGCCAGTCCGCACACTCGCCGTATCCAGGTGGCAGATCCGCGTGGTTTTACGGCACTGGGCAGTTTGTCGACGCCGACTGCCCGAGGCTTGCAGCGCTCCAGCATCATCTGTGCCTATGATGCCGCGTCCTGATTAGCCCTGACTCTCAGCCGTGAAAATTGCTCGCCGCACGCAGAACCGGCTCTGGACATGGTGTGGATTGCATCATGGCCGTGGCCAGTCGTGGCAGCATGTCGCGCAAGCAGAATCGACGATTAAAACGATAGGCCGCTTCTCCCAGATACCGCCTTGCGTATTTGCCTTGCGCGATGGCGTGATACACGCCGCCGATGCCGCGATTGGCGAAGTGTCACGCTGCTCCATGCTTCCTTTTCCAAACCCGGGATACAAGGCCGCGGCCATC
>NZ_MDEJ01000321.1 GCF_002940065.1 Xanthomonas populi
AGATCGCTGATTTTTTGAAGGTATGGTCATCATCCAGTGCGTGTCACCACGGCTACGACTTGGTTGTTCGAGGTGCCCAATAGTTGTTGACACGTTTCAAAGTGCATTTGTGCATCAGAAGAGCACTTCATCTTGGTGTTGGGTGGAGAACTATATAGATGTACTTAAAAATCTCCAGGGTGGTGCGAGAATGCCCGCCACTTCTTTAGCTACTTGGCTCTACCGAGAGATCGACTTGGGTGAGCAGGCATCGATTGCAGGAATGCTGGATAGACTTGTTTCCGATTTCAGAATATCGAGCGAAGAATTTGATGCTCTTTTTGTTAGAGAGTACGATTTTTCTGCGCAGTTTGCTGAGGTCCCAATAGATATTTCGGACATAGAGGGGCTGATCGGTACTCCGCCAGGTGTCGTACCTACTAAAGGGGTCTCGCTCCACGAGCTGAAAATTCAAGGCTTAGGACCAATTATGGACTGTTAACACTAATGGCCTGAGCGAGTAAACTATCGGGTATGGAGATCACACCAGAGCAATTTTCCCTAATCGAGCACTG
>NZ_MDEJ01000322.1 GCF_002940065.1 Xanthomonas populi
GAGGCGGTCCGGCAAGTGACTGATCGTGGGTTCAAGGTGGCAGAGGTCGCCGAGCGGCTGGGTGTCACGACGCACAGCCTCTATGCCTGGCTGCGCAAGTTTGGTAAGCCTGGCGTGGCGCAGCGCGCCGAGGTTGACCAGAGCGCCGAGGTTCGGCGGCTGAAGGCAGAGTTGCGTCGAGTGACCGAGGAGCGCGACATCCTAAAAAATGCCGCCGCGTACTTTGCCAAGGGGTAAAGGCAAAGTACGCCTTCATGCAAGCCCACTGCGGGGAATTCAGGGGGTGTGCGATGTGCCGGGTGTTGCGGGTCAACCGGGCGAGTTATTACGCCTGGTTACGCTCGCCCGACAGTGAGCGCGCAAAGGAAGACCAACGCCTGCTGGGATTGATCAAGCACCACTGGCTGGCCAGCGGCAGTGTCTATGGGCATCGCAAGATCACCACGGATCTACGCGATCTAGGTGAGCGTTGTAGTCGCCATCGGGTGCATCGGCTGATGCGCACCGAGGGACTGCGTGCCCAGGTGGGCTATGGTCGCAAACCGCGCTTCCA
>NZ_MDEJ01000323.1 GCF_002940065.1 Xanthomonas populi
CGCGGCTGATCGTGCTGGGCGCGCGCTCCAATGCGTTGGCGATGGCCCGCATCGACATGCCGGTTTCATATAACGCATGCTGACGGTATCGTTCTGCCAGGTCCAGGCGGCTGGATGACATGGGCAACTCCACTTGGCGGTGAAGTCGTTCAGGTCAGGTCGCCTGGACCACTTCACAACCGTTGGTGTCGCGATCCAGAGTTGAAGCCGCCCGGCCAAGAACTTGCCCAACGTTACCGGGATGCTTGAGGAGCTGAGTAGAAAGGCGCCCTCCGACGTCCCCCCGATTTTGAGTAGCACGCCAGTTTGGAGTCCAATTCCCTACCCCGAAGGAGATTGGACGTGAAGAAGCGTTTTACCGACGAGCAGGTCATCGGCTTTCTGCGCGAAGCCGAAAGCGGCGTGGCGATCAAGGACCTATGCCGGCGACACGGCGTCAGCGAGGCCTCGTACTCCATGTGGCACAGCAAGTTCGGCGGGATGCGCGTGCCCGATGCCAAGCGGCTCAAAGACCTTGAGGCCGAGAACGCGCGGCTGAAGACGT
>NZ_MDEJ01000324.1 GCF_002940065.1 Xanthomonas populi
GCTGATTTTTTGAAGGTATGGTCATCATCCAGTGCGTGTCACCACGGCTACGACTTGGTTGTTCGAGGTGCCCTCAATACAGCGGCCAAGCGACGCTGACAATACCCACGCCTTGATAAGGTCTTGCTGATTCTCATTCAAACGAGAGCGCCGCACTTCGGCGCTTTCTCCAATTAAAGAGCAAGAAATGTTGACGAGATTTCTCATCTCCTCTTGGTTGACACTCACCTGTTTCCAAACCTACGCTGGGAATATCCTTCCACAGGATGGTCCAGGTATCACGCTAATGGTGCTGCGGGGAGAGGTTTCCCCGCTCGAAAAGCTCTCCAATAGTGACGGCCTTGCCAAGCTACCGGCGAAAGCTGGACTCTTCAGGGCCGAATCAAACTTTGACGCTTCGAACAAAGCGATTGAAGAGTTTTTAAAAGATCGCAAGGTATTGGCGCAAAAGGGAGCAGGGGCTGAGGTATCCCCACGTTTTTCAGCCCATGACCATCTGGTTGTAGACGTGTTCGGGCAGTGTGCGTAATCGCTCCAGA
>NZ_MDEJ01000325.1 GCF_002940065.1 Xanthomonas populi
GCTCGCGGCTGACGTCACTGGGATAGCGTGCTCTCATCTCCATATGATCGGATAATTCGGGAAGACTTTGAACGGGCTCTCAGGGGTTCACTGCCGCGTAGGCAGCTCAGAAAAAGTGCAGTGCAGCGCGCGCGCGGTACGTTCACTGCCGCGTAGGCAGCTCAGAAACACGACACCGCGTGCGCGCGGGCTTCCTTGCTGTTCACTGCCGCGTAGGCAGCTCAGAAAACTTTTCTCCTGATTAGCCCTGACTCTCAGCCATAAAAATTGCTCGCTGCACGCAACACCGGCTCTGGACATGGTGTGGATTGCATCATGGCCGTGGCAAGTCGCGGCAGCATGTCGCGCAAGCGGAATCGACGATTAAACCGATAGGCCGCTTCTCCCAGATACCGCCTTGCGTATTTTCCTTGCGCGATGGCGTGATAAACGCCACCGATGGCGCGTCGGCCATGACCTGCATGATCTTGTGCTTCATCCGCCAGGCGCGCTTGGAGTTGATCCCCAGATGACGCATCAGCTCCCGTGCGGCCA
>NZ_MDEJ01000326.1 GCF_002940065.1 Xanthomonas populi
GGCCAGCGCCACGTGTAGAGCGCGCGATGGCACTTGGCTTCGGTGCCACAGGACGCGAAGAACTCGGGCATCGATCATCCCGCCTGGAACTGCACGGCATTGCTGCGCATCACGTCGCCGCGTTGGCTTCAAGTGACAGCAGCATCCACAAAGCGCGGCGCAGATCCTGCGACTGGCGGCTGAAGGTCAGGGCTAATCAGGAGCGCCCATGGACCAACGGGCAGGTCGAGCGGATGAATCGGACGATCAAGGAAGCCACTGTCAAACGCGTCCATTACGACGATCACGCACACCTGCAACAGCATTTGGCCAACTTCATCGACGCCTACAACGACGGTCGCAGGCTCAAAGCCCTGTAGGGTCTGACACCGTACGAATTCATCTGCACGCAGTGGACATCCGAACCCGAGCGGTTCAAGGTGAATCCGATCCATCTAATGCCGGGACTGAACATTGCTGAAGTTTCGCCGCCTGCTGGAGCGGCATGCGCTGGGAAGCGAGTTGTTTGCGCAAGTCAACGCGCATTTGCAGGC
>NZ_MDEJ01000327.1 GCF_002940065.1 Xanthomonas populi
GTATAAAAACCTTTGCTGACAGCGAGTTAGCTCACTTTTGGCTGTTTTTTACACGAATCCCTGCTCCACCCTCATTTTTGGCTATTTCTTGCACGAATCACTCCTGGTCCTCAGGCTGATCGCGGCGTGGGGTAAGTAGTCATTGGTCGTAGGCGTGAGTTCCGTTGCTCCTGGGGACGTGGGCTACGTCCAGGCCAGAATGTCAAAGAATCCGCAGGGTGGGTAATAGACGGATGCCACCGGCTTCACGAGAGCGAGCACAAGCCGATTGCCTGCATCTCACGTAACTGGGATGACCCACATGGTCAAGACCCACTACATGGGGCTGCGGCGTTCCGTCTATCTATTACGCGCCCCGTGGCCGACCGGCCTCGCACACTCGCCGCAAGACAGTTGCAGCGTGCCGAACCTCGAAAGGGACAAGGTAGTGGATGAGCCGATGGAAGCGCCGTTTTATCTGGCAACTTCATGTTTTCACAAAAGAAATCGGGTTCTGCGAGTCATTTTTACACGTATGTCGGCTGAACCCC
>NZ_MDEJ01000328.1 GCF_002940065.1 Xanthomonas populi
AGTGCCTGTTGCAACGCTACCCACGGCATCCGATGGCTCAGTTGCGCCAACGGATGGCGCAGCTCGATCTGGTTCTCCAGACGCGAACGAAACAACTTGTCGGCAGGCAGGTGCTCGGCAGCAGGACGGCGTGTGCGCATGAGTGGACATTGCCAGAAACCAGCCTTCAGCGTAGCGAACACTGGCAGTTCTGGCACGCCGGTGCAGACATCAAGGCCTTGCGGTGGTTAGGTGGCTGGGGGTTCTCAGGGACGGCCACATAGTCTTTCGTCTTACATAGGGTGAGTTGCACTGCCATGGCCGAGTAGTCCGTCGAATCAGGCGCCGCGCATCGGCGCAATGAAGGCCATGTCCTGCCAGTGTCAAAAAGTGCTTGCACTTCTGCACAGTCTCGATAAGCTACGCGCCCTCGCTAAGGACGGCGGAGCTTCTATAAGCACAGCAACAATGAAAGGATTCGAAACCCCTTAGAATCTAAGGTATTGACGAAACGGAAAAGCCGGCTATGCTTGGCGGCTAGCTACACGTA
>NZ_MDEJ01000329.1 GCF_002940065.1 Xanthomonas populi
CCGGTGGCAAAATTGCGAACATGACGCCTCGCAAAGAGATTCCCATTGCGCTGTGGAAGCGCATCGAGCCGCTGATTCCGCAAGTCAAGCGTTCGCCCAAAGGTGGACGGCCACGTCTCAGTGATCAGCAAGCCCTCAACGGCATCGTCTATGTCTTGCGCACGGGCGTGCCGTGGGAAGACCTGCCTGTGGAACTGGGCTATGGCAGCGGCATGAGCTGCTGGCGCCGGTTGCGTGATTGGCAAGCTGCCGGTGTGTGGCATCGTCTGCATCAGGTGTTGCTGGCCGAGCTACGTCGCGTCCAGAGGCTGGATCTGAGCCGAGCCAGTCTGGACGCCGCCAGTGTTGCCTCCCCCCGGGGGGCGCCTACACCGGGCCAAACCCGACCGATCGCGGCAAACTCGGCAGCAAACGGCATCTGATCGTCGACCGCAACGGCGTGCCCTTGGCGGTGTGCGTCACCGGCGCCCATCGGCACGACTCGGTCGTGTTCGAGGAGTTGATCGAGGCCTTGCCGCCAAT
>NZ_MDEJ01000330.1 GCF_002940065.1 Xanthomonas populi
AGATCGCTGATTTTTTGAAGGTATGGTCATCATCCAGTGCGTGTCACCACGGCTACGACTTGGTTGTTCGAGGTGCCCTAGACAGTGGTGTGCGTTTTTTCGGGTGTGGGTAAGCACATCGCCACACGCCGTTGCTCAGGACAGGCGGTCGTCATGCAGTGGTCGGTGGCTGCATAGCCTTGATGGGTCGTCGATCGGTTGCATTCTGTGCGGGGAATCGGGCTGGTGCATGCGCTCCTCGCAGGTGCAGTGCAACGCTTGACGTGGCTGCCGGGGCAGTGCAGTCAAGCCTGTTCGGACCGCCGGCCTGCCGAGCATCGCCCGCTCAGACCCCGTACGCCCAGCGCACACATTGCATTGCCGTGTTGCATTCATTCGAACTACTTTTCGAATTTCCAAAACTTTGGCGCACGCGCGCTGCTAAATTTGTGTAAATCGTGTTAAGGGCACCTCGAACAACCAAGTCGTAGCCGTGGTGACACGCACTGGATGATGACCATACCTTCAAAAAATCAGCGA
>NZ_MDEJ01000331.1 GCF_002940065.1 Xanthomonas populi
AGGCGCAAGGGCTGAAGGTGGGGACCGGCACGATCGTAGACGCCACGCTGATCACGGCGCCGAGTTCGACCAACCATGCAGACAAGGCGCGTGACCCGCAGATGCACCAGACCCGCAAAGGGCAGCAGTGGTCTTTCGGGATGAAGCTGCATATCGGCGTAGACAGCCGGACCGGCTTGGCACACAGCGCGGCGGTGACTGCAGCCAACCTGCACGACAAGCATCTGATCGGGGATTTACTGCACGGCGAGGAGCGTCACATGTACGGCGACGGCGCCTACGCCAGTCACAAAGCATTGATTCGCGCGCACGCACCGCATGCGCGCGACTTCACCAATCGGCGTACGCGCAAGGGCGGGCACGTGGATGAGGCCGAGCGCAGCCGCAACCGCCACACATCCAAGATCCGTGCACGGGTGGAGCACGTGTTTGCGGTAGTCAAGCGCCTGTGGGGATTTGCCAAGGTGCGTTACCGCGGCCTGGACAAGAACGCCAACCGCAGCTTTGTGGCGCTGG
>NZ_MDEJ01000332.1 GCF_002940065.1 Xanthomonas populi
GCTTCGACGCCGCCAGGGCTGCCGCATCCGAACGCAGCGCCGCGCCCGGCGACGGCCGCGTGCCGCACACCGGCGATGCCTTGCTGGGCCTGGCGGCGTCAGCCGGCATCGGCCTGGTGGCCGGGCAGGGCCTGAGCTGGAGCGTGGGCGAGACGCTGACGCTGGCCAGCGGGCAGGGCAGCGAAGCGGCCATCGCCGGCAACGCGCGGCTGCACAGCGGCCAGGCGATCGGGGTGCTGGCCGCAGCGGTGGACGGCGGGCAGACGCAGGCGCACAGCCTGAGCATCGTCAGCGGCGAAGGCGAACTGGACCTCCAGGCGCAAAGCGACGAACTGCGCCTGCAGGCGAAGGAAGGGCTGAAGCTGATCAGCGCCAACGCCGAGGTGGAACTGGCGGCCGGCAAGACGGTGCACCTGGCGGTGGCCGGCGGTGCCAGCGTGACCATCGAAGGCGGCAACATCACCGTCGCCTGCCCCGGCACCATCACCGTGCATGCGAGCAAGAAGTCGTT
>NZ_MDEJ01000333.1 GCF_002940065.1 Xanthomonas populi
GCTCGACGTCATGTTCCTCGGATTCCTGAGCTTCGTCCTGATCGTTGAAGGGCTTCGTATGTGTTAACAGGCCCTAATAAATTCATTGCAGCCACGCTTCGCGTCATCCGACCGACCAGGGTTCAAGAAGATTCTCCATGAAGCCCCCCCGGCTTGCTTGTTGCCTGTCGTTGTTGTTGCTGGGCGTGGTTCCGTTGGCGCAAGCGCAGGACGGAAAAGCGCCAGCTTCGCCATTCAGTGGCACCTTTGCGGTGACCAGCGATTATCTGTTCCGCGGCATTTGGCAGACCAACGAGGAGCCCGCCTTCCAGGCTGGACTCACGTACAAGACGCCGTTTGGCGTGTACATCTGCACCTGGACGTCCAATGTCGACTCCGGCAGGCGACCCGGGTTGGGAAGTGGATGGTTTTGTCGGCTACAACACCGATCTAAGAGCCCGTTCAAAGTCTTCCCGAATTATCCGATCATATGGAGATGAGAGCACGCTATCCCAGTGACGTCAGCCGCG
>NZ_MDEJ01000334.1 GCF_002940065.1 Xanthomonas populi
CATGTCTGTCGTTCTCCGCTGGCAGGGCGTCAAGTCAATGATGGCAGATTGCTGGGGTTTTTAGAGGCTCCTTTAATGCATCTGCTGTGCCTGATCGCGCACCACACCGAGCGTTAAGTAAATGTGTGAACTCAATCGCAGTCACAATTCGCTGGGCTCACGTTCCGCATCAGCACGCTATAACGCGCTGCACAAAAAAGCGGCCGCGCCCGCTTCAATACAGCGTCAGCGGGTACGGTGTGCGTTCGAAAAAACGTCGTATGGATGCGTCTGCTGCCAATTGGATGACGTCGGTTCACCGACGCCATGCACGGTTGCGCTGCATGCTCATCGCATGCAGCGCGTGGTTTGCAGAGGGTTGCGTGGTGCTGCGCTTAGGGAGCCTCTGAATCCACCCACCACCTCAAGATGCGCAACACGACGCATTCACGTTGAGGAGTGATCCATGCAACTGACGTTTGGTGACGCTGAGGGTCTGGGTAAGCGCAAGCAGACCCGCCGCGAAATC
>NZ_MDEJ01000335.1 GCF_002940065.1 Xanthomonas populi
CACCAGCTTGCAGATGATCCACCTGGCGTTCCTGGCGTTCCTGGCGTTGCTGCTTAGAAGACTTTGAACAGGCTCTAAGAGTTTGGGACTGGAAACTGAGTTGGTTTTCCCCCGAGTATTGATGCATTAGCGCATCAATGTTGGGTCGCTTTTCGCATGGATGGTCCATGCATTCACGCGCAGCATTACCTGCGCACTTACTGGAGTCGATGAAATGAGCAATGCTGATACCACGAAAAACCGAAAGGATGTTGTTGAAACGGGACGCGTGCTTGCACGGGTCCTTTCGCGTGATGAAGTAGGCAAGGTTGCCGGCGGCGCCTCTTCGACGCCGACCAAGCCGACGCCGACCAATACGTGGCAGGACAAGGGCACCTGTACCCCGAAAAGTGATCCCGGCTCTGAGGTTTCCCCACGTTTTCCCGAGATAGATCAGCTGGTTGCACCCGGATCGTGTAGAAACAAGTGCGCGCATGG
>NZ_MDEJ01000336.1 GCF_002940065.1 Xanthomonas populi
GCGCGCACTTGTTTCTACACGATCCGGGTGCAACCAGCTGATCTATCTCGGGAAAACGTGGGGAAACCTCAGGGTCAGGTCGACGTTGGCCGGTAGCGGCTTGGCGTCGGTACTTTCGGTGCCGAACAGCGCGACGACCGGCTGCTTCAGCGACGACGGCTTGAGAACCATTCCGTGCACCGCTGCCTGCGCAGCGGCATTGGCGGACAGCCCGAGAACGGCGACGATGCAGATATTCAGTAACTTTTGCTTGATCATGAAGACGGTACTCCTTGAGGACATGAATGTAGCGCACGCACGTGTCGCTCCGCGCTAACTGCAGTACATGGTTGCGCTACTTGATTCACGCGATATTTTTTGGTGCGAAGCGACGCCTATTCAACGGAAGGGCACCTCGAACAACCAAGTCGTAGCCGTGGTGACACGCACTGGATGATGACCATACCTTCAAAAAATCAGCGATC
>NZ_MDEJ01000337.1 GCF_002940065.1 Xanthomonas populi
AAACCACGCGTCCATGGCGGGTCCGAGTGCGCAGCGGCGACCAACCTGCTGGATCGGCAGTTCGACGTGACTGCGCCCAACACGGTCTGGGCGAGCGATTTCACGTGCATCCGCACGTATGAAGGCTGGATGTCCCTGGTCGTTGTGCTGGACCTGTTTTCCAGGCAGGGCGTCGGTTGGGCGATGCGTGATCGGGCCGATACCGCGTTGGTCGTGCAGGCCTTGTTGTCTGCGGTCTGGCGGCGCAAACCCACATCCGGTTGCCTGGTTCACTTGGACCAAGGTGCGGTCTACACCGCGAGGACTGGCAGAGTTTCCTGGCGTCGCATGGCTTGGTGTGCAGCAGGCGTCGGCGAGGCAACTGCCACGACAATGCACCCGTGGAGAGCGTCTTCGGCCTGACCAAACGCGAGCGGATCAGACGGCGGGTCTATCCCACCAACGGCGCCGCACGCGCCGAGG
>NZ_MDEJ01000338.1 GCF_002940065.1 Xanthomonas populi
GCCTGCAAATGCGCGTTGACTTGCGCAAACAACTCGCTTCCCAGCGCATGCCGCTCCAGCAGGCGGCGAAACTTCAGCAACGTCGTCGCATCCGGAACCCGCTCCCGACTCAGATCGATCCCCACAAAGACCCGCAACGCGGTGCTGTCCAGCAAGGCTTCCTCGCACGCCTGATCGGCCAGATTGAACCAGTGCTGCACAACATACATCCGCAGCATCCGCTCCAACCCGATCGGCGGACGACCCTTGCCCGCCTTGGGATAATGCGGCGCGATCACCGCGCACAATGCCGACCACGGCACGATCTGCTCCATCGTGGATAGGAACACATCTCGACGCGTCGGACGCCAGTACTGCTCAAACCCCGCTGTGCTGATCCGCTGCCATCGCCAATGTCTGCTGTGTCATCGCTCTATCCAAAAGCACGCTGCTGGATAGCAATTTTCGCAGATCTGGGG
>NZ_MDEJ01000339.1 GCF_002940065.1 Xanthomonas populi
GCAGCCTGGCCAGGCGCGCGCCATGCGCAGCTGCAGGCGCTGGTGCACTTCGTGGCCACCTTCAGGTGGCCAGCAGGCAACGCGGCCGTCCACGCGTGATCCACGGCCAGCGCGGCAGCGCTGCCCGTCGCCGTGTGGGATGGTTGTATCCATCCCCAGGCGTCGGGGGAGCGGTGGGTCACGGGTGGGCGGGCCTGCCGATTGCAGCGCGTCCCCGGCTTGTCCACGGCGTGCGGCCACCGGCCGCCGGCGACCAGGTGATGCCGTCCACCTGGTCGCCGGCAGCGGGGGGCAAGCGGGGGGCGAGCTGCTGGCCTGGCGCAGGCGATGCCGGCGTGCTTCTGCAAGCGGAGCGCGCCGGGGCGAGGATTAGGGCCGACTGGCGATGACGCGGCACGCGGCATCGGTGCGCAGCACCCCAAGCCGGTGACCGCTTGCGGTCACGCCC
>NZ_MDEJ01000340.1 GCF_002940065.1 Xanthomonas populi
TGATCATGTCTGTCGTTCTCCGCTGGCAGGGCGTCAAGTCAATGATGGCAGATTGATGGGGTTTTTAGAGGCTCCTTTAAATCAACCATCACCACGCCTGTCACTCTACCTCTCGTTAACGCAGGTGGCGTCCCTGTAGTGAAGGAAACCATACATGGGGGGGGGGATGGCAAGCGCCGTGACGTAATCTCGGATTTTGTGGTGGACACTGGTTCTACGAGATCTATCCTTAATGAAAGATTTGCCCGCTCTTTGGGACTTAAAATTACAAATAATTTCAATAGAGACGCCATCGGCGCATCAAGAGAAGTTTTATTCAACTTGGCCGACCCGGTTGATTTGAAAATGGGAGAGCTGATTCTTCATAAAGGAGCCTCTAAAAACCCCAGCAATCTGCCATCATTGACTTGACGCCCTGCCAGCGGAGAACGACAGACATGATC
>NZ_MDEJ01000341.1 GCF_002940065.1 Xanthomonas populi
TCGACAGTGCGTCGGGCGTTGGCCAGGCAGGACAGCACGGCCTCTTGCGCGCGCAGCGCGGGGAGACGTTACCGAGCACGGCGTCAGCACAGCACCAGGCGACGACGGCTGACCTCGGGGACCGAGCTGTTTCAGGTGGTGCGTGATCATCTGGTGCTGTGGCGCTGGTCGCCCCAGCAGGAGGTGCAGCAGCGTCTGGTTCCAGGCCCTTGGGAAGGTGACCTGATCAAGGGCGCGTTCAATCGTTCCTGCGTGGGCACGTTGGTGGAGTGCAAGACGCGCGTGGTCGTGCTGTGCCGGATGGATGGCTGCACGGCGGCAGATGCGCTGGAAGGGGTTAACCGCCAGATGAAAACGCCTCCTGCCTCGATGCGAACGAGCCTGACCTATGATCACGGGACCGAACTGACGCGCTACGCCGAGCTGATGGAGGGGGTAAA
>NZ_MDEJ01000342.1 GCF_002940065.1 Xanthomonas populi
GCTGATTTTTTGAAGGTATGGTCATCATCCAGTGCGTGTCACCACGGCTACGACTTGGTTGTTCGAGGTGCCCTTAAATGGCATGTTTCTCTATCTACAGAACGTCCTGACGAAGAAGAACAGTCAAGACTGCCTTACCTTTAAAACGAAGACATTGCCTCGTGGACAGGGAAGCTATTGCGTGAGGAGTTGGAGCCATCCGAGGCGGACAGCAGGCTGTTTCATTCCGGGGACGTATTGTTCAACAAGCTGCGCCCGTATCTGGCCAAGGTCTTCAGTGCCAATTTCGATGGCGTGAGTTCCGGTGAGCTACTGTGCTTGCGTCCATCCGAGCGAGTCGATGCGCGGTATCTTTTTTGGGCACCTCGAACAACCAAGTCGTAGCCGTGGTGACACGTACTGGATGATGACCATACCTTCAAAAAATCATCGATCTGA
>NZ_MDEJ01000343.1 GCF_002940065.1 Xanthomonas populi
TTAGGGAAAATTGCTCTGGTGTGATCTCCATACCCGATAGTTTACTCGCTCAGGCCATTAGTGTTAACAGGCCCTAGTTGCTGCTTGATTCTGATCAAGGCCCATCGCACCACTGTCGCTAAGCTAAGCGTATCGGTGGTAGTGGAGTGCAGCATGCAGTCGGTGGATATCGCGGTCATTGGTGCGGGGCCGGTCGGTCTGAATTTTGCGCGGTCGTTGGCCGGCAGTGGGCTGTCGGTGGTATTGGTCGACCGGCAAACGCGCGCGTAGTTCGCTGATCCTGCTTTCGACGGGCGCGAGATCGCATTGACGCACGCCTCGCTTGCGCTGCTGGAAAAACTGGGATCTGGCACTGAGGTATCCCCACGTTTTTCAGCCCATGACCATCTGGTTGTAGACGTGTTCGGGCAGTGTGCGTAATCGCTCCA
>NZ_MDEJ01000344.1 GCF_002940065.1 Xanthomonas populi
CTGATCATGTCTGTCGTTCTCCGCTGGCAGGGCGTCAAGTCAATGATGGCAGATTGCTGGGGTTTTTAGAGGCTCCTTATTGAATAATCCTGAAAAAATTAATGAATTGCCGGTGCGCCAGCGTCTTACTTTTAGGGAAAGGATTGATTTGGTAAGGCGTATGAAGTAACAGTGTTAATCTTGGAATGCAATTGTAAGTTCTAAAGAGGCCGCAGCATTGATATATGACGCTGCGCTCGATTCAGGACGACGTGGAGATTTGAGAGCTTCAACTTGTTTTGTTATGGCTACCTGGGAAACCCCGCCAGAAAATTATCCGGGAGCTAAAGCTTTTGAAAATCTCTATCACTTTAAGGAGCCTCTAAAAACCCCATCAATCTGCCATCATTGACTTGACGCCCTGCCAGCGGAGAACGACAGACATGAT
>NZ_MDEJ01000345.1 GCF_002940065.1 Xanthomonas populi
TTGCGCGATGGCGTGATACACGCCACTGATGGCGCGCTTGAGGTTGCCCAGCACCACGTTGACGCAACGTGCACCGGCCGCTTCGGTCGCGGCACGACCACCGCCGGTGTCCAGCGTGGTGTGCGCGTGGCCGGCGTCCTCCAGGCGACGGAAGCAGGCCAACCCATCGGTGTAGACCTCGCACCCGGGCGCGAGGCGACGGGCAATCCAATCCTGCAGCGAGGTATTGTCGAAGCTGCGCACCGGCGCGATCACCACGAAGCTCGGCGCGGTAAAGGTGTCATTGGTCTGCACCGCCATCAGGAACGCTTGTTTGTTCTCCGATCCGCGTCCGGCCTTGCCACCTTTGCGCTCACCGCCCAGGTAGGCATCGTCGATCTGCACGAAACCCACCAGTTTCCGCGTGGTTTCGCGCTCGGTCATGAC
>NZ_MDEJ01000346.1 GCF_002940065.1 Xanthomonas populi
AGCGATTACGCACACTGCCCGAACACGTCTACAACCAGATGGTCATGGGCTGAAAAACGTGGGGATACCTCAGACGCAGGCTCCCTTTTGCTATCTCCAACCCATATCACCTACCGCGCGTTTATCAGGGGCAAGCCCGGCTCACCGTCGCAGAGCAAGACAATCCACCGCCATTCGCTAGGTGTTTGATCCCAGGCTTTGATGGTGCACTCTTTTCACTCGAATGGAAGCAAGCACGATGGGCCAGGTTCTACATGGGAGCGCCACCACGACAGAGGCGATCCGTCGAGCGATACAACAGAGTCAAGAGAGCCTGAGAGCGCTGTCCAAGCGCTACGGCATCAATCAAAAGGGCACCTCGAACAACCAAGTCGTAGCCGTGGTGACACGCACTGGATGATGACCATACCTTCAAAAAATCAGCG
>NZ_MDEJ01000347.1 GCF_002940065.1 Xanthomonas populi
GCATGACCGAACGTCGCAGTCGCCTGCATCTGCTTGCCTACTCGCCCGATGGCACGGCCCAGAACGTGCGTAACGCCATCTTCCAACGCCTGGGCAACTGCGCCACGCCGTGCATACCCTGACCGCAGACAACGGCAAGGAATGTGCCGATCATCGACTCATCGCCACTGCGCTGCAGGCCGATGTCTCCTTTGCCGATCCGTACGCTGCCTGGCAACGCGGTAGCAACCAAAATGCCAATGGACTCACTCGGCAGTACTTGCAACGACAGACCGACTTCAACACCATCACTGACGAACACCTGCGATGGATCGAACAGCGTCTCTACAACCGATCACGCAAGATACTCGGATTCAAAACGCCCCTCGAAGTCTTCTTTGAGGGTGTCGACAACAGCGTTGCCAACCAGAGTTGAATTCGCCG
>NZ_MDEJ01000348.1 GCF_002940065.1 Xanthomonas populi
GCTGCATGCGGGCCTGGCGCAGCGACTGAGTCCGCAGCAGATCCTAAGGCCGTGCCCGTTTGTGTGGTGAGCCGATGATGTGCACCGCACGTCGTTAGCGCTATCTCCATCGTCACCCGTTGCGTCATCCGCTCCGGCTGCCCACGCGGCGGCGTTCCTACGGCCGAGGAAAGGCCACGCGGTTCACCGATCGCACCTCGATCCCCCTGCGTCCGGCGCACGTGGCCACCCGCGCGCACCTAGGCCATTGGGAGCTGGATAAGGTGCGCCCCGGCGCGGCACCGATGTGCAGGTAACTCATGTCGAACGCAGCAGCGGCGATGTGCGTTTGGGCTGGTGTGCTAACGGCACGGCCGCGGCAGTGACCGAGGTCATCGGGGCGCGCCTGTGTCGGCTGAGCGATCGGGTGCTGAGCCTCGCCTG
>NZ_MDEJ01000349.1 GCF_002940065.1 Xanthomonas populi
TGTCTGTCGTTCTCCGCTGGCAGGGCGTCAAGTCAATGATGGCAGATTGCTGGGGTTTTTAGAGGCTCCTTTTAATGATTGCAAACCCATGGGCCAGCCATCGCTCACTGGCAGATCTTTCGTCGCGACAGCCGCGTCGGGATGAGATGAATCAAGCGGGGGGACAGAACTGCTGGCGTGCCGTTGGATGCGCATAGCTAAAATCCACATAGTGCAGTGCGGCTATACTGCGCTTCTGCTCCGCAGTGCCCACTGCAACTGAGAATTTTTTCTTCCTGAAGCGAACAGCCGGGACCAGGTCGAAAAGCATTCATTTCAAATAAAGCATACCAACTTCTCTCACGTTGAATTAAAGGAGCCTCTAAAAACCCCAGCAATCTGCCATCATTGACTTGACGCCCTGCCAGCGGAGAACGACAG
>NZ_MDEJ01000350.1 GCF_002940065.1 Xanthomonas populi
GACTGCGACGTTCGGTCATGCTGACCACCACGGCCTTGCGGTGCGAGGCACGGATGGTGTCCAACTCCCAATCGCCAATGCGGCTACGCTGCTCCCCGACGGTCGGGCGTTCTACCCAGCTGCGCCGGTGCTTCAGCTGGCCACGGCCATCGCGTACGCCCTGCCGACGGCGGTTGCGGCGGCGTCGACGCAAGTGCGCACCATATCGCTGGTCGGCATACATGTGCCGATAGATCCATTCGTGACTGACCAAGCCGGTGCAGCCGGCGATCTGTTCGGGACTGAAGTGCTCGGCCAACAAGACCTCGATCTGCGCGATGCGCTCGGCACCGATGCGCGAGCGCTTGCTTGCGTGCGCCGCTGTTGACTCGCGCGTTGCGCCTGATCAGGCGCATACCGATTGCCATG
>NZ_MDEJ01000351.1 GCF_002940065.1 Xanthomonas populi
ATCCGAGGAACATGACGTCGAGCTTCTCAAAGCGCGAGAAAATCCGGCGGTAGCCTTTCAGACGACGGAACAGTCGCTCCACTTCGTTGCGTCGCTTGTACATCTCCCGGTTGTATTCCCAAGGATCGACCCGGTTGGACTTCGGCGGGACCACCGGCACGAAGCCAAGATCAAGCGCCAGCTGGCGGGTTTCGTTGCCTTCGTAAGCACGGTCCATCAGTAAATGAATCGGTCGCTTCACTGGCCCCAGATGTTCAAGCAACGTGCGGCCTGCAGGTGCGTCATGCGCGTTGCCAGGTGTCAATCCAAACGTGATGGCTGTTCGAGCATCCGCGGCAACCATATGAATCTTGGTGTTCCATCCACCGCGGGACTTACCGATGTCTTGTGGGCCGTTTTTTT
>NZ_MDEJ01000352.1 GCF_002940065.1 Xanthomonas populi
GAGCGATTACGCACACTGCCCGAACACGTCTACAACCAGATGGTCATGGGCTGAAAAACGTGGGGATACCTCAGCCTCAGGCCCGGTCTCCGGCTATGCGTGGAGTATAGCTGCATGTCAGATGGGCCTTAATTGCAGTGCGGGATCTGAATTAATGAACTCTGTTTGCCTCAATACTGGTGGATGTTCAAGCCCAAATTTCGAATCGTTCGTGCGTAACAACCTGGTTGGCGTGGGCGATGCAGCCTTGCTTGATAGCAAAGTCGATAAAATTAAAATTATTTTAACTAAACCCTAAGGATAGGTCCATGAAAATAAATGGCACCTCGAACAACCAAGTCGTAGCCGTGGTGACACGCACTGGATGATGACCATACCTTCAAAAAATCAGCGATCTGAG
>NZ_MDEJ01000353.1 GCF_002940065.1 Xanthomonas populi
CGAAACCCACCAGTTTCCGCGTGGCTTCGCGCTCGGTCATGACCTGCATGATCTTGTGCTTCATCCGCCAGGCGCGCTTGGAGTTGACCCCCAGATGGCGCATTAACTCCAGTGCGGCCATGTTGGTTTTTGGTCGAGGTCAACAGGTGCAACGCCAGCATCCAGGTGCGCAGCGGCAGTTTGGTGCCGGCAAACATCGTGCCTGCGATCAGACTGGTCTGATGCCGGCACGCGCTGCATTGGGAGTAGAGCGCAGCACCCCGCTTGAAACGCGACCGCACCCGCCCGGTGCAGACAGGGCAACGACAGCCTTGCGGCCAGCGCCACGTGTAGAGCGCGCGATGGCACTTGGCTTCGGTGCCACAGGACGCGAAGAACTCGGGCATCGATCATCC
>NZ_MDEJ01000354.1 GCF_002940065.1 Xanthomonas populi
GACGTGATCCAGGCGACCTGACCTGAGCGACTTCACCGCCAAGTGGAGTCGCTCAGGTCATCCAGCCGTCTGGATCTTCCGGAACGATACCGTCTGCGTGCGTTGTATGAAACCGGCATGTCGATGCGGGCCATCGCCCGTGTATTGGAGCGTGCACCCGGCACGATCAGCCGCGAACTGCGCCGCAATCAGCACGCTGGGCAGTCTCTGCCAGACCACGCGCAGCGCCTCAGCGAGCATCGGCGCACGCAGGCCAGCCAGCGTCCACGCATTGCTGCTGAGCGGATCGCACCAATCGAGGTCTTGCTGAACGCCGCCGACGTGGCGTGCGCGATGGCCGCGGGCAGCTGACACAGCGACGCAGCTGGACACAGCGCCCAAGGGTGGTGGAGC
>NZ_MDEJ01000355.1 GCF_002940065.1 Xanthomonas populi
ATTAGGGAAAATTGCTCTGGTGTGATCTCCATACCCGATAGTTTACTCGCTCAGGCCATTAGTGTTAACAGGCCCTAATACATGCTGCCGATACGCTGGATTCCAGACGGTGTTGCCGGCAACGAGGTGGTTAGTTCGCCCTGCCGTTACCATCATGCCGGACTCAAGATCGCGGCGAGTGGACATGGGGTTAACCGCTCCAACTACAGCAGAGCCAATCCCACATGCACCGGCTGCCAGACCGCCCAAGGTAATCGCTGCCGATGTCATGCCCCCTGCAAGAGCGGCTCCTTTTTGGTAATCGACATACATAAGGGCACCTCGAACAACCAAGTCGTAGCCGTGGTGACACGCACTGGATGATGACCATACCTTCAAAAAATCAGC
>NZ_MDEJ01000356.1 GCF_002940065.1 Xanthomonas populi
GATCTAGGATCGCCCTCATCTCCCCGAATGTTACGCCCCCTTCCTCTCATCAACCACCAGCTTCAATGCAGGAGCATTCGATGGTTTAAGCGGGCGTCCGTCAAGATTGTCTCAGCATCGACTGGCGAGGCGAGGCGGAGAATATACGCTAAGGAAGGTCTGATCAACGCCCGCCGGCCGGCCATCATGCTCGAAACCCCGTTTTTTTGCGCTGTTTCTGACACGTTCCAGGAGACATCCCCGGCATGAATATCACTCCTACAAGCCATCCATGTATATTTGTATCTCATGATGAGCAAGATGCACATTTTCCAGGGGAAGTGGAGAGTTCTCTGAATAGGCTAAGAAGCGGACCAAGTGGCAATAATCTGCTCGATGAGTTAAGG
>NZ_MDEJ01000357.1 GCF_002940065.1 Xanthomonas populi
ATCATGTCTGTCGTTCTCCGCTGGCAGGGCGTCAAGTCAATGATGGCAGATTGCTGGGGTTTTTAGAGGCTCCTTTAATGGACTTGATCTGCCGAGCGTAGCGCACACGCTGAGATTCCTGAGTAAATGTGTGCAATCCAGTGGTCAAAGCGTATTGTTAGCAACACACAATATCGACCTTGCCCAATCATACGCCAGGAGGATTTGGCTGCTGGAAAAAGGACGCCTAGCCCGCGAATGGACGCAGGGTGAACTGGCTCGTATGCAGTGCAAGGGTCAGCTTATCTCACGCCAGATGTTGGAGTGTCTGGATCTGAGGTATCCCCACGTTTTTCAGCCCATGACCATCTGGTTGTAGACGTGTTCGGGCAGTGTGCGTAATCGCT
>NZ_MDEJ01000358.1 GCF_002940065.1 Xanthomonas populi
TGGGGGCTTGAAGAAAGAATTGGTCCAGGCGCTGCCCCAGCACACACCATCGCGCGGATGACGGCGTACGACTGCTGCCAAACGCAGTTGGGTGCCGGAGGAGCTGCGGATTGTGCACCGCCCCGAACAGGTGCAGCAGTGCTTGGCCCCAGGCCACTGGGAAGACGACTTGATCAAGGGCGCGTTCAATCGGTCCTGCGTGGGCACGTTGGTGGAGCGCAAGACGCGCGTTGTCGTGCTGTGCCGGATGGATGGCTGCACGGCGGCAGATGCGCTGGAGGGGTTTACCTGACAGATGAAGAAGCTGCCGGCCTCGAGGCGGACAAGCCTGACCTGCGATCGTGGCACCGAGCTGACGTGTTATGCCGAGCTGAT
>NZ_MDEJ01000359.1 GCF_002940065.1 Xanthomonas populi
CCCCCGATTTTGAGTAGCACGCCAGTTTGGAGTCCAATTCCCTACCCCGAAGGAGATTGGACGTGAAGAAGCGTTTTACCGACGAGCAGGTCATCGGCTTTCTGCGCGAAGCCGAAAGCGGCGTGGCGATCAAGGACCTATGCCGGCGCCATGGCGTCAGCGAGGCCTCGTACTATTTGTGGCGCAGCAAGTTCGGCGGGATGCGCGTGCCCGATGCCAAGCGGCTCAAAGACCTTGAGTCCGAGAATGCCCGGCTGAAGACGTTGCTGGCCGAGCAGCTGTTCGAGAACGATCTGATCAAGGATGCGCTGCGAAAAACGTGGTGAGCGCACCGGCGCGTCGTGCGCTGGTGCGCGAGTGGATTGGGTGCGGTG
>NZ_MDEJ01000360.1 GCF_002940065.1 Xanthomonas populi
GAACACCGATGTGCGCGGTCGTTGCGACGCCCCGGCCGGCAAGACGCCGGTGGCCTTCGCAGTCGGTGGGACGCGGCAAAAGCTGTCGATCCTTGCCGCCGTCACCAACAAGGCAGAAGCGCGCTGGATGATCATTGACGACGCATTCAACGCCGAGAAATTGATCGAATGTCTTGCGGCGTTGATCAAGAGCACGAAACACAAGGGGTTCCTGATTCTGGACAACCTGCGTGTCCATCACAGCCCATTGGTCAAGGCATGGGTGGCCAAGCGCAGCAAGAAGATTGAGTTGTTCTACTTGCCCAGCGACAGCCCGGAGCTCAATCCCGAAGAGCGCCTCAACGCCGATCTCAAGCACGCCATCGGCTCGAAG
>NZ_MDEJ01000361.1 GCF_002940065.1 Xanthomonas populi
AGTGCCTGTTGCAACGCTACCCACGGCATCCGATGGCTCAGTTGCGCCAACGGATGGCGCAGCTCGATCTGGTTCTCCAGGCGCCAACGAAACAACGCCTCGGCAGGCAGGTGCTCGGCAGCAGGACGGCGTGTACGCATGGGTGCAAATCGCCAGAAATCAGCCCTCGGCGTAGCGAAAACTGGCCGTTCTGGCACGTCTGGCGAGGGATCAAGGCCTTGCGGTGGTTGGGTGGTTGGGTGGTTGGGGGTTTTCAGGGACGACTAGGTGTTCAGTCCCGGCATTAGATCGATCGGGTCCACCTTGAACCGCTCGGGTTCGGATGTCCACTGCTTGCAGATGAATTCGTACGGTGTCAGACCCTTCAGGG
>NZ_MDEJ01000362.1 GCF_002940065.1 Xanthomonas populi
GCGCGCACTTGTTTCTACACGATCCGGGTGCAACCAGCTGATCTATCTCGGGAAAA
The DNA here is from genome assembly GCF_002940065.1 of Xanthomonas populi. Classification (GTDB taxonomy): domain Bacteria; phylum Pseudomonadota; class Gammaproteobacteria; order Xanthomonadales; family Xanthomonadaceae; genus Xanthomonas; species Xanthomonas populi. Next base: position 57 of record NZ_MDEJ01000362.1, read on the forward strand.
CGTGGGGAAACCTCAGAGCCTGACCCCTAACTGCATCAACGCGCAACAGCCAGAAAACCAAGTAGACATCGGCCTGCAGCGCAGTGGCGATGAGTCGATGATCGGCACATTCCTTGCTGTTGTCTGCGGTCAGGGTATGCACGGCGTGGCGCAGTTGCCCAGGCGTTGGACGATGGCGTTACGCACGTTCTCGGCCGTGCCATCGGGCGAGTAGGCAAGCAGATGCAGGGGACTGCGACGTTCGGTCATGCTGACCACCACGGCCTTGCGGTGCGAGGCACGGATGGTGTCCAACTCCCAATCGCCAATG
>NZ_MDEJ01000363.1 GCF_002940065.1 Xanthomonas populi
AATCCCTTGCAGGCACTCACCGCAATGCCGACCTTGACGCCGAATTCGTAGGGCTGACGCGCTTTGCCATTGCCGATGCATGCCACTTCCGGGGCATGCAATGCGTACAGTTTTTGTGTGTCTTTCGGGCGCTGCGTGTACCGCCGTTGCGCACGTTCCAGACAGACAGCAATGCGTTCGCGCACGGATGTTTCCACCTGGTCCAGCTTGCGCTGCATGTCGCGCTGCATGTCGCGCAACACGCGCCCCAGCAGCGTGCGTTGACGCCGTGCGCAGCGTTGAGGGGGTGCGCCAGCAAGTCTTCCATTCTCGCCCAGCCGCTGCCGCCACCGCGTCAGCGAGCGGGGATCGCACGGCAGGCGG
>NZ_MDEJ01000364.1 GCF_002940065.1 Xanthomonas populi
GCTGATTTTTTGAAGGTATGGTCATCATCCAGTGCGTGTCACCACGGCTACGACTTGGTTGTTCGAGGTGCCCTTAAGTGTTCCTGACTGTCTACGCGCCAGAAAGGCTTCGAAGTGTGGCCAGGTAATTGCGTCGGCATCATCACCTGCCTTAAAACTTGGCTTTATGTTTTCCAAGTAGATATTTCGTACATCCAGCATGGTGCGAGCCCATCCAGCGATATCACCGAGAGCGAGCGAGTTTCCAGCTTGCAGGCTCTTGCAGAGATAAAGAGCCCCTGCTCCTGAGGTTTCCCCACGTTTTCCCGAGATAGATCAGCTGGTTGCACCCGGATCGTGTAGAAACAAGTGCGCGCATGGCG
>NZ_MDEJ01000365.1 GCF_002940065.1 Xanthomonas populi
AAAAAGGCCGCCGCGTACTTTGCCAATGGGTAAAGGCAAAGTACGCCTTCATGCAAGCCCACTGCGGGGAATTCAGGGTGTGTGCGATGTGCCGGGTATTGCGGGTCAACCGGTCGGGCTATTACGCCTGGTTGTGCTCGCCCAACAGTGAGCGCGCCAAGGAAGATGATCGCTTGCTTGGACTGATCAAGCACCACTGGCTGGCCAGCGGCAGTGTCTATGGGCATCGCAAGATCACCACGGATCTGCGCGATCTGGGTGAGCGTTGCAGTCGCCATCGGGTGCATCGGCTGATGCGCACCGAGGGACTGCGTGCCCAGGTGGGCTATGGTCGCAAACCGCGCTTCCA
>NZ_MDEJ01000366.1 GCF_002940065.1 Xanthomonas populi
TCCACGATCACCAGGCACTTGATGACGCGGCCTTCGGCAGTGCGGTCGAATACGACGTCCATCGACCACACCTGGTTGGCCTGCGCTGGCCGCAGCGGCGGTTGACGCTCGCCCACCGACACCTTTTTGCGTTTGCGGCGGCGGACCTGCAGCTGCTGCTCGCGGTACAGCCGCTCCACACGCGTGTAGTTCACGATGCGCCCTTCCTGTCGCAGTTTGAGATAGATCATTCCCACGCCGTAGCGGCGATGGCGATGCGCCAACGCCAGGATGCGCTCGCGCAGCTCGACGTTGCGGTCTTCGCGCGGGCAATAGCGCAGCGCACTGGCGCTCATACCGATCGCTGCC
>NZ_MDEJ01000367.1 GCF_002940065.1 Xanthomonas populi
CCCTTGGCGGTGTGCGTCACCGGCGCCCATCGGCACGACTCGGTCGTGTTCGAGGAGTTGATCGAGGCCTTGCCGCCAATTGGTGGCAAACCAGGGCGCCGGCGACGTTGGCCAGACACATTGCACGCCGACAAGGCCTACGACATCGACCGCTGTCGCGCCTTCCTGAAGCAGCGCGGCATCATTGCGCAGATTGCACGCAAGGGGATCGAGCGCAACGACCGATTGGGCCGTCATCGCTGGGTCGTCGAGCGCACCCACGCCTGGTTCGCAGCCATGGGCAAACTGCGCATCCGCTTTGAACGCCGCATCGATCTCCACTTGGCGTTGCTCTGGCTTGC
>NZ_MDEJ01000368.1 GCF_002940065.1 Xanthomonas populi
TTGGGTGCGGTGCCAGCGAGCGCCGCGCCCTGGCAGCGATCGGCATGAGCGCCAGTGCGCTGCGCTACTGCCCACGCGAAAATCGCAATGGCGAACTGCGCGAGCGCATTGTTGCGTTGGCGCATCGCCATCGCCGTTATGGCGTGGGGATGATCTATCTCAAATTGCGACAGGAGGGGCGCATCGTGAACTACAAGCGCGTGGAGCGGTTGTACCGCGAGCAGCAGCTGCAGGTCAGGCGCCGCAAGCGCAAAAAAGTACCGGTGGGCGAGCGTCAGCAGCTGTTGCGGCCGGCGCAGGCCAACCAGGTGTGGTCGATGGACTTTTTGTTCGACCGCAC
>NZ_MDEJ01000369.1 GCF_002940065.1 Xanthomonas populi
GCGTTGTCGTGGCAGTTGCCACGCCGACTCATGCTGCACACCAAGCCATGGGACGCCAGGAAACTGCGCCAGTCATCGCTAGTGTAGACAGACCCTTGGTCCGAATGAACCAAGCAACCAGCATTGGGTTTGCGCCGCCACACCGCAGACAACAAGGCCTGCACGACCAACTCGGTGTCGGCCCGATCGCGCATCGCCCAGCCGACGACCTGCCTGGAAAACAGATCGATCACAACAGCCAAATACATCCAGCCTTCATGCGTGCGGATGAAGGTGAAATCGCTCGCCCAGGCCGTGTCCGGCTCAGTCACGTCGAACTGTCGGTCAAGCAGGTTGG
>NZ_MDEJ01000370.1 GCF_002940065.1 Xanthomonas populi
CCAACCTGCTTGACCGACAGTTCGACGTGACTGAGCCGGACACGGCCTGGGCGAGCGATTTCACCTTCATCCGCACGCATCAAGGCTGGATGTACCTGGCTGTTGTGATCGATCTGTTTCCCAGGCAGGTCGTCGGCTGGGCGATGCGCGATCGGGCCGATACCGAGTTGGTCGTGCAGGCCTTGTTGTCTGCGGTGTGGCGGCGCAAACCCAACGCTGGTTGCTTGGTTCACTCGGACCAAGGGTCTGTCTACACCAGCGATGACTGGCGCAGTTTCCTGGCGTCCCATGGCTTGGTGTGCAGCATGAGTCGGCGTGGCAACTGCCACGACAACGC
>NZ_MDEJ01000371.1 GCF_002940065.1 Xanthomonas populi
GCTGCCGTGCCTATGCGAATTTGTCTGGGTGCTGATGCGTGTCTATGGCTTCCAGCAATCTGACGCGGCCGACGCGATCCGGGCGCTATTGGCCGCCGCCAACGTGGAAGTGAACAGGCCCGCCGTGGAGGCCGGTTTGCTGGTGCTCGACGCAGGCGGTGACTTTGCCGATGGCGTCATTGCCTACGAAGGTAATTGGCTTGGTGGGGAAACCTTCGTTTCCTTCGATAAGAAGGCGGTGACACTTCTCTCTGCCCAAGGGCAATCAGCGCGCCTTTTGTGACGGACATGGGAATGAACGAATTTCGCCGACTGGCCACGAAGATCGACCAGCATA
>NZ_MDEJ01000372.1 GCF_002940065.1 Xanthomonas populi
CGGCGCGGCGTGCGCGATGGCCGCGGGCAGCTGACGCAGCGCTGCAGCTGGACACAGCGCCCAAGCGTGGTGGAGCAGCGCAGCCGCATCGGCGATTGGGAGCTGGACACCCTCCGGGCCTCCCATGGAAAGGCCGTGGTGGTCAGCATGACCGAACGTCGCAGTCGCCTGCATCTGCTTGCTTATTCGCCTGACGGCACCGCCGAGAACGTGCGCAACGCCATCGTCCAGCGGCTCGGTGGCCTAGGCCATACAGTGCACACCCTCACCGCCGACAACGGCAAGGAGTTCGCCGATCATCGCCTCATTGCCGCCTGCTTGCAGAGCGATTTCTA
>NZ_MDEJ01000373.1 GCF_002940065.1 Xanthomonas populi
CAGGATAAGCCGCCAGACGCTGCATGGACTACGCCACGCAAACCAACGACACCCCTCATCTCGACGGTGCTGTTTGAACTGCAAGGATCCTGGCCGCTTGTTCAGAGATTCTCTAACGCCGCTCTTCTTCTGGATGCTGCCGAGTACTGCGGCGCGATGCCCGGCAGCCCGAAAAACCTGCGGGCTACAGCAGCTGATTCCAATTTTTCTCGCTAGACGAGCGAGCTATTGATCACGCTGTCACCGTTCATCATATAAGGGCACCTCGAACAACCAAGTCGTAGCCGTGGTGACACGCACTGGATGATGACCATACCTTCAAAAAATCAGCG
>NZ_MDEJ01000374.1 GCF_002940065.1 Xanthomonas populi
CGGGTTCGGATGTCCACTGCGTGCAGATGAATTCGTACGGTGTCAGACCCTGCAGGGCTTTGAGCCTGCGACCGTCGTTGCAGGCGTCGATGAAGTTGGCCAAATGCTGTTGCAGGTGTGCGTGATCGTTGTAGTGGAAGCGTTTGACAGTTGCTTCTTTGATCGTCCGATTCATCCGCTCAACCTGCCCGTTGGTCCAGGGGTGCTTGACCTTGGTCAAGCGGTGTTCGATGCCGTGCTCCTCGCAGACACGAGTGAAGAGATGCGCACAGGCATATCGGTCGGAACTGCGGTTGGTGAACTGGATGCCGTTATCCGTCAGAACCGTCTG
>NZ_MDEJ01000375.1 GCF_002940065.1 Xanthomonas populi
CAGACGGTTCTGACGGATAACGGCATCCAGTTCACCAACCGCAGTTCCGACCGATATGCCTGTGCGCATCTCTTCACTCGCGTCTGCGAGGAGCACGGCATCGAACACCGCTTGACCAAGGTTAAGCATCCCTGGACCAACGGGCAGGTCGAACGGATGAACCGGACCATCAAGGAAGCCACTGTCAAACGCTTCCATTACGACGATCACGCACAACTGCAACAGCATGTGGCCAACGTCATCGACGCCTACAACGACGGTCGCAGGCTCAAAGCCCTGCAGGGTCTGACACCGTACGAATTCATCTGCACGCAGTGGACATCCGAACCCG
>NZ_MDEJ01000376.1 GCF_002940065.1 Xanthomonas populi
CTAAGGCAACGCTGATCAAGCACCAGCATCAAGAACCCGCCCAACGGTTGAAGACTCAACGCTACTGACGTGCGTCACAAGCCCGAGAGACTGGTTAAAAACACAGGATATTGGTGACTTGAAGCGGTGTGCGCCGGCTGGCGCAGCCCACGGTGCCCTTGTCGGGCGCAGTTATCCCACCAAGCGGGTGCGTGACAGGTACACAGTCGCCAACCCCAGCGCCACAAAGCTACGGTTGGCGTTGTTGGCCAAACCGCGATAACGCACCTTGGCAAACCCCCACAAGCGCTTGACCACCGCAAAGACATGCTCCACACGCGCGCGCACCTT
>NZ_MDEJ01000377.1 GCF_002940065.1 Xanthomonas populi
ATCGCTCTGCAAGCAGGCGGCAATGAGGCGATGATCGGCGAACTCCTTGCCGTTGTCGGCGGTGAGGGTGTGCACCGTGTGGCGCAGGCCGCCCAGGCGCTGGACGATGGCGTTGCGCACGTTCTCGGCGGTACCGTCAGGCGAGTAGGCCAGCAGATGCAGGCGACTGCGGCGTTCGGTCATGCTGACCACGACCGCTTTTCCATGGGAGGCCCGGATGGTGTCCAGCTCCCAATCGCCGATGCGGCTTCGCTGCTCCACCACGCTTGGGCGCTGTGTCCAGCTGCAGCGCTGCGTCAGCTGCCCGCGGCCATCGCGCACGCCGCGCCG
>NZ_MDEJ01000378.1 GCF_002940065.1 Xanthomonas populi
ACTACGACGATCACGCACAACTGCAACAACACCTGGCCAACTTTATCGACGCCTACAACTTCGCTCGCAGACTCAAAGCCATGAAGGGTCTGACACCGTACGAATTCATCTGCAAGCAGTGGACATCCGAACCCGAGCGGTTCAAGGTGAATCCGATCCATCTAATGCCGGGACTGAACACCTAGTACGCGCGTCACCCCGTCGCCGGAGAATCACGCGCTCCACGTCGATGGCGAGCGCGTCGTGTGTTGCATCATCCACGATCACCAGGCACTTGATGACGCGGCCTTCGGCAGTGCGGTCGAATACGACGTCCATCGACCACACCT
>NZ_MDEJ01000379.1 GCF_002940065.1 Xanthomonas populi
CAGGCATATCGGTCGGAACTGCGGTTGGTGAACTGGATGCCGTTATCCGTCAGAACCGTCTGCAGGGGGTAGGGCACTGCTTGGAGCACAGTGCGCAGGAACTGCGCTGCAACCAGCTTGTTGGCCGAGGCATGGAGTGCGGTGAGCGCAAACGTGGACGTCCTGTCGATGGCCACGAACAGAGCGCGCTTGCCCTCGGCCGTCCGCACCTGTGCAATGTCGATGTGGAAGTCGCCAATCGGATCGCTTTTGAACCGCTTCTTGGCGGCTTTGTCGCCTGTAATCTCGGGGAGCCGCGAGATGCCATGGCGTTGCAGGCAGCGGTGC
>NZ_MDEJ01000380.1 GCF_002940065.1 Xanthomonas populi
ACCGTCGCCAACACCTGCGTGCGGCGCTGCTGGTACGGGCGCAGCTGACGGCGCCAGCCTTCCAGCCGCTGGTAGGGCGTCAAGGGGCAACACCGTCGCCATCATCGCCAGCACGCGTGCATCCAGGCGATCGGTCTGGGCCAGGTGACCAATGTCCTTGGCAACGTCGCGCGCCTGACGCGGGTTCGCCCGCACCCTCGGCAAGCCGGCCGTATGCAGCGCATCCGGTGCCGCCAGTGCGTCGCCGCCGGTGGCTTCCAGCACCACCTGACTCGGCTCCATTTGCTTGCGCCAGGCGCCCAACTGGCACAGACCTGACGCA
>NZ_MDEJ01000381.1 GCF_002940065.1 Xanthomonas populi
GGAGCGATTACGCACACTGCCCGAACACGTCTACAACCAGATGGTCATGGGCTGAAAAACGTGGGGATACCTCAGATCCAAGCGTTCTTTTTACGCGATCAATTACTCAGGCATGTATCTGGCTATGCGGGTTTGCTTGGCCTGCTCAGGCTAGCGCAAAGCAGTGTCTCCAATGCATGGAGATTCTGATGGATGCATCCATGTGCGCCAGGAGCGTGTTGCCGGCCAACAATGATGGTAAAGGAGCCTCTAAAAACCCCAGCAATCTGCCATCATTGACTTGACGCCCTGCCAGCGGAGAACGACAGACATGATCA
>NZ_MDEJ01000382.1 GCF_002940065.1 Xanthomonas populi
ACCAGAGCAATTTTCCCTAATCGAGCACTGCCTGCCGACGCAGCGCGGCAATGTGAGCATGACCAACCTGCAAGTGGTCAACGCCATCCTTTACGTTGCCGAGCATGGCTGCAAATGGCGCGGCCTGCCCAAGCGCTTTGGCAACTGGCATACGGTGTACACGCGCATGAACCGTTGGGCCAAGGCGGGTGTGCTGGACCGGATGTTCGCCCAATTGCAGAAGTCCCAAATCGTGCGCATCAAAATCGAGGCGGTCTGGCTGGACTCCACCAGCATCAAGGTGCATCCCGATGGCACGGGTGCATTAAAAAAA
>NZ_MDEJ01000383.1 GCF_002940065.1 Xanthomonas populi
GCGTTGCGCCCCAGTTTCTCGCGGGCCGCGCCAACCTGATTTTTTTAACGCCCGCTCCAGCAGGCTCACTCCGTGCTCATCCACTTCGCTCCAGATCTGGAAGTACGCATGCACCGTGCGCCATTTGGGAAACGTCTCGGCAACATCCGCCACTGGCAACCACTCTTGAGCAGATATAGCACTGCGCAAAAAACATCGTACAAATCGACTTTGCGTGGCGCGGTCTTCTTGCGTGCACCTTCAAGCAGAGCGCGGATCTGCTCAAACTGCTCGCGGCTGACGTCACTGGGATAGCGTGCT
>NZ_MDEJ01000384.1 GCF_002940065.1 Xanthomonas populi
CGGAATCAGCGGCTCGATGCGCTTCCACAGCGCAATGGGAATCTCTTTGCGAGGCGTCATGTTCGCAATTTTGCCACCGGCGAGACAATATTCTAGGGGTTTGTTAGTCGCTCTAAGTCGATATCCTAAAAAAAAAGCGTCGGCCTTCTCTGCCCGCGAGCTTGGATGCGCTACCAGCTCGTCGAGCAGCTGCACAAGAAGGCCGTTCCTGTCGGGCACTTGTGTCGCGTGCTGGGTGTCAGCCGCTCGGGCTACTACGGCTCCCGTCAACGCGCCAAGCTGGCGCCCAAGGCTTGCCAG
>NZ_MDEJ01000385.1 GCF_002940065.1 Xanthomonas populi
GGCGTGGGCAGCCAGTTCCTGCCGCGCGTGGGCCAGGAAGTGCTGGTGGGGTTTCTGGAAGGGGACATCGACCGCCCGGTGGTGCTGGGGGCGCTGTACAACGGCAAGGGCGAAGCGGGCACGCCGGCCACGCCGGGCGGTCAGTTAGCCGAGGCCGACACGCAGGCCTACGCGCAGGCGCGCGATGGGCGCGCCTGCGCGCAGGCGAACCTGTCCGGCGGCCACGCCCCGGCGTGGCACGGTGCCGGCGGCGGGGAGGCGGCGCACCGCAACGCCACTGCGCTGTGGGGCGTGCAATC
>NZ_MDEJ01000386.1 GCF_002940065.1 Xanthomonas populi
ATCATGTCTGTCGTTCTCCGCTGGCAGGGCGTCAAGTCAATGATGGCAGATTGATGGGGTTTTTAGAGGCTCCTTTGAATTCATCCGCTGTTCGAGCCGATCAATAAAGTTAACTTCCTCAGAGAAATTAATTGCCTTGTCACTTGGGGCCACTATCCCGCCAAACCATCCATGCTCAGCGGGAGCAAGTGATGGGACTCTAGCATGCAACGCATCAACTATGGCCTGTTAACACATACGAAGCCCTTCAACGATCAGGACGAAGCTCAGGAATCCGAGGAACATGACGTCGAGCTT
>NZ_MDEJ01000387.1 GCF_002940065.1 Xanthomonas populi
GCATGGCAGCGGCGCGCACCGGACCACCACGTGACCGGCGTCGAACAGGGCATCCAGCACTGCCTGTTCGTATCCGCCACAGGCCTCCAGGACACGCTGGCCGACCTCATGGTGTGCCAGCCAGGACAACAACTTGCGGTGGCCCGCGGGTGTGTTGTGAAACTGCGCGAAAGGGCCGCGGTGGACGGCCACATCCAACAGCGCCTTGCACCCATCAATCCCGATGCCGTTCATGCGCGAACTCCGTCTCCGTTAGGCTTGAAGGCGCGAGAGCTCCCCTGCCTGCCCTGCC
>NZ_MDEJ01000388.1 GCF_002940065.1 Xanthomonas populi
TCCATCACCGCAGCGGCTTCGTATACCGCGCGTGCCGCAATCTTCAGCCCGCCGTCGCTGTAGGCCCGGACCTGCAGGAATTGACGGATCCGACGGTAGTAGCGATAGCGCAAGGCGTTGGCAAGATTCGCTGGCTTGACCTGCACGCGCAGTTTCAGCGCGCTGCGGATATGGCGCATCACCGCCGGCGGGACTTCGTCCAACACGGGGGAATACCCCAGCCGTTGGAAGGTCTTGAGCAGGATCGTCAGCGTCAGGCGGTGCGCAGGCTGCCGGGTGTACTCGGCAACG
>NZ_MDEJ01000389.1 GCF_002940065.1 Xanthomonas populi
CTCTCCGGAAAACCAGGGCGCCGGCGACGTTGGCCAGGCAAACTGCATGCCGGCAACGCCGACGATATCGAACGTTGTCGCACCTTCCGCAAGCAGCGGGGCATCATTGCGCCGATTGCACGCAAGGGCATCGACCGCAACGACCGTCTGGGCCGTCATCGCTGGGTCGTCGAGCGTATGCATGCCTGGTTCGCAGGCATGGGCAAACTACTCATCCGCTTTGAACGCCGCATCGATCTCCACTTGGCGTTGCTCTGGCTTGCATGCTCCATCATCGGCTTACGGCTTCTT
>NZ_MDEJ01000390.1 GCF_002940065.1 Xanthomonas populi
ATCATGTCTGTCGTTCTCCGCTGGCAGGGCGTCAAGTCAATGATGGCAGATTGCTGGGGTTTTTAGAGGCTCCTATAAGGTGCTGGGGGCCGCCGTCGCCGCGCCAGTGTCTTGGCCGGCCTGGCCGGCTTGGGGGTCGGCGTGAATCCGTGAAAAAGTCTGTGCTGACTGCGAGTCAGCTCACTTTTGAAGGTCGGCGGTGAAAAGAGCCTGACCCTGAGGTATCCCCACGTTTTTCAGCCCATGACCATCTGGTTGTAGACGTGTTCGGGCAGTGTGCGTAATCGCT
>NZ_MDEJ01000391.1 GCF_002940065.1 Xanthomonas populi
TTCACCAACCGCAGTGCCGACCGCTATGCCTGTGCGCATCTCTTCACTCGTGTCTGCGAGGAGCACGGCATCGAACACCGTTTGACCAAGGTCAAGCATCCCTGGACCAAGGGGCAGGTCGAGCGGATGAATCGCACGATCAAAGACGCCACTGTCAAACGCGTCCACTACGACGATCACGCACAACTGCAACAGCATGTGGCCAACGTCATCGACGCCTACAACTTCGCTCGCAGACTCAAAGCCCTGAAGGGTCTGACACCGTACGAATTCATCTGCAAGCAGTGG
>NZ_MDEJ01000392.1 GCF_002940065.1 Xanthomonas populi
GATTAGGGAAAATTGCTCTGGTGTGATCTCCATACCCGATAGTTTACTCGCTCAGGCCATTAGTGTTAACAGGACCTAGTCAATGAGTCGCAACGTCGGCCGCTAGCTGACGGAAATGCCTCGCGGCGCGGGCTGTGACAGGACGTGGGGCGGGGTGCGAGGCTGGGTTGAAGCATTGCAAAGGTCCAGTGATCGCCGATGATGCGCCAGATGACGGCCTGTTGGGCCTGGTAGTCGCCGCTGCCCTTATCGCAACACGCCAATCGATCGCAGCCATCAATCGTATTC
>NZ_MDEJ01000393.1 GCF_002940065.1 Xanthomonas populi
CACCCTGAATTCCCCGCAGTGGGCTTGCATGAAGGCGTACTTTGCCTTTACCCATTGGCAAAGTACGCGGCGGCCTTTTTTAGGAGGTCGCGCTCCTCGGTCACTCGACGCAACTCTGCCTTCAGCCGCCGAACCTCGGCGCTCTGGTCCACCTCGGCGCGATGCACCACGCCAGACTTGCCGAACTTGCGCAGCCAGGCGTACAGGCTGTGCGTCGTGACACCCAGCCGCTCGGCGACCTCTGCCACCTTGAACCCACGATCAGTCACTTGCCGGACCGCCTC
>NZ_MDEJ01000394.1 GCF_002940065.1 Xanthomonas populi
GTGTTGGTAAAGCGCCGCTCGCCTTTGCGGCCATGCACATGGAGATCCAGCCACGGGTGACTGACAGCGATCCCAGCGCCGTAAGACATAGAAAACCTCCGCTATGCGCGAGGGGTCGAGCGCTCGCCTGCGGCTGCCCAGCCTGATCGTGACGAGTGCCGACTCCAGCAACTGTTCGGGCGTTTGCCAGGAGATTGCGGCGTGGCGACCTCGCTCTCCCGCGGTCGCTCAGACCTGTGGGGGATCGGTCGACCACGCCGGCTCTCGACGCCTAATCTGGCAGA
>NZ_MDEJ01000395.1 GCF_002940065.1 Xanthomonas populi
TCTGGTGCATCTCACCATCCCGCGGCTTGTCTGCATTCTCGGTCGAGCTCGGCGCTGCCATCAGCGTGGCATCCAAGATCGTGCCGGTGCCAACCTTCAGCCCGGGTACCTGCAACTGCGCGTTGACCTCAGCGAACAACTCGCTTCCCAGGTCATAACGCTCCAACAAGTGGCGAAACTTCAGCAGCGTCGTCGCATCCTGCACCCGCTCACGGCCCAGGTCGATCCCAACAAAGACCCGCAACGCGGTGCTGTCCAGCAACGCTTCTTCGCACGCCTGA
>NZ_MDEJ01000396.1 GCF_002940065.1 Xanthomonas populi
GAGGATGAGGCGGCGATCGTCGCCTTCCGCAAGCACACGTTGCTGCCGCTGGACGACTGTCTCTACGCACTGCAGCCGAGTATCCCGCATCTGACGCGCTCATCATTGCATCGTTGCCTGCAGCGCCATAGCATTTCGCGGCTACCGGACATCAAAGGCGACAAACCCGCCAAGAAGCGGTTCAAAAGCGATCCGATCGGCTACTTTCATATCGATATCGCAGAGGTACAAACATCCGAGGGCAAGCTTTATTTGTTCGTGGCCATCGACAGAA
>NZ_MDEJ01000397.1 GCF_002940065.1 Xanthomonas populi
GCCTGATCATTCCAATCCCGAAAGTGCCTTTGTAATTCTTGGTCACGAGCTTATTCACGCAAAGCATATGATGCAGGGAACCCATAAAGGCCTGAGCGGGCATAGATATGCTGCAGGAACTCCTGCAGCCAAGGAAGAATGGCGAGCTATTGGTCTGGGCAAATATGAGGGGCGGGAAACGTCAGAATACTCAATATGCGATGAGCATGGCATTACGCGCCGCAGTGCCTATCCTGGATTCAATGACCCCTGAGTTTCGCGAATTTATCCTTAA
>NZ_MDEJ01000398.1 GCF_002940065.1 Xanthomonas populi
CTGGGCGCAGCGATCAGGGTTGCATCGACGATTGTGCCGGAGCGCAGACGTTGACCCTTGCGCGCCAGATGCGCGTTGACGGCGTCCAGCATCCGCGCGGCCAGGCCGTGGGTTTCCAGCAGGCGGCGAAAGTTGAGAATCGTGGTCTCGTCGGGCACGTTGTCCAATCCACCTAGCTGGGCAAAACGCCGCAGGGTCGGGATCTCATGCAAGGCTTCTTCCATCGCCGGATCGCTCAGCGCGTACCACTGTTGCAGCAGATGAATCCGCAACA
>NZ_MDEJ01000399.1 GCF_002940065.1 Xanthomonas populi
ACGTTGAGGAGTGATCCATGCAACTGACGTTTGGTGACGCTGAGGGTCTGGGTAAGCGCAAGCAGACCCGCCGCGAAATCTTCCTGAGTGAGATGGAGAAAGTGGTGCCATGGCAGCAGTTGCTTGTGCTGATTGCACGGCACGATCCGGTGTCAGGACGGCCAGGTCGGCAGCCGTACGCACTGACCACGATGTTGCGGATTCATCTGCTGCAACAGTGGTACGCGCTGAGCGATCCGGCGATGGAAGAAGCCTTGCATGAGATCCCGACC
>NZ_MDEJ01000400.1 GCF_002940065.1 Xanthomonas populi
AGACCCTCAGCGTCACCAAACGTCAGTTGCATGGATCACTCCTCAACGTAGCTGTGTAGTGTCGCGCATCTGGGGACGTTATTCAGAGGTTCCCTAGTCGACAAGGTTTACCTGAAAACCGTTTCGTCCTGCGCATTGGTCAACAAATCGCAAGCAGGCGCAAAGTGTTCAGTCCCGGCATTAGATCGATCTGATTCACCTTGAACCGCTCGGGTTCGGATGTCCACTGCGTGCAGATGAATTCGTACGGTGTCAGACCCTGCAGGGCTTTG
>NZ_MDEJ01000401.1 GCF_002940065.1 Xanthomonas populi
CGCTGGGGCCCAAGGCCAAGGGCGGCCGGCCAGCGTGGCCGACCGAAGTGATGGTCAGGGTGTTGCTGTTGCAGCAGTTGTACAACCTTTCCGACGACGCGCTGGAGTATCAACTGCTGGATCGGCGTAGCTTCGTGCGGTTTGTTGGCCTGGACGGCAGCGGCAAGGTGCCGGATGCGAAAACGATCTGGGTCTGGCGCGAGCGCCTGAAGGACAAGGACGTGATGGGCGACATCAGCGCGGCGATCAGCGGCCAGTTGGCGCGTGCCGGG
>NZ_MDEJ01000402.1 GCF_002940065.1 Xanthomonas populi
TTGCACGCCAACGTCGATCGTCGCTGGGGATTGATCCGCGTGCACGAGGTCAGCAGCGCGAACGTGCACGACAGCCGGCATTTCGAGAGTGTGCTGGATGTGGGCAATACCTCGCGCACGCTTCGCGCCGACAGCGCCTATGCCGACCGAGACCGTGAAGCGCGTTTGAAGGAACAAGGGTATCGCGTGGATATCCAGCACAAGGGCACGCGCGGCAGGCCTTTGAGCCCGGCGCAGCAGCGGCGCAATCATCGCATCGCCAAGGATCGG
>NZ_MDEJ01000403.1 GCF_002940065.1 Xanthomonas populi
GCCAGGTGGATCATCTGCAAGCTGGTGTTGAGCTGACGCTCGCAGTTTTTCCATAGCCTTCGGTTCTTCTCTAACCATGCAAAGCTGCGCTCCACGATCCAGCGCTTGGGCATGACCTTGAAGGTGTGCAGTTCGCTGCGCTTTGCGATCTGCACTTTGACTTTCCTGCCCAACATCTCCTGCACTCCCTGTGCAAATGGGTCGCCGATATAGCCGCCGTCGCAGAGCAGGCCTTTTACGCGCTTCACATTCTGTTTGTTGCGCT
>NZ_MDEJ01000404.1 GCF_002940065.1 Xanthomonas populi
AACTCGCGCGCGTTCTTGATCTGCTTGAGCTTGGACGGCTTCTCTGCAATCAGGTAGCGCAACTTGCGCTTGCGCGCCATCTCCGCGCGATTGTCCAGCCCCATGTAACCGCTATCCCCGCTGAGCGTGTCTTCCTTGCCATGCAGCAGCTTGTGCGCCTGCGTGATATCTGCGACGTTGGCCGCCGTGCATTCCACGTGGTGCACCAACCCGGACACATCGTCTACGCCAATGTGCGCTTTCATCCCGAAGTCATACTGCT
>NZ_MDEJ01000405.1 GCF_002940065.1 Xanthomonas populi
TGCATCGACGATTGTGCCGGAGCGCAGACGTTGACCCTTGCGCGCCAGATACGCGTTGACGGCGTCCAGCATCCGCGCGGTCAGGCCGTGGGTTTCCAGCAGGCGGCGAAAGTTGAGAATCGTGGTCTCGTCGGGCACGTTGTCCAATCCGCCTAGCTGGGCAAAACGCCGCAAGGTCGGGATCTCATGCAAGGCTTCTTCCATCGCCGGATCGCTCAGCGCGTACCACTGTTGCAGCAGATGAATCCGCAACA
>NZ_MDEJ01000406.1 GCF_002940065.1 Xanthomonas populi
CGTTGCCGAGTACACCCGGCAGCCTGCGCACCGCCTGACGCTGACGATCCTGCTCAAGACCTTCCAACGGCTGGGGTATTTCCCCGTGTTGGACGAAGTCCCGCCGGCGGTGATGCGCCATATCCGCAGCGCGCTGAAACTACGCGTGCAGGTCAAGCCAGCGAATCTTGCTTCCTGCAGGTCCGGGCCTACAGCGACGGCGGGCTGAAGATTGCGGCACGCGCGGTATACGAAGCCGCTGCGGTGATGGA
>NZ_MDEJ01000407.1 GCF_002940065.1 Xanthomonas populi
AAAAAATCAGGTTGGCGCGGCCCGCGAGAAACTGGGGCGCAACGCATGCAGCAAGTTCTTGATCGTCGACGCGCAGAGCGTGAAGAACACGGACACGGCGAGTCAGAAAGGCTATGACGCAGGCAAGAAAGTCTCCGGAATCAAGCGACATATCGCCGTAGACACGCAAGGCTTGCCGCATGCCATCGCAGTGACGACGGCGGAGGTGACCGATCGCAAGGGTGCGCTGCTGGCACTTGAGCGCAACAAA